>CAYTOR010000040.1:0-17821 GCA_964439505.1 uncultured Sangeribacter sp.
GGAGGTTTTCTTCAAACAAATCGATAATTTTGCAGTTGCCAGTTGAGAGTAGGCTTCGGAAGAATAATCTTAGATAATGTCGTAATTGCATTTGGCAGTTACGACATTTTTTTGTAATTTTGTAGATTAGGAGAGTAGGCGTATTCTATTGGATACGGGTGACGATATTATCCGGTCTTTATGCCGTAAAAGTGATTGCTTCACTATACTCTTCCATGATAACAGAGATACTACATAACAATGCAAGGAGACGACAAGATTATTCCTATCAATATTGATACGGAAATGAAAAGCGCCTATATCGATTACTCTATGTCTGTAATCGTTTCGCGTGCGCTTCCGGATGTCAGAGACGGCTTCAAACCCGTTCATCGCCGTGTGCTTTATGGCATGAACGAACTCAACAACTTCTTTTCAGGCGATACTAAAAAGTCAGCGCGTATAGTAGGTGAGGTAATGGGTAAATATCACCCCCATGGTGACTCCTCCATCTATCTGACAATGGTGCGCCTGGCTCAGGATTGGTCATTGCGTTATCCCCTCGTCTTCGGACAGGGAAACTTCGGTTCTATCGACGGCGACTCTCCGGCTGCCATGCGTTATACTGAGGTCAAGCTTGCCCGAATGGGCGAGGAAATGCTCGCCGACTTGGATAAAGATACGGTAGACTTCGTTCCTAACTTCGACAATACCCTCCAGGAACCGTCCGTGCTGCCGGCCAGAATTCCGAACCTTTTGGTCAACGGAGCATCCGGCATAGCAGTCGGAATGGCAACCAATATGCCTCCTCATAATCTGACGGAATCGCTTAACGCATGTATCGCTTTCATCGACAATCCCGAGATCGACGTCGAAGGTCTTATGGAATATGTCAAGGCTCCTGACTTCCCGACCGGCGGCGAAATCCTCGGTATGAAGGGTGTTCGCGAAGCTTACGAGACAGGTCGTGGCAGAATCGTGCTCCGTGGTAAATGCGAGATCGAATCGGAAGGTAATCACGACGTCATCGTCATTTCCGAAATCCCTCACGGGGTAATCAAGAATGAACTTGTAAAAAGTATCGCGGATCTTGTAGAAGAGAAGAAAATAGACGGTATTTCCGATATTACCGATACTTCCGCCCGCGGAGAAATGCACATAGCGATCGACATCAAGCGAGATGCCAACGCCAGTGTGATTCTCAATAAGCTCTACAAGATGACGCAGCTCCAGACTTCCTTCAGCGTCAATAATGTAGCTCTGGTAAACGGCAGACCGCGCACTCTCAATCTCCGGGATCTGATCTCCAATTTCGTAGAGCATCGCCATGACGTTGTAATCCGTCGCACCCGCTACGAACTCCGCAAGGCCGAGGAGCGCGCCCATATCCTCCGCGGGCTGATGATAGCTGTCGATAACATCGACGAGGTTATTGCTATCATCCGGGGATCCCGCACCACTGAAGAGGCCCGCAATACCCTCGCTTCCCGCTTCGATCTCGATGAGATACAGACCCGCGCTATCGTCGAGATGCGACTCCGACAGCTGACCGGCCTGGAAATGGAAAAACTCCGTCATGAATATGACGAGATTATGAAACTCATCGCCCACTTGAACGATATCCTCAACAACGATGAGGTCTGCCGCGAAGTGATGAAAGATGAACTTATCGAAATCCGCGATAAATACGGCGACGAACGTCGCACCCGCATCAACCTCGCCGCCGGAGAATTTAACGCAGAGGACTTCTATCCAGATGACGAGATGATCATCACTGTCAGCCACTTGGGATATATCAAGCGTACTCCCCTTTCGGAATTCAGAACTCAAAACCGCGGTGGTCTCGGGGCTAAAGGCAGCGACACCCGCTCAGAGGATTTCATAGAGTATATCTATCCTGCCTCCAACCATAATACGATGCTCTTCTTCACCCGTAAGGGCCGTTGCTACTGGCTGAAGGTATATGAGATTCCGGAGGCCGGCAAGAACTCCAAAGGCCGCGCAATTCAGAACCTTCTCAATATTGATTCCGATGATGCAGTCAACGCCTTCATCAAGATCAAGAAACTTAATGACGAAGAGTATACACGCAGTCATAACCTTGTCTTCTGCACCAAAAACGGTACGGTCAAAAAGACTTCCCTCTATGATTACTCCCGTCCGCGCGCTAACGGCGTGAACGCTATAATAATACGTGAAGATGACCAACTCATTCAGGTAGCACTGACTGACGGCAACTCCGAAATCATTCTTGCCAACCGCGAGGGCCGCGCAATCCGCTTCCATGAGAGCACCGTGCGCCAGATGGGCCGCATGTCGACCGGCGTGCGCGGAATGACGCTCGGCAGCGAAAACGATGAAGTCGTCGGCATGATCACCATGAAAGTCGATTCCAAAGATACTATCATGGTTGTATCCCAGAAAGGTTACGGCAAGCGTTCTGATCTCGATGATTACAGAATCACTAATCGCGGTGGCAAGGGCGTGAAGACAATTTCAGTGACCGAAAAGACCGGCGAGCTCGTGGCTATCAAAAATGTGACCGATGAAAACGATCTGGTGATCATCAATCAAAGCGGAATCACTCTTCGCTTGGCCGTCAAAGATGTAAGAGTAATGGGTCGCGCTACTCAAGGCGTCAAACTCATAGACCTGACCAAACGCGGAGACACGATCGCATCAGTATGCAAGGTTGATTCTGATCCCGACAAAGAGGTTTTGAAAGAAGCCGATAATGAACTCTCAGAAGAAGCAAAAGCAGAAAATCAGGAGACCATTGATGTGATCAGTGAAGAGATCGACCGTCAGGAACAGGATATAATTGACGAAGAACTGGAGAAACTTGATCGCGAGACCCTTCCTGAAGAATAAACCATGCAGCATCTGAAAGGTCTAATTTAGACTGTTCAATGGAAAAATAACCAAAACTCACGTATATAAAACCAATATGAAGAAATTCATGACTTTCGCGCTTTGCGTCGCAGCGGTAGGCTCGATGAGCGCACAGAAAGAGAATGTCGACGCAGCCAAGAAGCTCGCCGGCAAGGTCGATAAGATTGAGGACGCCCGCAATCTTATCCGTCAGGCGATCGCTGATCCCTCTACAGCTAATGATGCTCTTACTTACTTCACCGGGGGTGAAGTTGAGTTCAAGGCCTATGATAAAGGTGTGCAGGCCGGTATGATCAACCCCAACGATCCGGCTGCCAACAAGGAAAAGATGGCCGAGGAACTCCTTAACGGCTACGAACTCTATCTTAAGGCACTTCCTCTGGATCAGGTTCCCAACGAAAAGGGAGAGATCAAACCCAAGTACACTAAGGATATCATCGGCAAGATTGCCGCTCACTCCGGAGATTTCTTCACTTCCGGAGCTGCAATGTGGGAAGCAAAACGCTTCTATCCTGAAGCTTATAAGTGTTTCTATATCTTTGGAGAACTCCCCGAGATGGAGATACTTGGCAACAAGGCTCCCAAGACTCCTGCCGCTGACCGCGCTCAGGCTTATTTCAATGCAGGTATCGCCGCTTATTCCGGTAATGCTGTAAATGAGGCAGCCCAGGCTTTCCATAAAGCACAGGTGCTCGGATTCGAAGATCCCAATGCGTATATCTATGAACTCGCATGCTGGCAGAACATCGCTCAGAATGACTCTGCACGTCAGGAAGAGGCTCAGAAAAGAATCTTTGACATTGCCAAAGCCGGTTATGAAAAGTACGGCATGGAGCCCCCGGTATTCCTCAACAACCTTGTAAATACTTTCGTTATGGACGAACAGTATGATAAGGCTCTGGAAACTATCAACAACCTTCTCCCCTCCAATCCCGGCAATGCAAACCTGATCGGTCTTCGTGGTTTCGTAAACGATCGCGCCGGTAATGATGACGCTTCTATCGCTGACTATGCAGCGGCCGTTGCAATTCCTGAGTGTGATTTCGAAACTCTCAAAAACGCCGCTAAGAAATATTATCGTGTGGCTTCCAATAAGCTCGGGCAGCTTGATCCCAGAGACCAGGCCGGCAAGAACGCTATCCGAGCAGAATATTTCGAACCCGGTCTGGCTATAGCCAACCGCGCCAAGAGCATTCAGTCAGACGGCGACATCGATAACGTCATCGATAACTTCCAGTACGCTATCGAGACCTACTATCCCGCCCGCTAAGCCTCGACAAGATTTCAGAAAGACTCAATAAGAATCAGGATTTTAATCTTATCCTTATTCTTATACTTCTTAAACTATATTAATGGCTTCATTTCGATTAAGGAATGGAGCCATTAATCTTTTTTAACACTTTTTCGGGGTCGTAGGTAAAAAAAACTACTTAATTTTTTCCTCCCTTGGGTTAAAGTTATTAACTTTGTAGTCTGAAATAGAAACATGTTGTAAAACATTAAAACAACAATCGGAATGGGACTTTTCTCTTTTACGCAGGAAATAGCAATGGACCTTGGCACCGCCAACTCCATTATCATACATAACGACAAAATAGTTGTCGACGAGCCCTCGGTCGTCGCAATCCAGAATAAGACTGACAAAGTAATAGCAGTCGGTACAACTGCCCACCAGATGGAGGGTAAGGAATCTCCGGGCATCCGCACCGTCCGTCCGCTTCGCGACGGAGTCATCGCAGACTTCGATGCTGCCGAACAAATGATCCGCGGATTGGTAAAGATGGTTTCTACCAAGCGCCGTTGGTTCTCCCCCTCCCTGCGCATGGTAGTATGTATCCCTTCCGGTTCGACTGAAGTGGAGATCCGCGCGGTACGCGATTCTTCCGAGCATGCCGGAGGTAGAGACGTCTATATGATCTACGAACCGATGGCGGCCGCCCTTGGTATCGGCCTGGATGTGGAAGCGCCGGAAGGCAACATGATCGTCGATATAGGTGGCGGTTCAACCGAAATTGCAGTGATCTCCCTCGGCGGCATTGTCAGCAACAAGTCTATCCGTCTTGCCGGCAACGATCTGACAGCGGATATCCAGGACCACATGGGACGCGTTCATAACCTGAAGGTCGGTACTTCAATGGCCGAGCAAATCAAGATTCATGTAGGATCGGCCCTCGAAGAGCTCGAAGACGCTCCGGAACCCTTTATCGTAAGAGGTCCTAACAAATTGACTTCTCTTCCGATGGAAGTGCATGTAACCCATCAGGAGATCTCACACTGTATCGATAAGACCATTTCAAAAATGGAAGCCGCCATTCTGGCAGCTCTCGAACAGACTCCCCCGGAACTTTATGCCGATATCGTCAAGAACGGCATTTATCTGGCAGGTGGGGGCGCTCTCCTTCGCGGACTTGCAAAGCGCTTCACCGACCGCTTCCAGATTGAATTCAAAATTCCCGAGGACCCCTTGCATGCAGTTGCGAAAGGCACCGGCGTCGCGCTCAAGAATATCAATCGTTTCTCATTCCTTATCAAGTAAGCCATACAGGAGGACTTTTCAATATAGAGAAAATTGAGAAATCTGCTCAACTTCATCATCAGGTATAGCACATGGTTCGTTTTTGCGTTCTATGTGCTTCTGAGTTGTATACTCCTCTCGAAACGTGATGATTATCATGCAAGCGTCTTGCTTACAAGCGCGAACTCTTTGACCGGCGGCGTCTATAATACCGCTTCCGGGATTTCGGGTTACTTCAATCTAAAGAAAATCAATCGAAGCCTTCAGGAATCGAATGCCAATCTTGAGAATGAGATTCTTAATCTGAGAAATCAGATAGCGTCTTACCGGACTCAACTTTCGGATCTGGATTCGACCGCCTCTGCAAAGCCTTCATTCACAAAAAGGTTTGACTATGTCTTGGCCTCCGTGATCAATAATTCTACCCGCCATCCTCAGAATTACTTTACAATTAACGCCGGGACTCTCGATGGCGTTGACCGAGGAATGGGAGTTGTCGACCATAACGGAATAGTAGGTATAGTCAACGTAGCCGGCCCGCATACCTCGCGAGTGATTTCGATTCTTAATGAGACCCAACACTTTTCCGTCAAAATAAAAGATACCCCCTTCGTCGGATCCTTGTCCTGGCATGGGGGTGATCCGGGAATAGCGTACGTAGAAGAGATGCCTCGGCATGCCCAATACAATATAGGGGATACAATAGTGACCTCCGGATATTCGACAACATTCCCCCAGGGACTTCCCGTAGGGACTATTCTCAATCGCGTGAAGACTTCTGAAGATAATTTCTATATCCTCAAGGTAAGATTGGCAAGTGATTTCAATACCCTTAGTACCGTCCGCGTCATCCGCGACGTCTACAAATCCGAACTTGACTCGCTGGCAACTTTCGACATTAAAACGGAATGATAATTGAATCCGATGAATAATAATACTATACTTTTGGCCATACTTTTTCCGTTATTGATATTGGTGCAGGTATTGATTTGCAACCATATCATGCTCTTCAATGTGGCTGTACCGTTTATTTTCATCTATTTCATAATAAGGTTTCCCATAGGGGTCTCGCAAAACCTGGCGTTGACTTTGTCATTCCTGTTAGGTTTTTTCGTAGATCTCTTCTCAGATACTCCCGGGCTCAATGCTTTGGCATGCACTTTATTGGTAGCGATCCGACCGGCAGTCTTCTACTCATATGTCACTCGCGACGATAAAACAAAACGAATCGTGCCCTCTATCTCTTCAATCGGATGGCAGGATTATTCGAAGTATCTTATCTCGATGTGCGGTATCTTTTGCCTGATGGTTTTTGGAATTGAATATTTCAGTTTTGCCTCAATCGGCATTGTTTTACTCATGACGATTTCGAGTGCGGTCCTGACATTCTTGGTAATAATCGGCATTGATTGCCTGCTGCCATCTTTTAAAAATTCCATGGCCTGAAATCCGGGAACCTGTTTCTCTCTCAATTAAATGAAAAGTATTTTTTCAAGTCGAAAATATATTATCGGAGGATTCATAGCTCTGCTTGTAATCATATATATCGTCCGGCTGTTCAATCTTCAGGTTGCCGACGATAAATATAAGGAAAACGCTCTGAGCAATGCCTTCCTCAGAAGAGTCATCTATCCGGCCCGAGGGCTGATATATGACCGCAACGGACGCCTTCTCGTCTTTAATCAGCCTGCTTACGACGTCATGTTGATTCCAAAGGATGTCGGCAAGGATCTTGATACGGTCGCTCTCTGTGAGGCCCTTAACCTGACACCGGAGCAATTAAGGATGAAATGGGCGGAAATGAAGGATCCCCGCAAAAATCCGGGCTACTCCGCTTATACTCCCCAAAAACTTATCTCGCATCTTTCACAGGCCGATTACGGCCGTCTTCAGGAAAAGCTCTACCTTTTCCCGGGGTTCTTCGTGCAGAAACGTACTATCCGCGAATACAATTCCCCCGCTGCGGGCAATATCTTAGGTAATATCAGGGAAGTGAACACTTCCGATATTGAAAACAGTGATTATTATAAGCCTGGAGATTATACCGGGGACTTAGGTGTAGAGCGAAGCTATGAGGAGCAACTCCGCGGTAAAAAGGGAGTGGAAATCCTTATGAAGGATGCTCTCGGACGAATCAAGGGAAAATACGAAGGCGGTATCCATGACGAAGCCCCGGAATCGGGCAAGAACCTTACCCTCTCTATCGACATGGATCTGCAGGAGTACGGAGAAAGACTTATGGCCGGAAAGATCGGGGCCATCGTGGCCATCGAACCTAAGACCGGCGAAGTCCTCTGTCTGGTTACCTCCCCGAACTATGACCCGAGACTGCTCGTAGGTAAGGATCGGGGTAAGAATTACGCTGAACTTCGCCGAGACCCGCAGAAACCGCTCTTCGACCGGTCTATTCAGGGCGCGTACCCTCCCGGATCTACGTTTAAGCCCACTCAAGGACTTATCTTCCTTCAGGAGGGAGTCGTCACGGAAGCAACCCGCTATCCTTGTCATCGAGGGTATGTCAACGGCCTGAGGGTCGGATGCCATGGCCACGCTTCCCCCATCGCTCTCAAGCCCGCTCTGCAGACTTCCTGCAACGCCTATTTCTGCTGGGGTTTCAAGAATATGATTGACAAGCGAGGTACTACTGCTTCCAAACAATTCGAAAAATGGAAAAACTATATGGTCGAGCAAGGGTATGGATATAAACTCGGTCTCGATCTTCCGGGAGAAAGCCGCGGATTTATTCCTAACTCTGAATTCTACAGTAGTTCCTTCCGCGGAGCCAACTGGAGCGCGAATACTATCATTTCCGTTTCTATCGGCCAGGGTGAGGTCTTGGCCACTCCTCTTCAGATTGCTAACCTGTGTGCGACGATAGCCAACCGCGGATACTTCATCACCCCTCACGTAGTCAAGGGGATTGAGAATGATCATATAGATAAGAAATATTCCGAAAAGCATCGACCGAATATCAAGAAGGAATATTATGAGATGGTCGCAGAAGGGATGAGAATGGCCGTCACCGGAGGCACTTGCCGCACAGCTAATCTCCCCGACATTCTTGTTGCCGGAAAGACCGGTACGGCTCAGAATCCCCATGGCCGCGACCACTCCGTCTTCATGGGGTTTGCGCCTTACGACAATCCGGAGATCGCAGTGGCCGTCTATGTTGAGAATGCCGGGTTCGGAGCTACTTACGGAGTGCCCATCGGATCGCTGATCATAGAAAAGTATCTGAAGGGCGAGATTTCCGCGGGAAGGAAGGGAGTCGAAGACAGAATGTTGAACTCTAATACAATCGTATCAAGTGGCGTTAAGAAACACTGAGGCTAATACTTCGGTATTCAGGAATCTCGACTGGCTGACCATCTTCCTGTTTTTACTTCTGATTGTCGGAGGCATTTTCAGTATCTATGCGGCAAGCTATGATTTTGACAATGCTGCGATTCTGGATTTCAAGGAATTTTCCGGAAAGCAATTTATGTGGGCCGGTCTCGCATTGCTCCTCGGAGGAATGGTCTTGCTGCTCGACTATCGATTATACGAAGCCTATGCTTATCCAATATATGGATGCGTCATCCTACTCTTGCTCGTCACTATCTTCATAGCCCCGGATATAAAAGGATCAAGATCATGGATCGTGATCGGCAATGGTTTACTGTCGATTCAACCTGCTGAATTCGGTAAATTTGCGACGGCATTGGCCTTGGCCAAGCTTTTTGATTCCTATAACTTCAATCTTAATCAAAAGCTTACCAACTACTTCAGGGCCTTGATGATAATTTTCATTCCTATCATCTTGATCCTTCTTCAGAAAGAGACCGGCTCGGCACTGGTCTATCTCTCCCTTATATTCGTGTTATATCGCGAAGGGATGAGTGGTCTGGTATTGTTTTCAGTGTTGTGCGCGGTAGTCTATTTCGTTGTGGCCGTAAAATTCGCTGACCCATTGATATTAGGGATTCCGGCAGGAGAATTTTCCGTATTGCTGATCATTACCCTCATCTTTTGCTGCATGCTCCTATTCTATTGTCGCGACATAATCATAGCGCGAAATGTTATTATCGGGTATGCAGCCGCCGGAGCCATAGTGACGGTCCTGAGCCTTTTCGGAATCACTGTTAACGGCGTAATCTTTTTTCTTACAATCCTCGCTTTGGGCATTGTCTATGTATTGGTCGCGATGTTCAAGCACCGGATAGAGAAATTCATGGTGACGATAGCCTTTGCAGTGATATCGGTTATGTTCCTTTTCAGCGTCAACTATGTATTCGACAATATTCTTCAGCCCCACCAGCGTCAGCGTATCAAGGTGACCTTGGGGATAGTAGAGGACTTGCGCGGGGCAGGTTATAATGTCAATCAGTCTAAGATCGCAATCGGTTCGGGGGGATTGTCGGGGAAAGGATTTCTCAACGGCACACAGACAAAACTTAAGTACGTCCCGGAACAGCACACAGACTTTATCTTCTGCACAATCGGCGAAGAAGAGGGATTCATCGGTGCGTCTGCAGTGCTTCTGACCTTCCTCGCTCTAATCCTGCGTCTAATTCACGTAGCTGAACGCCAACGGACCCCATTCGGTCGCGTTTACGGCTATTGCGTGGTCAGTTATCTGATTTTCCATCTGTCGATCAACGTCGGAATGGTCTTAGGATTATGTCCTGTCATAGGCATCCCGCTACCCTTCTTCAGTTACGGAGGCAGTTCGCTTTGGGGCTTCACCATCCTCTTATTCATACTGCTCCGTATCGATGCGGCCCGAAAAGAGCGGCGCGATTAGCGTAATACAAAAGAAGGGGAAAAATCTCTTGAGATTTTTCCCCTTCTTTTGTATTACTGGTTCGTTACCTTTTGTATTTCTGGTTCGTTACGCAAATTCGTCTATCTTTGCTTCGAGGTCATGAAGTGATTTATAGCCTGCATCTCTCCATTTCAATTCTCCGTCTTTGAAAAGCATCAAAGTGGGGACGCTCTTAATCTTCAAAGAATCGGCGAGAGCGCTATTCTTATCGATATCGATTTTAATAATCTTCAGTTTATCACCTTTCTTTTCATGGAGTTCTTCAAGTACGGGATGCATCATTTTACAAGGTCCACACCAAGTTGCAAAAAAGTCAACCAATACCGGAACTTCAGCATTTACAATTTCTTCAAATTTATTCATAGCATTTATTATTAAGATTTTATACTCATATTCTAAATAGCGCTATGAAAATAAGTCATATCTATTAACTACATCCATAGTAGCGCCTGTTTATATACCTATATTTATAAAACACTGAGAGGGAGCGAAAGTTCAATCTCTCTTACTCGATTCTGAAGGAGTCGGCATCTCTGAATGCCGGAAACTTCTCCCGGAATTTCTCGAGTTTCTCCATCGATAAGGTTGCATATAGGAATGGAGAGTCTTCGGAAGTACGGGTAGAAATCTCTTTCCCTTTAAAATCTATTGCCATACTCGATCCGTCGTATTCAAATCCTCCGGCGTCGGTCCCCTTACAGTTGACACCAATAACGAATGCTTCGTTCTCAATAGCCCGGGCAAACAGCAGTTTGTTCCACGCGTCAACCCTTACCTTCGGCCAGTTGGCTACGGCGATAAGCAGGTCATATTCATTTCCAACATTCCTGCACCAGACCGGGAACCTGATGTCATAGCATACAATCATCGAAATGTTCCATCCGCGATAACGGATTTTCATGCGTTCATGTCCGTGAGAGAAGTTTCGATCTTCACCGGCCATGGTAAATAGATGACGCTTATCAGCGAAATATTCCTCACCCGAAGGCTCTATGAAAAAAGCTCTGTTGTAGAGGCTACCTCCGGAATTCGCAATGAAACTCCCTGCAATCGCCACATTATGCGTATGAGCAAGATACTTTAGAAAATCTATGGTCTTTTCAGTGTTCCGTTCGGCTAAAGGTCTTATCTCCTCCTTATCCATTCCGGATGGAAATCCTGTAGAGAAAGTCTCGGGGAGGATAAGAAGATCAGTTGCAGGATGAATCTCCTTGCAAGCCTCTTCAAGTAATTTGAGATTAGCCTTCTTATCTCCCCATTGGAGAGGCATTGGGTAAAGACATACGTTAAGGTTCTTAGTCATGATATTAAGATTTTGTTTGACAGGAAAGGGAAGTTACGAAATTCTTCAGACAGTAAACTTATCCGGATATTTGGCGGCTTGCGTAAAACGGGAGTAGTATTCCTTGACGCGGGCCATGTCAGAAGGGATGTCCCCCGTCGGGTTGAATTCTTCCTTGATAATGATCTTTTTTTCTGAGAAGTCTATCACTCCCAACTGAATCGGTACTCCCGCGCCGACTGCAATCTGGAGAAAACCGGTGCGCCATGTCTCCACCCGACTGCGAGTTCCTTCAGGAGTAACCGCCAAATTCATATATTTTCTTGTGGAGAAATCATTGATAATCTGACTCACCAATGACTTGCCGGTCTTTTTTGAAGATTCGACGGGTATCCCTCCAAAGGCCTTCAGCAGATATTTCAACGGAAAGAAAAACCAGAATTTCTTCATCAGGAAATTCGCACTCCTTCCGAGAGACTGATACGCCGCCAACCCTAAGATAAAGTCCCAGTTAGAGGTATGCGGGGCGACACATATCACACATTTATCACGCCTTGGAGCAGTGATCTCCACTTTCCAACCGGCCAACTTCAGAGCAAGTCCCCAGATATTCATTGGCATTGAATCTTTTTATTAACATTTTCATGTAAACTCACAATCATGTAAATTCACAGCTGAATCCCATCTTCTGATTTTTCAGAATACTTTATCATTAAGATAGATCGTCCCGATTACGGAAGGATTATCTATCGCCATAACAAAAAAAGAGAGAGCAACCTCAGAAAAGAAGAAGCTCCCTCGGGATTGTGAATTTTTACTAACCATCAAATTTTCGCTCATGAGCCAAAATACTGATGTTTTCCTTCCCTACAAACCCGTTATGATAGGGTTATAGATTTATATTTTAAGCATTTACGGCTTCTTTCTGAGCTTCTTTATAAGATTCGGGAAGTGCTGCATTGAATTCCTTCATGGCTTCGTTAACTTTCGCACTGAAGTCATTCTCGATCTTATTGAAGAGTGCACGGAAGAATTTACGCTTGGCCACTGCATATTCCTTATGATCAGCAAATGATTTCTCACCGCGATCGAAGTAAACGTTGGCATTATCCTTAGCTTCTTCGATTGCACCTATTACCTTGCTTACAGCATCAGCAATAGCCTTCTTGTCGGCGCCTTCTACATTGTAGTAGGCAATCATCATTTCATTGATCACTGACGAACCAAGTGCGTCGGCGTATTTCTTGAATTCTCTCTTGTTGGGCATAATTATCTGTTTTTTATAGTACATGCTACCTTTAATCCGCTGCAATGGCGTCAAAAGTGCAAGTAAAATTGATTGTTCTTTCTTATATAACGCTTAAGTTAAGAAATGTTTCAATGTCTTCAATTATTCTTTTCCCGGAAATCCTTCACTATGGTCTACGTGCGGGACTTCACAGGGGTCTTCTGTAGAGGCTTCACGAGGGTTGATGTGAGGGTCTAAGTGAGGACCTAAGAGAGATTGACTACATTCATGGAGGGTATGCTCAGATCTAAAGCGATCATTCTCTCGCGCCACTGTTCTTCCGGTTTCCTAATAAGGAATTGGATGATCTCGGAGGCCTGGATCGAAGCTATGGTTGATGCTGCAGGCCCCATAACTCCTTCAATCTCGCATGGAAGCATGGAGGGATCAGATTCCGGAATGGGAAAGATGTCTTTGTAAGTAAGTCCGGTTTCAGAACCTGAATTCGCGAAAATTACGACTTGACCACGCCATCCTGCAACGCCTCCGAGGCAACAAGCGGCCTTCATTTCCTTTGAAACTTCATCAATGAAATACTTGGTCGCCGGATTGTCGGTTGCGTCAGCAATCATATCATAACCGCTCAATAGAAGCCGATAATTCTTGCGGGATATCATCTCCTTATGATGTATGATTTCGACTTCGGAGTTGAGAGACGATAATTTTTTTGCCAACACGTCAGATTTACTTTTCCCCAGTGAGTTCTCATCAAAGAATAGTTGCCTCTGAAGATTAGTGATATCTATCGTATCGAAATCCGCAATTCCGATCCGGCCGACTCCGGCGCCGGCAAGAAGCATCGCGAGTTGCCCTCCCAAGGCTCCGCAACCTATAATGAAGACAGAGGAGGCAGACAGCCTCTGCTGTCTTTCCTCCCCTATCACCCTTATGTTTTTACTATATCGGTTCATTATATAGATAACGCCCCGGAAGCCTCCGATAATATATAAGACTCAAATAAAATCATCCGCAATGCCAGAACTTCCTTACTACCTCCAGCATCTCTTTGGGATTACCTTCAAGTTTCTTGCGAAGGTTTGCATCCTTATGCTTACGGAGCTTGGTGATGATGCCGTCGATCAGAGCCGGAGAGAAGACGTCGTATTTCTCAAAGTCTTTCCGATTATTTTCCAATGCCTCAGCAGATGCAACGCAGGAATCAGGCAGAGATTCGAGTGAAGCGAGTTTCTCCTTATTCTCGTCGTTATGGATATTGACGTTTACATACATCTCTTCGGCTCTCTTCAACCCTTCTTCTGAGAGGATACCTTCGCGGGCTGCCACAACCATTCCGGCTATAAGCTGATAGACATCGGCCGAGCAATCGGCAGAACGAAGTTCTGCGGTCTGCTTCTGGGGAGCCTGACGGCGGGCATCCTCTTCCAGAGGATTGGCATGGGAACACATATCCAGTTCTCCGGTCCAACCCAGGGGCACACGTACGAGAACAGACCGGTTGCGGTCGCCCCAGCAGATGGAAGTCGGTGCCTCCTGATGAGGTACGAGACGGAAATAGCTGGTCGGCACCTTATTTCCGAAGGCAGTAATGGCCGCCGCATGATCCAGGATTCCGGCGATCGCTTTGCGGGCTATTTCACTCAGACGGCCGTCGGCATCAGTCATTACGTTTTGGTCGCCGTCCATTATCTTGAAATGGATATGCAGTCCCGAACCGGCTTTACCGGCAGTGATTTTCGGAGCGAACGTCACGTCGTAACCTCGCTTGGCAGCCAACCCGCGGATTATCCATTTCGCTATCATCAGGTTATCGGCGGCCTCGATTGCAGGTACAGGAAGGAATTCGATCTCATTCTGTTCATAGATCTTGTCATCGAGAGTGAAGTTGCCGACTTCGTTGTGGCCATATTTGATCTGACCTCCGGCCTGGGCTATCATAGCCATACATTCCACACGGAAGTCGCTGAATTTAGAGTAAGGAGCTGATTCATGATATCCTTTTTGATCCGAAGCGGCGAAAAGTCCCGGATCATCAGAGATTACATAATATTCGAGTTCTCCCATGGCATAGAAATCCAGTCCCGTTTCAGCACGAAAACTTTCTACTGCTTTACGCAGTGTATATTCCGGTGAGGAATGGAGCGGACGACCTTCTTTATCAAAGAAAGACGCGAGCATAGTGAGAGTCGGAATCTCTGCGAAGGGATCTACAAACGCTGTCGAATAACGGGGGATCACATAGAGATCGCTGTTGCCGGCTTCGATAAACGGGAAGAGCGAGCTGCCGTCGACTCTTTCACCGAATGTCAGGATTGAGTCCAGATAATCAGCGTCATTTATTACGAAGTTAAGGGTTTTCAGTCGGTTATCGTCGGCAGGATACATGAAATTAATCATCCTGATGCCATTCTCTTCAACGAAGCGGATAATGTCCGCTTTTCTGAATTGCGACGGTTCTTTCTGAAGATACTGCACGACTTTGTTCGGGCAGAGACGTACATTACGGTTCATGGTTTAGATTTACTTTTTAAGGTGGTTAAGTTATACTTTGTAAGTATAAAGTATGTTAGATTTTAAGGTAACGCAAAGATAAGATTATTTTCCGACTTAATGGACGTTTTAACAGAAAATTTTCAAAATAAATTTTGAAAACAGTTTAATTCCAATAAAGTCGGGCGCAAGAAAGTAGGGGCGCAATACATTGCGCCCGCGAAGAATAAGGTACGCAAATAATAAAGTATTATTCCAAGAAAGTATGGGAGGAGAGGAATAAGATATCAATCCAATAATTTCGTCCGAAATGAAACAATGACGTGCTTAAGACGTTAAAAATATATAAAAAATTGAACAGAATGAAGAAGTCCCTGATTTGGATGTTGATGGCTATCATGGCCTTGACATTCGGAACACTATTATACTTCCAGATTATCTATCTGGAAAACATGGTCAAGATGCGCGAAGCTCAATTCTCCGAGAATGTGATGCGCTCGCTTCATTCGGCCGTGGGTTTACTGGAGAGATACGAAACTCTACATTATCTGGAAGAAGACGTGGCCATCCTGAATTCCTCCGGAGAGGACGAAGATTCTTTATCTTTTTCTCAAAATCGGGTAGAGATTGCCGCCCCATCCGCCTCATACACTGAATCGCAAAACCTCAATCCATTTTCTAATTACAGGAATGCCACTCAGGAAGTTAGCGAGAGATACCGTAAAATGCGGGAATCGCTGAAGAATCAATATCAATATCAGCAGGGTCTTCTCAATGAGGTAATACTTACGATTCTCCGCGACGCCCCGCTGCGTCCGCTTGAAGAGCGCGCTGACTCTACCGTCATCCGGAATTTCTTGAGCACAGAACTTGAAAATAATGGTGTCACTCTGCCCTTTACCTTCGCGGTTGCCGGAAAAAATAATACCTTATTATACTTTACTCACGGATTTATTGATCCGACTGAAGAGGATGTGCCGGTTTATTCCACAACCCTCTTCCCTAACAGCGGATCCAATAATTACCGTATTTTTGTTGAATTCCCGACCAGAGACACCTATATCTTCTCTTCGGTCAGATTCATAATCCCGACTTTAGCCTTCACCGCTATCCTTCTGATTATCTTCATCTATACAATAGTTATGATTTTCCATCAGAAGAAATTGTCGGAGATGAAGACTGACTTTATCAACAATATGACTCATGAATTCAAGACACCCATCTCTACCATATCTTTGGCCGCACAGATGCTCGGAGATGACGCCGTCGGTAAATCACCGGCCATGCTCAAGCAGTTGTCAGGTGTAATTTCAGATGAATCCAAACGCTTGAGATTCCAGGTAGAGAAAGTCCTCCAGATGTCGATGTACGATGACGCCGGAGGGTCGGCTCTTAAATTCACCGAAGTCAATGTCAACAGTATAATTTACAATGTAGTAAATACGCATAAGCTCAAAGCAGAGAAAGACGGCGGCTCGATCGAGATGCACTTGGATGCTGAAAACGCTGAAGTTTATATCGACGAAATGCACTTCACCAACGTTATCTTCAATCTCCTTGACAACGCCATTAAGTATATGAAGCCGGATACTCCCCCCCATCTTGTTGTTACCACTAAAGATTATGGCGATAACATGATTGAGATCCGGATCCGCGACAACGGCATTGGTATTAAGAAGGACGATTTGAAGCGCATCTTTGAAAAGTTTTATCGTGTCTCAACCGGGAACCGTCATGATGTCAAAGGATTCGGTCTGGGCCTGGCGTACGTCAAGAAGATGGTCACGATCTTCAAGGGAACCATTACGGCTGAAAGCGAATATGGTAAATGGAGCGAGTTTATCATTCGCCTCCCTCTTGTCGAGCCATCTGCTCATGATGCCTGATAGTTACTTCAGTGTCGGAGGCCTGATTAGTTTCTACGTCGACAGGATTTTCGATGAAGGCTTCTTGTTTTTCTAAGGGAGACTAAAAAATTTTAACATTGGTAAAACTTAACACTATTTAATGTGTTTAAATAATAAATAATAAAGCGAATTGCGGAACTCCCGGAATTCGCGTATCTCAAAATTGATTAATACTATAGAAAAAGCCATGGATAATAATGTAAAGATTCTCCTCTGCGAAGACGATGAAAACTTGGGAATGCTTCTGAAGGAATTCCTGCAGGCAAAAGGTTTCAATGCCGATCTTTGCAAGGACGGTGAAATAGGATATAAGACTTTTCTCAAAAATAAATATGATCTCTGCGTGCTTGACGTGATGATGCCTAAGAAAGACGGTTTCACCCTTGCGCAGGAAATCAGAAACGTGAACTCGGAAGTGCCCATTATGTTCCTGACTGCCAAAAGCATAAAGGAAGATGTATTGCAAGGGTTCAAGATCGGAGCTGACGATTATATTACCAAACCTTTCTCTATGGAGGAACTCGTCATGCGTATCAACGCTGTCTTGCGTCGCGTCCAGGGAAAGAAGGAAAAGGAGATCACTGTTTACAAACTTGGCAAGTACACGTTTGATACACAGAAGCAGGTACTGATAGCAGACGATTCTACTACCAAACTCACTACCAAAGAGTCCGAGCTTCTGACCCTTCTCTGCGAGCATCTTAAC
>CAYTOR010000041.1:0-16531 GCA_964439505.1 uncultured Sangeribacter sp.
TTGTTATATTTGTAGAAAATTATATAATGAAAATATGAAAGCCCTCCTATTATTAATATTTATTTGGTTTTCTTTAGCCGGCATGCTCATTCTTATTGGAGTAGAGGAGGCATTATCCATCATCATTTCCTGTATTGCGGTGATGGCAACCCTGATCTATATTGGTATAACAAATGATCCTGTACCCCTATCCCCGGAGTTTTCAAAGCCCGAGATTCCATATTCATGCAGACTCAAAGAAATTGATATAGAGAAAGAATATGAGGCGAGATGGGAAAAATTTGAAAAAATGAAGAAGGATGATTCGGTCGCTATAGAGGATGCGTATAAATATTACAGATCTCGAATCTCGCCATTTCATCCTGTCGGTCAATATTGGGATAAAACCATGTGGATAGATCGTAGGGATGGAATAGAGTATCCGGAATGGGAATTGCATCCTAATATGCTTATTCCCGTAAATCAGGAATATCATCAAATTTTAAACAAATGGATAAGTCCTGAGAAATTTAAAAGGGATGCTAAGAGACAAGCCCGCCGGGAGGCTTTGAGAGAGTTAATTAGGTTAGGCAGGGCGAATTCCGGGAGGTATTGAATTATCCCAAGGGAGGTAGATCTGATAAAATTCAGCGGAAGGAGATGTTATTCTTCTTCCGCTGATTTCGTTTTTGTCCTTCTGAAAGAATGGAGAGTTAAGTTAATTTGCGCAATAGAAATATTTAAATAATGGCAAAAAAACAATTATCTCCGGACTATATCGAATGGTGCCTTAAGTTGAATTCAACGCAGGCTCAGGATGAATACCATAAACTTGAGAAGGAAAACAAGGAACTTCAGAAGCAGACGGCGGCCACTCGTAAAGCAATGGTGCAGTTGGAGGCTGAGGGGAAGAAGAATACTGCGGAATGGAAGAATCTCCGGAATTCCATTAAGTTAAGTAATGAAACAATGGCCGAAAATAAGGCCAAAATGGAGAAGGTCGAAGAGCGGATTAAGACAACTGATCTTTCCATCAATCAGCTTAAAAAAAGCTTAAAGTCTTATCAGCAGGAACTGAATTCGGTATCTAAGGCACAGGATCCGCAGCGATGGGAGGATTTGAGCCAAAAGGTAAAAAAATACAAAAACGCTATTAATGAAGCGACCGGTGCTACTAAGTCTCTGTGGGAGAAATTAAAATCTATTCCTGCTGTCTCAGATATGATGCTAGGAGGATTGTGGTCGATAGGCAGCGCGGTTACCAATTACGTTGTCGGATCATTCAAACAAGCGAAATCAACCATCCAGGATTTCGAGGCGGCCAATGCGAAGTTGGCGGCGATATTGGGTACCAACATCGCCGGGATCTCGTCGCTTACCGAGCAGGCTAAGTTTTTGGGTAAGACCACTACCTTCACGGCCTCTCAGGTTACGGATCTTCAGACCGAATTGGCGAAGTTGGGCTTCGCCACAGATTCCATCGAGGCAATGACGCCGGCGGTCCTGAAGTTCTCGCAGGCAGTGGATGCGGATCTGGGCAGCGCGGCCGCTTTCGGTGGCGCGGCGCTCCGTATTTTCGGTAAAGATGCCTCGGAGACGGAGGATGTCCTGGCGTCGTTCGCGATCGCCACTACCAAGAGTTCGCTCGACTTCCGTAAGCTCGAGACAGCGCTTTCGACCGTCGGACCGGTCGCCGCCTCCTTCGGTCTGACGGTCGAAGACACAACGGCCCTGCTCGGCCAGTTGGCCAATGCCGGCTTCGATGCTTCTTCATCAGCGACAGCGACCCGAAATATCCTGCTGACTATGGCTGATTCTTCGGGCGATCTTGCCAAGGCGTTGGGTGGGCCGGTCAGCACTCTCGACGAGATGGTCGAAGGATTCCGGAAACTGAACGCCCAGGGAGTTGACCTGGCCAAAGCGCTCGATCTTACCGACAAACAGTCCGTCGCAGCCTTCAAGACTTTCCTTGAGGGAACGGATACGATGATAGAGTTGCGTGACAGCATCACCGGCTGCGCCGAAGATTTCAACACTATGGCAGACACGATGACGGATACGGGCGCCGGTGCTTCGGCCGGTCTGGAGTCGGCCATGGAGGGCCTGCTGCTGAAATTCTTTGATCTGAGGTCGGCGATTAAGGCGGCTTACGAAGCGGCTACGGAAGTAGTGATGTGGTTCGGGGAAGTTCTGGATATCTTCGCGCCCTTGGGAAAAGGGCTGATGACCGTCATCGGATTATTCGGGAAATTCATCGGGCTGATAGGCTCATGCGTTAAATGGCTGACTCAGTTCGTTGGTCAAAGCGCCCTTGGCAAGGCTGCCCTGAATGCATTGGTAGTGGCGGTGATCTCCTTCAGAGTGGCCTCTATGTTGACGGTCAACACTCTTAAATCCTGGATCACTGCCATCCGGACATGGATAGTATCGTCCAGAGCGAAGATCGCTGCTCTGGCTGCGGAGACGACGGCCACGAATATTGCAACGGCGGCTACTAACGCTTTAAATACTGCCTGGAAATCCAATCCGATCGGATTGGTAGTCACAGGGCTGGCTGCTCTGACTGCGGGCTTGCTGGCCTATAAATCCGAAGCTAAGGAGGCGGCTGAAGAGACCGACGCACTGTCGCAGGCTGAAAAGAAATATCAGGATGCCATTACAGAAGCCAATGTGCAGCTCGAAACCCAGAAAGATAAGATCGAGAAACTGGTCAAGATCCAGAATGACGAGACCTTGGCCAAGGAAGAAAGACTGGACGCCATCAAAAAACTCAACAGTATCATCCCCGGCTATAACGCGCAGCTTGACGAAGAAACAGGCAAGGTGAGGGCCAATTCCGATGCCTTGAGGGAATATATAGGGCTCTTACGCAAAAAGCTTCAGCTTGAGGCGAACCGCGACTATTACAAAGATCTCTTAGCGGAAGATGAGAAGACGAAGAGAGATATGTATGGTGTCTGGAAGGACCGGGATAAACTGAAGGGCTATACCAATGCTGTTTACGGGAACGCCGCCAAGTATGGTGAAGGCGGTCAGCAGTCGTTTGCCAAGACGATGATTGACCGGGCCGACAAGCAGGCTGAAATGAATTTCTCCGATTGGTATGAAGCACAGAATACCCCCTCCAGCCGGAAACTCAAGGAGCATGAACAATATATGAAGGAGCAGGGGATGGCCTTGGAAGATGAACCCGGTCCCTCGGAAACTACGACTAAAACGACTTCCACTGCCGGGGGGAAGAAGTCCGGCAAGAAGGGTGGCAAAGGTGGCGGATCATCGGCTCCAAAGAAAGATCCGATAAAGGAAGCGACCGCGAAGGCCGATGCCGATCACCGGGCCAAGGATCTGGACATCGAAAAGATGCGGAATGACCTTGAGGAAGCGGACTATATCATCAAGAAGAATGAGGAAGTAATTGCTTACTGCAATAATCTGGCAGTTGCACTTGCCGAGCTTAAGGATAAGACGAAGGCCTCCGACAAGGATCTCCTGGAGAAGATCGCTCAGGAGATGGATAAGGTGGAACTTGAGGCCCTCAAGGCTCAGGATGCCGTCGATGCCGCGAAGCTTCGCAAGGCGAAGGAATTCCACGAGAAGAGCTCTGAAGCCTTGACGGCGGCATTGGAAACCAGACAGAATGTAATCGAAGAGAAACTCCGGGAGCAGGAGATCACCGAAGGAGAAGCCGAGATACTGAGGTTCCAGGCTGAGAAGGACGCCCACGCCGACAGTCTGGCGGAACTGAACAGATATTATGATGAAATCAAGAAGGCTGACTATCTGACGGAGAAGGAACGCCTTGAGGAACTGAATGGCCTTGAGAGCCAGATCCGCAAGACTCAGTCGCAGGTGCTGACCGATACCGGGAAATGGACGGCCAAACTCAGGGAGATGATGTCGAATCCGGATTCTTTCGCCGGAATAACTTCCGCCTATGAGATGCAGAAGAAGAATATCGAGGCTACGTATGATGCCGTGATCAAGACGGTCGGAGACTCTTCGGAGCAAGTTAAAGCCCTGGAGAAGGAGAAGAACCGCCGGTTGGCCGTACTGAATTATGAATATCTCGAGCAGCAATGGGCGCTTCAGGAGAATGCCGGCCTGACGTGGAAGGATGAATATGACCGGGAACTGAATCAGCTCAAGCTGATGCACGAGCAAGGTATTATCGATGAGAAGCAATATCAGAAGATGCGCTTTGAGTTAGGAGTCAATTATGCCAAACAATATTTCGACTATTACTCAGGTCTGTCTTCCTCGATGTTCTCTGCCATCCAGGAGGCCGAGATAGCGGCGTCTGACGCCAAGTATGACGTATTGATCCGTCAGGCCAAGAATAACGGGGAAGAGACGGCGGCACTTGAGGAAGAGAAGGAGAATAAGAAACTCGACATCCAGAAGAAATATGCGGACGTCGATTTCGCGATCAAGATTGCTCAGATCATTGCCGACACTTCGGTAGCGATAATGAAAGCTTTCGCCCAGTTGGGCCCGATTGCCGGTGCGGTGGCATCGGCCATGCTGACGGCTACCGGTGTTGCTCAGGTAGTAGCGGCGAAGGCCGAACGGGATAAGGTGATGAAGATGCAGGCGTCGAGCAGCGCGTCCGGATCGTCATCAATCGAGGGAGTAGATTCGGTCAAGAACCGGGTACTTACCGGCTATTCCGAGGGAGGCTATACCGGCGACGGTGACCGCCTGGAGGTTGCCGGGGTCGTACATAAGGGGGAATACGTAGTTCCGAAACCGATCATGCGGGATCCCCGCGTCGTCGACGCAGTCGGGATGATCGAGGCGATACGGCGCCGACGTATGCTTGCTATGCCTGACTATTCAGTTCCGGCGAAGGGATTTGCCGACGGGGGCTATACTTCGTCGGTAGCCCTCGATGTCTCGGAATTGCGGAAAGTCGTAGAGGAATTGCGCGCCGCGCTGAAGAATCTCCGGGCATACGTAGTGCTCCGCGATATAGAGGATGTGCAGCGGAAGAGAGATAGCGCCCGGCTTCCATTTACCAAACCGTAAAAATATAAATAAACATGATAAAGGTCGCAGTAAATGATATGCCCTTGGATCTTCCCGAGGGCTTTACGATGGAGATAGAGGATACGTCACCGATTTTCAACGATGTCGGCAGTCAGTCGGTCTCTGCTACGGTCGCGCTGACGTCCCGGAATATCCGCGCCTTAGGTGCTCCTTACAGGATAGATGCCGGTTTGGATCCGAATTTACCACTCCAAAGGGCGGAAGTGACGGACGGTTCTTACCGGAGAAGCGGAAAACTCAATGTGACGGAGGCCGGGCGGAGCGAAGGGATAACCTTCAATATAGGATTCGATAATTCGGAAGCCTATGCCGAATGGCAGACCAAGACGATGAGAGACCTGAAGGATCTGCCGGTCGACAGAAGGAATACAACAGCCGCCCATTGGATGCTTGATTTTCCTCGATTCTTTGAAGAGCCTGCCGAATATGATCTGGATTTCTCAATATTCCCGTTGGCTGTAAAGAAAGATACTCTGACAGTAGATGACAAGGAGACAACCTATTGGGAGGTGCTGAATGTACCCAAAGGTTTTCAGGATTTCACCCAGCCCAGGACTGTCAAAAGAGTTATTGACGGAGAATTGAAGGACGTCAATGTCCCTGAAGGTTACGGACTGACCGTATTCCTGAAGGTCTGGAGAGTCCTGGAGCTGGTGTTTTCTGACTTAGGTCTGAAGATATCCTCCAATCCTTTCCGGGATGATACGGAACTTTCGCGCCTGGTGATGCTTAATAATTCCGTGGATACGATCTGCGGGGGAGAAATCCGCTATAAGGATCTGATGCCTGATTGCACTGTCTCCGAATTTCTCAATGCGCTGTATGTGCGGTTCGGGATGGTCTACCGGACAGACTTCGATGCCGGCGTAGTGGAGATTCGATTGATCAAGGATATTTTATCTGATCCCGTCAACCTGGATCTCTCAGGTATGATGTCTACTCCCGAGAAGATTACCTACGAGAGTAAACAATATGTGAAGTTAAAGGCTGCCACTAATATCGAGGGGGCAGCTCCGTTGACCGAGCGGTTTGAAGATTTTGCCATGGGTGCGGATCTCAGCAATATCGGCCTGGGACAGAATGTAGCGAACTGGAAAAATGTCGGTACGGCCACGAGTCCCGAATGGGACGGGGATATCGGCGACGGCAGATATGAGGATGACTATGATCCGAACCGTGATCCGGACGAATGGGAACCTCCCTCCGGGTGGGATGACGACTATGATGACTGGTGGGACGACCGGGATGACGATTACGATATGTATGATACCAGAGCGGCTAAGGTCAGTTCGGATTCCCGGGGTTTCTATCTAAGTTCCAATCAAAGAAGCGCCGATTCATCAGCTCCTACATTGGCCAGGGAGTGCGTGACCGGTAAATGGTACCGGCTCGACGGAGTCAACGGGCGCGTCAAGGAGACATCGTCAAGTTTCTTCTCCTGGGATCCTCAGTCGGAAGGTCTGACGGCAGTAGATCTCTCGAGCGTAGACGAGTGCGTGCCGATCATGAACGTGACCACAGAAGGGAAAACAGGATGGCAATACATGGAGAGATGTCCGGCCTATCTCTTCGGTTCGAGGCATTTCCATACTTACGTCAAGGAATCCGGAAACGCGGAAGACTCCGGGGAGGAAACGCCGTTGGCGTTTATGTTCGCCTATACCTGGGGCCGGCGCACCTACGGACGCCTTAATGGTGAGAACTACAACGGCCAGGCTGTCACACTCGATGACGGCACGCGGCCGCGGCTGTCGCTACTCTTTCAGTTCCGCGACGGACTCTTCTATAATTTCTGGCGCCAATACGACGAGATATTGCGCCATGGCAACAGGGTTGTCGAGATCGAGACAGGGATTCCGAAATTCAGGATTCCGGAATTATTGAAGTTGAAGCCGGTTGCGCTCCGAGGGGTAAAATGTCTGGTAGATTCCGCGACCTATCAGCTCCCGGCTCCGTCTACAATCGATGTGAATATAAAACTACGCACCATGATGACTCAAGGGAATTACGACATCGAAGCAGAACAGAATGTCCCCCGGTTCGCTATATGCAACGGGGGAGATGTCCTTTAGAGCTCCAGTTAGGAGATCTATCTTTGCTGTATGAAACAGAACGCATTGATAGCAGCCCCTCAGTTGGATGACGTCATGTCGGCTTACGATCTTTGGAAAGAGGATCATTTCGGCACGCCGGGTGATTTCTATGATTTCATGACCACTCCTAACGCCGCCAGAGCGGAATTCCTTCAGAGGTGTAAGATGAGAATTCCCGACTTTGGAGGTGGGGTTGTGACTCCGATATATACAGTAGAATCGATATGAATTTCAAGAACGTATATTCTTCCTACGCCTTCTCCGGCAATCCCTTGACGGTTGCCGTACCGCGCCCGACGGGATGGTCAGGCACGAACGGACGCTATAAGGTCATGATTACCGGCGATACGGTTTTTGAGGGTCGGTTCGCGCCTCCTGTAGAAATCAATATAGCCGATATTGTAGATGCTTATAACGTTCATCTTCCTTCGCTTCCGGAAGGGAATCAAGAACCGGTAGTAAATTTGGCCGACTTCGGAGAACTCGCTAACAGAACTGTGAGCTTCAGGGCAGAAATAGGGAGTTGGGCGGACGAAGCGCAGGTGACGGTTCTTCCGGGAGGTTTGTCAAAGCAGAACCTTCGTCGATATGCGCAGGAGAAAGAGGACGTCTTTTCGGCCAGATTCCTTAACTACGCCGGCAACTTCTTCTTTTCCTCCCGCAGGCCGGGGTGGCAAGTTATAATGCGGGAAATGGAAATTGCGCCACTCTATTTTTTAACCGACCGACCTCTTACGATGCAGATCGGGGATGATATAATCGGTGCGGAAATATCGATTGAAGTAGATCCCGGATTTAATGCTCTTGATGTGGAAGCCGTAAGACGTCACTTCTTCAAAACTGAAGGAGTGTTGATCTCGCAATTCAGTATCCTGGTCAACGGGAAATTCGCCACTAAGGTAGTCATCGAGCAATCCGCTCAAAGAAAGGATCTGTATTCACTTGAATATCGGAATTCTTTAGGAGTATTTGAACGTCTCGAGATAGCGGACGATCTGAAATTTCTGAAGGGAGAGTCGGATACTATCCCGGTTGAAAGATACGATCCGTCCACGGATGATAAAATCAGGCAATGGCTTAGAGCGGAGATTGAAATTACTGCTTCGGTATCGACGGCGTGGCTGCATGCTGATGAAATCCCGGCTCTAATGGATCTCTTAGCTTCCGATGAAGTAAATCTGATAATAGGGGATAGCAGGATTCCGGTACATGTGGAGACTGAAGAACTGGAGGTTGATTTCAGACCCGAGAATCCTCAGAAATTCAATCTTAAGGTTACTCCCGCCGAGAAAGACAGCCGGATGATGGCGGCTATCCATAATCTGATAGAGATGCAGAAGCCGGGAGTATTCTGCGATAGGTTTAACAAGATATTCGATTGATATGGCAACCCAGGAAAATATAGATAGAATTATAGACTTCATCTCTATCACTGAAGAGATGGAATCAATCACCAACGATATGGTCGGAAAGGTACTGCAGTACCTTAATTCGGGCTATAAGACTATACTTGACCAATTAATCCCGAGGAAAGCCTATACCGACGCATCGGGATTCATTCTCGCCAAGAAGCTCCCTTCGGAGATTCTCTATTCCAATGATCCTAAGCTCAGAGAGAAGCTTCCGTCCGCAATTCTCTATTCTGATGATCCGAAGCTCAGAGAGAAGCTGCCGTCCGGTATCGTCTATGACGATAACCTCGCACTGAAGGCGTTCCTGCCGCTCTTCGAGGCGGCGATATCGCCGCAGGGGGATACGCTATGGTCGGAGGCGGACTTCGACCGGCGGGAGATGGAGCGCCGGAAGTCGGGGTATTATCCGATGGTCAATGCGGGCGCACCGTTCTATGTGGCCGGCCATTGGCTGACGCTGACGCAGGCGATGACGATGATTTCGGACCGATATACGCCCTACATGGGAGGCGTGCAGTGTTCGGCGGCGGTAAATCTGCCGGTGAAGGCTAAGAGTTCGGATTCTTCGCTGTCGCTGGATTATGCGGCGGTAAATAACCCGGTGCCGTATGTAATTGCCCTCGGAGTCAACGGCTGGGAGGATTCGATCCGTCCGACGTCGGCCCGTCGCGCTTTCCATGGTTGCTGGAATCTTCAGGCCGTTGTCGGGGAGATAGACATGCGGTTGATCCCGTCGGCCTGGGAAGCGAATAATCTTTTCGGGAATTGCCCGAACCTTTGGCAGTTCCATCTTGCGAATATTCCGGACTGCATAGAAACTCTGGATCTGTCGGGAGTATCGGAACATATCATCGACAACTTCACTTTCGGGGAGGGAGCCCAACAGACATCTTCGTCGCTGAAATATCTGCTGAAGAATTTCCGGAGGGATATCGAGAGGACGAAACCGCTGACGGTAGTGGTCAGTCAGGAGGTCTTCGCCGTTGTCGGATCCCCGGGAGACATATTCTGGTCGGACTCGATGCTGACGTGGGCGACGGCCTGATCGGCGATAGGGATAGTTTACTTATTACTCATCACTTCTTATTTATACCTGCGTGAAACCAATCCATTTCAAATCTGACTTCCTGCTTCGGCTGAAGCTGTCGAATCCCTGCGGGGTGCAGACGGGGATTCCGGACTTCGATTTCGACGTCCGGCTAAGATCCAATTATAGCGAGTTTATGGCCGGACGCCGCAACGGTGAGCTTTATAACTGCCGCATCGAGGGGGAGGATCTTATCATCGTTGCGGACGGCCACGGCCTTCTGCCCTGCACCGAACTTCGTTGCGATATTGTCTATCACATACCGGATCCGGAGATGCCGGACGGCATCCGGACTGTAGTCAAGTCCTATCCTACCGGCATCTCGTTGGTCACGGATCCCGCCGAATCCTATTCTCAGGCCGACTTCGAGGCGCTGCTTCCCTTCATCAAGGGGGAGGACGGGACGGACGGCAAGTCAGCCTATGAAACTGCCGTTGAAGCCGGCTACAAAGGATCAGAAGATGAGTTCGCCGGGTCGCTATCTTGTCTTGGTGACGAGCCAATATCATGTAGGGTGGAATTAGTCACGGATTCCGCAACATATATTTTGCCTATAGTATGCAGTGAAATTCCTTATGCTAAGGAATCCTACATTGAATATTATTACCAATCTGAAGGAGGAATTGGAATATGGGACGAAATTTAAAATTTATACATTCGTTTTCGACGCGCCCGTTGGCTTTGAATTGCTATGGGGTAGACGGATTACGGCGGCTGATAGGTAATATCTGGTATTTCTCACTATCGATGGCTTATATCCGTAAATTCGGAGAACCTATAGAGTTGCATACAGATTCTCTCGGGAAGGCGCTATTAGGTCATTTACCATACGATAATATTCATCTAACCTTGGATGACATGCCCGAAGATCTTCATCCCAGATTCTGGGCTGCCGGGAAAATATGGGCTTTAGGTGCGTCGGATATCGGATCGGTTCATATCGATGGAGATGTCTTTATCAAGCGCCAGTCATTGATCGATGAAATAAAGAATTCTGACTGGGATTTTATCGCACAACAATATGAGTCGTCTGAATGGTATGAAAATGAAAGTTTTCTGTTCGACCGTTATCCGGAGATCGCTTCCTCGCGTGGTCTCGAAGTGCATAGAAATGGAGGGTATAATACGGGGGTCATTGGCTTCAGAGATGCGATCTTAAGGGATGCATTTGTCAATAACTATAAGGCAATCTCATTGGCGTTGAGTAAAAAAGCATGGGATACTCTTACCACTTCTACGTTTTTTACTCCTGACCTGATATTAGAGCAACGCCACGCTTCCCAGATCTCGCGTTCACATGGAGCCAAGGTGCACCTCATTCTCCCGGACGGGCAGAGGATACAAGAAACTGCCATCGCAAAGGGCTATCAACATGTCTTGACGCTCCGGAAATTTGACGATCTGAGCAAATGCCAGCGGACTCTGGAAGTAATAGATCCTGAAATATATAATCAAACTAAACGTTTATGTCCGAAATTTTAAGAAAAATCAATATCCCGATGGAAGACGGCAATGTCAGGGAACTGCTGATTCCGGATCTCCTCCATCATCTGGCGGACCTAAAGTTTGTATCGTGTACGCCTACGGAGTTTCATGACATTGAGACCCCTGACGAAAGAACGGTTTACTTCATCTTCAACCGTGCGGGACTCTTTAAAATCTATCTCGGTCCCAAAGAGATATGGTTTTGCAGTTTGCCTTATGTCGAATGGTCGGGGGAAGTCAATAGAATCGAGATACGTTATAAAGACGTTTTGGGAGGACCAGATATAGACATAACGGTTAGAGGATTGGGAGAATCAAATATACTATATCTCGATAGAAATAATAAGGTTACAGATCTTAAATTTCAGGGCGCACCGCAGGAGGTTAAAATATGTGGAAGAGCTGGAAAATTCTTACTGGTAGAAGGGTATATGAAGAAGATTGATTTGTCCAAGTTAGATACATCGGAACTTGGAAGCATGTATTTTGCATATTCTTCATTAATATCTTTAGATTTAAGACATATTGACCTCAGTCAATTAAAAAATCTGTATTCAACTTTTAAGAGTTGTCGGAGTTTAGAGTGGGTGGATTTTTCATATACAGACCTAAGAAATCTCGATAGTTTAGTTGATACCTTTTCTAATTGTACCAACTTGAAGAAAGTAATATTCCCGTCTGAATATAAACTTAAACCAAGAATTTATTCTGGCTTTTTCACAAATTGCTCATCGTTAGAGGTTCTTGATCTGAGTATGTTTGAGATGAATTCCCTAACACTTGACGGCTGTAGCAATCTAACAGATCTTAAGGTGGATTCAATTATCAGAACACATGTACAGTTGAAGGATAGTCCTCTCTTATCTCATGAATCTGTTATTAGGATCATTGAGTGCATGAACGAGATTAAATGGCCTTACGGAAATCTACAAATTCATGAGAATGTATACAACAAGCTGACTCAGGAAGAGATCGCTTACGCAACTTCAAAAAATATCACTATAATCTATTAAATAATCCATTAATTTGCACTAATATGACACAGGAACAATTCACTACGATAATCCTTCAGCCCGAAGAAGGAAAGTATCTGACTCAAGTTGCCGATGTGGATATCATCGACCGCGTAGTGGCCAAGCGTGTGGCTCTCGGCGCATGTGACTCACCATCTAACTGGCGGGAGATATCGATGGAAGAAGGAGACGAATATAATCGTCTCCGTAAAAAAGCCATTGAAGAAGGGAGCCCCGTTACCAGGGAAGGCAATGCTTTGGAAGACAGGGTAGAAAAAGAACAGGTATGAATAAAGCTGTGACCTACTTTCCGAGGGATTCCAATATCCGGTTCAAGGCTTCAGCCATCGATATGCCTCGCTCAGAGGCGTAGGATGTGAGGTTGGCTTTGGCCAATTCCGAAATATTGAGTCCGAGGCGTTGAGTTCGGTCGGTCTTCGGTTTGCGTCCGGCACCCGCTCTCGCGCCACCTCGCCGCTCAGACTTTACTTCGGTACTGGATTCCGAATGGTCGGTGGATGGAAGGAAATCAGAATTCATATATTAATTATTTTTTTATTGCGAAATTCAAAAAATATCGTTATATTTGCAAACCCGAACCCAAAGGGCGCTCCCTTGCCGGGGAGTCTTTAAGACTTTGGTCACCCTTCGGATTTTAGAAGATTGTGATTGTTAGTTTGGCAATCTTCAATTTCCAGATCTTAATGTTGATTTCGACTGTGAACATAAGATTAGGAATTTTCGGGTTGACATCTCCTTTGCCAGGCGAGATGTATTTCCTTCGCAATCTCTCTCGATTGCATTGCAAAGATAGCGAATATTTTTGAATTACGCAAGTAAAAATCAAAAATATTCGCTATTTTTTATTGCAAAAATTTGAAACTATAGCCGGTAGGAAGTTTGTCCGGAGGAAGGAGGCGAAGGCCGTCGTGGCCGAGCAGGCGGAAGCCCTGTACGATGCCGAAGTGGACGCGCAGAACGATGCCGGAGCGCCGGAGAAAGGAGGGGTGAGAGATGATAAAAGATAAAAAATCAACTCCCCGATCATCGGAATGACCGGGGAGAAGCGGAGAAGAGATCGAACAGTTATTTAGAGTCGAGAGGCCGCCGCGTTTATGCGGGCTGCCAAATCTTCAAGAGATTCCTTGAGTTGCTGACGTTCGGAAAGCGTGAAGCCTCCTCCGGGAGTGCCGTCGCTTTTGATTCCGTCAAGTTTATGGTAAAGCCAGGAACTTGATTTTCCGAAATAATTGCGGGCTATCTCGCGCCATGAAATAGAAACGAGAATATCGTTCAGACGACTCTTAGCATCTGTGAGTATTTCTTTTCCTGATTCCATTTATTATCTGTTTTTTAGAGTGATTAATCAAAATTAATATTAAAATTCGTATTATACAAATTTTCGTACAAAAATTTCATTTAGAAAGGAGGTGACTTATGAAGCATCTTAAGCAAGAGTTCGACAAGTTGACGATTAAGGAGGTGATCATCTATACGCTCGCTGTCGGGTGTATGGTGGCCGCAATAGTGGCTATCTTTCTGGGACTGTATATTGAGCCGCGCGGAGAAGTGCACGCCTCAATCCTGACGTATTTCGGTATCTCGTCGGCTTTCTGCGGGTCTCTGTTGGGTATTTTGGCGCATTACAGCAATGAACTGACCAAGTTCAAGGCCGAGATCCTGAACGCGCAGTCTGTCGCGCCTACTCCAATTCCTTAGTTTTTAATTCTTAAATACATAGTTTTTATTATAGGTTTTTATGAAGATTCTTATAGATAACGGCCACGGGGTCAATACCCCGGGGAAGTGCAGTCCGAACCGTCGGCTGCTTGAGTATCGTTACGCCCGGGAAATCGCCCGGGAAGTTGTCGGCCAACTGAAGGGCGCGGGCTATGACGTGGAACTGCTCGTTCCGGAGGACGCGGATATCTCGCTCGGGGAGCGTTGCAACCGTGCCAATGCCCATTGCTCCCGCCTGGGCTCGAAGAATGTCTGCCTCGTGTCGATCCACTGCAACGCGGCGGGTAACGGCAAGTGGATGACGGCCCGCGGCTGGGAGGCATGGACCTCGAAGGGCCAGACGCAGGGCGACAAGCTCGCGGATTGCCTCTATGACGCGGTGAAGGCAGCGTTGCCCGCAGGGACCAAGATCCGCACGGACCTGACCGATGGCGACCGCGACAAAGAGGCCTCATTCACGATCCTCCATCGCTCGAAGTGTCCGGCCTGCCTGACGGAGAATCTATTCCAGGATAACCGGGAGGACGTCGATTATCTGCTTTCTGATGAAGGCCGCGCCGCCATCGTCAAGCTGCATGTCGACGGAATCAAAGCCTACGTCGCCAAGTATGAGAAGAAATAGGGAGATTCCTTCAAATGCTGCGCGTTTGAACGGAACAGCTTCGCGAGTCTGAAATTTTTATCCTAATCAAATATTGAGGTTATGAATAATGAAGGATTGGTAAAATCTTTGGGAATCCTGACGGGGTTTATTCTCGGGCTGCTGCTGATCGTAGCGCTGTCGGGATGCTCGAAGCGGGTCTATGTTCCGGTGGAGTCGGTCACCGTCCAGACGGATACGGTCCGGCATACGCAGCGGATCATCGAGCGGGATACGGTGACGCGCATCGAGCGGATAACGGAATCCCGGCTGGATTCCATCGCACCGATCCTGGATTCCATCGGCCGGCTCGTCGGCTATGACCGCTGGCATATCATCGACCGCTCGGCCTCGCTTCAGGAGCGCAACGGCCACCTGTCGGCGATCGTCGATTCGCTCCGCGAACTGAAGACGGACTCGGTGGTCGTCCGCGAGCCTTACCCGGTCGAAGTAGTCAGGGAGGTCAACCGCCTATATTGGTGGCAGAAGACTCTGATGGCCGTCGGCATCGTCTCGCTGATCGGAATCGCGGTCGCCGTCTGGTGGCTGATCCGACGAAGGAAATAAGAGAAATCATTGTGTTTACGTTGTAGGTTAGATTTTATTAGATTTAAGGTTTGTGATTGCCTTCCCGTTGCGAAACGAGAAGGCAATCAATGTTATTTGACCTTGAAACCGTTGAAGGCTGCTACTCCGGCTTCCCGGTTTTCCTTCATTATGTGAGCGTATATCATGGTGGTATTGACCGAGGTATGCCCTAATAGTTTAGAGAGGGTTCCGAGATCTCCGGAATTTAGTTTATAATACAGGGTTGCGAAAGTGTGGCGTCCGGTCTTTGCACTGACCGGTTTTGTAATGCCGACGCGACCGCATATTATTTTTATGATGCGGTTGATGCTTTGATCAGAAGGAAGATTGAGGAAGAGTCGTCCTCTGTTGCGCCCTCCTTTATAGTATTCTACAAGCTGAATGGCCGGATCACTTAGGGGGATTCGCACTTTAACGCCGGTCTTGATCCGTCGATAGATAAGCTCATTGTTAATGATCTGATTTATCTGCAGGGCTCGGGCGTCAGAAATGTGCATGGCTGTAAAGGTCATGAAGAGAAAGAACCTGAGCACGTTCTGTTCCTTTTCGTCCAAACGATCGGAATTATATAGTTCAGTCAGAAGATTCAGTTCCGGCTCGGTCAGGAATACTACCTCGGGTTCTGAGGTAGGCAACCGATAGACCTCAAACGGGTTACTTCTGACTTTTCCCTCTCTCAAGGCGGCGAAATAATGCATCCTGATAACGCTCATGTTCTTTCCGATGGTACCGGAGTTATTGTGATAGTAATCTCTTAGATGCGCGGCGTAGATCTGAAGCCATTCGGGAGTGATATCGGAGATATGCAAGTCAGGGTTATATTGTTCGATCTTTTTCAGTACCGACTCATGGCGTCGAATGGTCTGAGGCTGGAGCGCTTTACAGAGTTCATTGAGCCTGCGACGGGCATACTCAATGAAATTCATGGTTTCTCCCGGACTGCGGAGAAGGGCGAGAAAACTTTCCTTGGTAATTTTTTCTCCAGTCAAGCGATATCTTACGAGGATATCTGAAATTTTTGCTTTAATGTTGGATATGATAAGGTTTTTATCCTTGCTCTCCTGAGAGCGTCCGATGACCCTTTCTGCCGGGGCATCCCATTCCCGGTCGGAGACTGAAATACGAAGGGGGATTCTGATTTTTTCTCTTGCGATGTGGAGGACCGCATAGAGGGGAGCTTCGCCGTCGGCCCGGCATTTGCCGTTGCGGCGCTTGATTGTTACTTTTGCCATAAAATATGTGTCAACAACTGTGTCGGCCGATTTTGTAACTATTTGAGGGATAGATACTTCCGTGCCGACAAATTTTTAAAAATTGACTACCGACCGGGCGCAAGTAAACAGTTGATAATCAGTAAAATAAAACGGAGTTCAGCGGATTGCTGAACTCCCATCGAGGTTCCAACCAGATTCGAACTGGTGTGAACGGTTTTGCAGACCGGTACCTAA
>CAYTOR010000042.1:0-10776 GCA_964439505.1 uncultured Sangeribacter sp.
GCATATCTGTATTATTTAGAATGCAAAATTACTCATAATTTGCGAGTTAAGCAAATTATGAGTTGATTGCGAGATGTCAAATATCCACATTTAGCCCCCGGTTGTGGTGTGGTGGCGTTGCCCGTGCTGTGGTGCATCACGATGCCGCAAACCGAGACAATATAAAGCAACTTTATATCTTGACTGCATGTCTGCAACGACCTTGGGATCGCATTTTACGTCGATGAATTTCTCATTCGTGTTAAACAGACAAAACCGATCGTTCCCTTCCGTTAATCTCAGGCCTCCTTCCTACGTAATTTTTTCAGATTTTTTGCTAACTTTGCGGGACGGATCGACGCTTCGACCTCCCTGACGTATGCAATCGGGCGCCCGGGATCATCAGGAATGCTTCTTGAAAAGGTCAAGTAGTAGGTCGGAAAGGAGATAAGATATAATAAATATTCTAAAAGAAAGACTATGAACGAACCAACTATCTCATTGCAGGGCAAAGGGGCTATCCACGTTGTCCCCGACGTAACCCGGCTTGAAATCACTATCTCCGGCCACTTCCCTGATTATAAAAAGGCTTATCAACAGGGGAAGGAAAACTCCTCTTGGCTCGTAAAAATCCTTGAGTTTAACAAAAAACCGGGGTCCTTGGCAAAGAATATTCGCTTTGATGTCTCCGAACATCGTGTTCCTGTCTACGATGATGATGACCATATCATTGAATATGAGGTAAAAGGCTATAATCTGCGGCAGATAGTCAAGATTGACTTGCCGATGGATAATGTGCTTCTCAACAATATTATCCGGGGTATCGGCAAATTCGTCCCCGGTGCGGAGGCGAGTGTGAATTATACCCTGCAAGACATGCGTCCCGCTCAGCTCAAGATGCTCGCCCGGGCGGTCTCAGACGCCCGCGATAAAGCCCGGATTATGGCAGAGGCTGTAGGTTGCAAGTTGGGCAAGGTGATCAGCATTGAGTATGGTCGCGCCGACATTTCCGTAATGTCGCAAGCGCGCTACATTCACTCCAATGCCGAAGCCAAGGCCAGTACAGCCGACTCACTGGATATTACCCCCGACGACCTCGTTATGTCCGACACGGCCGACGTCGTCTTCGAACTCATCAATCCCCGGCCCTAAGAACAGGCCCGACCTCCAAAGCCCATCTTTCCTAATCTATTGTGAGGTAGGGATGGCTTCAGAGGAATGAGACGATAGCTATTTATTATTTAGAGATTAGAGAAGAGTACTATGACGGAAATAGAGAGGAAAGATAGATGTCGAGGGTGTCTGGTAGGCGGCGCCGTCGGGGACGCGATGGGTTATCCGGTGGAGTTTGTCGGTTCGTTCGGTCAAATCCGGGATCGGTATGGGGATAACGGCATCGAAGGATATGTAATTTCTTCTGGGGGGCCGGGGGAGTATGCCAAAGCTTTGATTTCGGATGATACCCAGATGTCGCTATATACGGCAGAAGGTCTTCTTGAAGCTGAAAGAAATCAGCAGCCTATCCTGCCGGCTATCTGTTACGCGTATCTGGCTTGGTATGGTCCTCAGGTAGGGCGCAAGATCAGAATTCCTTACGATTCGAGGCTACTGAAGATCGATGAACTCAACCGGCGGCGTGCTCCTGGAATGACATGCCTGTCGGCTTTGAGCGCTATTCAGAGCGGTAAGGAGGTGGTAAACGATAGCAAAGGGTGCGGAGGGATAATGCGCGTCGCGCCATTAGGGATCTATGGTGCCTGCCATGATTGGCCGCTCGAAAAGACCGCCCGATTGGCCGGCGAAGTTGCCCGGCTGACACATCTTCATCCTTTGAGCACCTACTCTTCCGCCGCCTTAGCCGCGATCGTGCAGTTGTCGCTTACTGCAGAGGTGATTGACTCCGGGTGCTTCCGGGATATAGTCAGAAAAGCTTTGGAGATTACAGTCTCAGTCTATGGCCCATCAGCTCCGGCAATGGAGGCGTTCAAGAAAATTATTGGCAACGCTCTGGGGGCGGAAAAATCCCCTCTGCGAGATTGGGAGATAATAGAAAATGACCTTGGCGGAGGATGGGTCGCGGAAGAGACTTTGGCAATCGCGATATTCTCTGTGACGCGTCATATTGATGACTTCCGTGCCTGCTTAGTCTGCGCGGTAAATCATGGTGGAGACAGCGACTCGACGGGGGCCGTAGCCGGCAATATCATTGGCGCTATGCTTGGATACCGGGCCATTCCGGAGGACTTGATCAAGGATCTTCAGTTGCACGACCTTATCCTCGGAATGGCCGATGACCTCGAAGGATTCATAAAGTAAGAAGAAACGAAATTATCACAGAGAAATTTATGACCGGCAGGATATATGAATTTTTGGGCCATAAAATGAGGATAGAGGCCGAGGGGAAGGTGCTGACCCGCTGCGCCTGGTTGGCGTCGGTGGGGCCCCCTTCGGATTATCTGCCCTCGGATTGCCTGCCCTCGGATGAGCTGCCGCCGGAGGTGATTCCTTCATCGGCGGGCTGCCGAGAGGCTTCCGAGGAGGAAGGCCGGGTCATAGAAATGGCGGTAAGGCAGATATCGGAGTATCTTGCCGGAAGGAGGAGAGAGTTTACGATACCCTTGCATCTGAAGGCTACTGATTTCAGATTGAAGGTATGGAATGAATTGCGAAAGATTCCCTTCGGCACTACCGTCAGTTATAAGGAATTGGCGGGCCGCATCGGGTCACCGAAGGGTTGCCGGGCGGTAGCGAACGCATGCGGTGCAAATCCCTTCCCCATCCTGATCCCATGTCATCGGGTAGTGGCTACCGATGGTCGCCCGGGAGGCTACACCGGCGGCCTGGATATCAAACTCGCCCTGCTGGACCTGGAAAAGGCCAAAGAAGACAAGGGAAATCTGATTTTTAATCTTTTTGAGGGACGGGGTCTAAATCTTATTTTCTGCTTCTTCCGCGGCCTTGATGGGATAAATCGGTCAGACGCGACTATCCGTTTCTTCCGAGAAGCGGTTTTGGGTCCATTGGTCTAAATTCCGATTCCAACTGACTATTCTACTGCTTTCAATACTGCCTTGTCGGCATAATCAAATGCGTTTATGAAATTGAGACCTTTATATTTCTCGGAAAGCTCCTCATTGTTTATAGTGATTATCAAATCAATATTAAGTTCTTTGATCTTTGCTGCGCCTTCATTTGCGCGAATCATGTGTCTTTTCCCCTCAAAGATAAAAGGAGTGGAGACTACGGCCGAAACAGATTTTACATCTCGGATGTATTTTGCGAACTGAGCGATCACCGGCGTCCATGCTGTCCCGGTGCGACCTCCTAACCCGGCAAGAACGTAGACTTTTTCAACTCCCTCAAAGAAATCCTCCGGCAGGTCGTTGTAGAGGTCAATGTTATATAGATTCAGAAAAACAGTTGTATCGTTAGCCAACCTGAAATAATCTATATCGGGTTGTCTGTGGTCGGCGAACATATAGATTGCCTCTTTGATGGAATCCGTCTTTGCTCGGCGGCGTAACGCGCGGGCCATTTTGCATCCTCCACCACCTACTCCAATAATCATCGTTTTTTTCATATATAACCAAGTAATAACGGGTGTAGTCTCACGGCGTAAAATACCGCGGACATACCTGCCGTATGTTCTCTATTATTAGTTGCGCAAAGTTAAGGGTGAGGGTGTTTCAAAATTAATAACACCATTTATTTTTATATCTTTCCGAGGTGTAGCACTAAATGATACACAAATTTCATTATCTTTGCAGTTGACCAAGTTAATTACATTATGACTCAGACTGAAAAATACATCTGGTTGCTGAACACGATTCATAAAAGTCGATCGCGAGGGGTGACTCTAAAGGAGATTTCTGAGAAATGGAAGGACTATATGTCGACTGAGAAATCTCTTGACCGCACTACATTCAATCGATGGAAAGAAGCCATAGAGCTGCAGTTTCATGTGACCATAAAATGCGATATAAAAGGAGGCTATCGCTATTACATTGCTAATCCCGAAGACATAGACGATGATAAGGTCAGCAAATGGCTTGTGGACTCTATTTCGATGGGTACTACCTTGATGAATAATCTTGAGATAAAGGACCGTATCCTGTTGGAAGAGATACCATCCGGTCACGAAAACTTAGCTGCCATTATCACGGCTATGAAAAACAATCATCGTCTCCGGATTACCTATCGAGGCTTTGGAAGTTGCTATAGCTCCACGTTCCCGATAAGTCCTTTGTGTGTGAAATTGTATAAAAACCGCTGGTATGTGGTCGGGCAATGTTTCTACCAAGGAAAGTGGAAGGAGATTATTTATGGTCTGGACAGAATTGAGGATACGAAGGTGTTGGAAGAAACGTTCATATATCCAGAAGATTTCAATCCGGAAGAGTTTTTCGAAGGTACTCTTGGTGTGGCGCTCTACGAGAACGTGAATGTTGAGACAATCCGCATAAGAGTTGAATATCCTCACGCCCATTATGTAAAGACCTTGCCCATACATCCCTCGCAGAGACTGATTGTCGATGAGGACGGGGATTACGCCGAATTTGACATCACCGTTCGCCCTACCGAGGAGTTTTTTATGGAAATGCTTCATGGAGGAGGATGGATTAAAGTCCTTTCCCCCGCCCATGTAGTTGAGCAGATGAGGGGATGGGTCAATGAGTTATATGAGATCTATAATAGAAAGTTGAATATTAAATTCCATAGTATGCAACAAGACAAAATTAAGCGCAGTGAGCGAACCCGAAGATTAATGGAACAGGAGGACTTTGAGCCTATCTTCAAAAAGGAATCAATTATTAAAAATGATTCAATTATTAAAGGTATGTTTCCGAACTATGAGGACTACCAAGATTATCTTGATGGCGAAATCTAACAACACATGAAGCAGAAACTACAACAGATAGAAGCGCAAATCATTGAGATTGTCGGGTCGGGCCTCGAAGAGTTTAACTATGACGAGCTTTCCAAAGAAAAGAAAGAAGAGGTCGAGGATCTTTTGGCAGAAAGACGACACATCCTCAACAAAATGTTTCGCCCGACAGGAGACAATCTCGCTCAGTTCCGTAAAGTAAACGATGAACTTTATCGGTTGACCATAGCTCTCGACGAGCGGGTCAATAAATTTATCGCCAAGAAGGAACTGATGCTTGACTCTTCCGATTTTGATGATGACTATGAATTGGAGGGAAGCGTGAAATTCGTGTTTAACGATGAAGACTCGATATGCCATCTGATTGATGACGATTATTACGGCTCAAATTTCGCAGTAATGTTAAAGACCCTCTATGAAGTCTATGCTCATACTTGTCTGGAAAGAATAGTTTTCATTCATGAGCAATGCGGACCGCTTGACGACGGACAGAGCTGGGATGAATATCCCTTCGATCGCTTTCCGGAATTCAAGGAGTTTATCGTGTGCCATGCGGTCCACGATCTGACCAACCATAAACTCTATTCTCTGCCCGACCTTCTCCGTCTCAACGACTTCTGGTCTGAAGTCAAATTCAAAGTCCAAAGTCTGACCGACCGTAACGGACGCCATTATGACTTCAATGAGCAGGAATATAAGTAGAAACTGAAATTGAGATCGGGGAGTGGGTATTAACGAATCTTCAAACTGGGATGACCATATCAATAACCGGCTCAACCGCGAAATCGATTCTTCAGGAGATATAAATCTTTTAGCCTACAATATAATTAGTAAGATTCAATATGAACGATTCCAATCCTAAAGCATTGACGTTCGGAGGCGCAGAACACCGGGCTCCGTTGGCCGATATCTCGCATCTACCCGAAGAAGAAAAGACCACTCTCATTAATAAAGCTTCGGTTGCTTTGGCTACGTACGACTATGCGAAATTTAACTCTGACGAAGAGTTCGAACTCGCTCTTGCCTGCGTGGCGGCCGCTGAATGCATCAATCCTGAAACCGCTGACAAAGAGACCTCCGTGTATGTTGACTTCCATCGGAGTCTTTACTATCATAAAAAGAAATATCGGCTTTGGAAAAAAGAGGTACTTGATCCGATGGTCAAAGACCTTGCGGATTATGCTCTTGGGGCGCCTCAATACGATGCAAGCTTCCTGCTCGAATTGGAAAAGAAAAAGATGGAGTGCATGGATGCCTATTTCTCCCATTCTGTAACTGCAAATTCTCACGGCAATTACCCCGGAGGGCGCTGGCTTCGTCTTTGCATCAAGTTGCTCAGCTTCCTTGTAAATGAGGACAACATCCCTGAGAATATAATTCTTGCCGTTAATCCCCGCAATATCGGATACCCGGTGAGCAAATGGGATTTTGACCATTTCTTTGGAGCGACGGAAGAAGAGGAAAAGATTTTTTATGGTCGGAGGATCTATTGGCACAAAGCTCATCGGCTATACTGCGGTATCCGTCAACATGCTCTTCATACCTGGTGGGACTGAAAAATAGGAAATTGTGTAACGCCAATGCGTTCTCAATACATGTTTAAACGAATCTAAAACAAATAAAATCAAGAAAATGAGAAAATTAAAAATTGATCCTGAGAAAAGGGATAAATGGTTAAAGATTTTTCAGGAAATTAGGAATGAGGGACTCTCAAAAATGCGGCTCCGCCATGCCGGCTTCATGGAGATTGTAAAAGAGTATACCTCTTTTGAAGCTTTCCTACGCGATTGGGAAGACTTGATGACCCTGTTTGGTACCGAGGTGTACGCAGAATCTGACAGAATTGACCTCCGAATACAAATAGATTGTACCGAATACGAGGAATACCATGTAATAATGGGAAAGAATGGTCATTTGACTATGAGTGCGGCTGTTTGGTGGCAAAATGAACGTTGCGCAAACGAACACACCAACCTCTTCACTGGAGAAGAGGTTGAAAGCGAGGACATAACCACCTGCTTCCCGGAGTGAAGGGGCTTCCAATTTATCGGAATATAGCCCCAACCCATGCTGAATAACATCCTTCAAAAGTCTATGTAAAATAGTGAATTTTCGTAACTTTGCAAACATAAAGCTGCAGACTCCATTATGACTCAAACTTTAACCCCGGATATTGAATCTGACACTCCCGAAATATCTTTCTCCGTAGAATTACTATCTGCCTATTGCAAGGCACATGAGGCATATCTTACCGAACTCATAGGCCTGTTAAAGGAATTTGGAGAGAAAAGACGTGAAGAGGTCCTCAAACTTCCGTATCACCTGAATGTGATTGACGAGCTGCATATAAACGAGAATGCCCATAGTCGCATTCTTCACAAAATATTGGCATATAGAGACTCCGCGGGAGAATACCCTCTTCTTCAATCGTTGGTTAATCAATTGGCGGAGAAATGTCCTTCGTTCAAAAATATTCATATAGAAGATCCTATCATCACGCAGGAAAAGGAGCGGATAGACCTCTGGGTCCGAGATAAAACTTATACTCTTATTTTTGAAAATAAGGTCTACAACGCTCAGGATCAAGATGCTCAATTGTCTCGGTATATAGATAAATCCATCCGGTCTTACCATAATGGACATAAACAAGAAGATATATATGTTGTCTATATGCCTCAGCGGGCCGGAGAACCGTCGGATCAAAGTTGGGGAGAATACAAAGACTCATCAATTCATAAGATGCGTTATGTCAACTTCTCTTTTTTTGACGGAGTTTTACCTTGGCTTAGAGAAAAGATTATCTCATCCTCATACATTGGATATGATACTAGAGACCAAATATTTCATACAGCAATAAAACAATACATAGACTATTTGGAGGGACTCTTCCTCCTTAGACAAAATCAAGAACCAATGAATAAGACATTAGAAAACCTTATTACAGAAAAACTTCAGTTATCCCAATGTAAAGATGAATTTGAGAAATTCGAAAAATTATCTGAACAGTACGATGAATGCGTAACTCTCAGCAACAAACTTTTGGAGATGCGCCAGAAAGCAATTAAAAACTATTGGCATAAATCTATCTCCGAAAAGTTCCCTGCGCTCCGGATAACATCAAAATCTGAGTATATCGGTGTCCTTATTCCTATTCCAGGAGAGAATAAGGAAGGGAACATATACGTACATATAGACTCTGACAGTAGGGTATATTGTCAGGTCGAGTTTGAAGACAGGCGGCCGATTAATAATACTATTGTCAGACGGTTAAAAGATGAGAATATTCTTGTGGAAGCTAATGACCACTGCGTTTGGACATACTTCGATAAGAATCCAACGATGGATGTATTCAAACGCTTTGAAGACGTCATAAAGTGGCTAATCAAACCTGATCATTAAATTTATAAACCAATTTAGGTTACATGGAACAAGAAAGGTATTATAGAATCATTCCTAAGAATAACGACCCGGAAGTCGCTGCGGTTTAGGACTATATAACAAATATCTCCCGACTTTTGGCCGGAAGATAATTTGCAGTCAACAGATGTGGCGTAATCACGGTGCGGTTTGAAAGGATATCGGTGTGGCTATTTCGTTGTCGATGAGGTAGCGGTTGCCTGAGCGGGCGTTATCGATGGCGAAAATCGGTTTGCCGAGCTTCACTGCCCAGCTGACGGCGTACATGGTGCCGGATTCTATTTCGCAGGCTACTACAATCACTTTGTCTGCAATCGCCATTTGCAGTCGGGTGCGCGAGATGAGCCGCTTCGGGTTGGCTTTTGTCCCTTCCGGCCATTCGGAGATGATCATTCCTCTGTTGCGTAATATCTCCTGCTCGAGTTCAGCATTCTCCTTAGGGTAAACCTTGTTGAGTCCGGTCGCTACCACTGCAATGGAAACTCCTCCGGCCTCCACGCAACCTTGATGGGCTGCTGCATCAATGCCGAGCGCCAGGCTGCTAACTACTATATCCGTGGAAAAGAGCCTTCCGAGTTGTCGCGCTAATTGGCACTCCTCAACGGTTGCGTTCCTCGCGCCTATGATAGCGACATGATACCCGGAAGCCAACCAGCCTTTAGTGCCTTTAAAGTATATCTCCGCCGGACAAGCGTCATTCAGTGTCAGCAGGGATTCCGGGAAATCATAACTGTCGCGTTCAATGGTCCGGATCGGAAATGACGTATCGGCCGGCTGCTTAATTATACTCAGTTCGGGAATATGCGGAAAGAGAGCGGCGGCTGCCTTCTGCGCGGCGACCTCCAATGCAGGGAAATCTTCCTCAATGAATTTGGCAGCAATGTGAAGAATAGGGGTCGGAATATTCCAATCCATATCAAAATCTGGTCCCTCCGATTTACGGCAACCTACCAACTCACACGTCCAATACTTCGCAGTCCTGAGTCTGAGATAGATACAGAATTTGCATCCTGTCGAAGGATCCTTAAAAAAATAATAACATTGGCTCGGAAAGAAGGATATATCCTCATACCAATGAAACTGCTTAACTCCTTTCATCGCTAAGACATTTTCCGGATATTCCGATCTCTTTTCGGCGTGATCATTATTAATTGATTCATATTGACATGTAGGCTGCCGGGTGATTCTATGGTTTCCAAAGCGGCTTCAGCGGGATAGTTGTGGGAATCATCAGAATCAGGTTTGCTATAGGAGGTATCGATTACAATTCTAAATTCCTGCGGAAAATTTGCCTTGAAATCAATAACCTTCGCCATTGTTTTCTCTTCTGTAAAATCGGAGGGTACGAAGGCAATGGGGATAATAGCCTTTATGCCTGATTGGATTGCAATACGTATTAACTTCATTACAGCTTTAATTTCTTCGGAATCTGTAATTCCAAACGGAATATATAACCGTTCTATTCCCTTCATAGATTCCTCTAAGGTAATCTCAAAGGGAAGCCCTTCTTCATTTTGAACAATAGCCGTGCAGATCCCCTCTTCGGTATCAACATTGACGAAACGAGCATTTGTCAATTCAGGTTTTTCAGCGTGACTACGGATAAAAGCTTCCATTCTATTTCCTGTCTCTCCAACAGTTATAAACATAGATTTACTCATACTAAGTAAGTTTATAAGTTATTATGTAATGTCATAACGGAAATGGATGAGCCAACAGGCTTAAGAACCCGGAAATTGTCGGTTTTGCATCTCTTTCCAATTATTCATCGGCAAAAATAGCTCAAGAGTGTATCAAAAGATGCCACACCGACAAAAAAGTCAGCACAACTCCTTATCAAGAAAAAGTTGAGTTAGCTATAGCAATTTTTGAACCATCCAATGTATTATCTTTGCCGGCGTAACCGCAACGCGACATTGCAAGTTAATCCGGGAATGGCTTTAGTCATTGCAGGCTTACGGTAGGGACGCGAAACTTTGCGTCCGCAGAGAATTGCGTCAGGTAGGGGCGCAATACATTGCGCCCGCGAAGAACCGGGAATCGTTCGGTATTAGAGGGAGGAGTTGGAAATGTCGCAAATTATTTGTAACTTAGCGGATGGATAGAATAATTTGAATTGCGGCGGTAGCTCAGTTGGTAGAGCGCCGGTGTTGTTGTGGTGAAATTTCCACTTCGCGTGGACTAATCCCCACATACTTCTACATCGGGGTGCCGGAGGTCGCAGGTTCGAGTCCTGCCCGTCGTACTTTTTTGCAGACCTTGCCCATTTCTTTAAGCAACTCTTAATAGATTAGAAATACTTTACTTTTTCCATCCGTCTCAAAAGACCCGGAAAGAGAGTATTCCCGGAAGTTGCTTATAAAATAAAGTATTTTAAGGCTCCTTAGATTAGGTTATAATATGAATGCTTCTGATGCTCCTCTTTCCGGCGATCCCCGTTTCAATGATTCTGCGGTCAATGATTCTGCGGTCAATGATTCTGCGGCCAATGATTC
>CAYTOR010000042.1:10876-16208 GCA_964439505.1 uncultured Sangeribacter sp.
TCAATGATTCTGCGGTCAATGATTCTGCGGTCAATGATTCTGCGGCCAATGATTCTGCGGTCAATGATTCTGCAGTCAATGAATCCCGGGTTTATGAGGCGGGGGTGCGCGTAGGGCTGAGATACCGTGGACTTTTCCTTCCTGTCAATAGGGAGGAGATCGATCTGCACAGTCCCGCTACCGTTGAGGTGATGGGATTCCTTGCGCGTCTGAAAGAAAACGGATTCAGCGTCACAGAAGAACTTCTCCATGCACTGAACGGAGTGGGGACGGACGTCCTGGAAGCAATCACGGAGGTAATCAACGACGTCATGGGGGTAAATCTCAACTGGGCCTCGTTGGTAAAAGGATGGGACGTCCCGACCGGAGAAAGTTATCTTGAGCATCTATATACCTTCATCGTCAATTTCTTGGGTGCTGATGAAAGCACACCCGGGACCCGTCTCCCCTGCGGTCATTTTATTCCGGAGAACACCTTCATACTTGAACGATATAACGGATGCCCCTATTGCGGCACACCCTTCGAGACGGCAGACTTCGTCTATACCGGTCAGGGCAGCAAGCTTAAAGAGCTGCGCCTGCTTACCGAGGCTGACCTTCGCGCAATCTTCAATTCACTTCTCGCTTCCCCGACTCCACTTGACGCCACTCAGAGGGAATCGCTCCAGGCGCTGCTTGAATATTTCCCTTTGGACCCGAATCAGGAAATAAAGATGAAGGAGACGGCCATGCTCGTCATCGACCTCCTTCTCAAGTCGGGCAAAGAGGATGAGGCCGCGCGACTGATGAAGACCCCGACCGATATTCTCCGCTATCTATGGTATGTCAAGACCGGCCACGCGCAGATAATCCGTCCGCGCACACTTATAGCCAATGCCCGGAAGACCGTTTCCCCCCGGGAACTTTATGATTTCAACACTCCGTTGAGGTCAGACGTGAAGAGACGCCAGCTGCGGCTTAAATATAACCGGCGGGAATGTCTGCGAGTGGCGCGATGGCTCAATTCCCTTCCGATGTCGGCCGACAAAGCTGCTGAGATAATGCATCCCTATCGGCAGATGTGGGTCAGGATGATACGCGCCCTGCGCCTCGGGGAATACTCCCGCAAGCCCGGCTTCGAACATCTTGCGGAGATTCTCGACGTCTTCTACAATGAGACCTATACCGTCTGGCAAGGAAGCGTAGATACCGCCCGGGCTGCCGGGGATAAAGACCGGATGCTCACCTTGCTCAAAGAGCGTCCCGGCGTCTTTGCCCGCTGCCTGTTCGCTACGATGTTGCGATTCGGTGCTACTCCGGTATTGGAAGCTTTCGATGAGATATCAGATAAGTTGCCTGCCCGCCTGCTCATTTCCCTTGGCAATGCGGCAGAAGTCTACTTCACCTCCTCCGTTCCCCGCCTGGTAAGCACCATTACCGGAAGAAAAGTTCAGATACCCTACAATCCCCTACTTGAGGAATACTCCCCCGAAGAGAGACGGGAGATGGTTGAGGCGGTGGAAAATCTATATGTCAAGTCCATGAAACGCCGTTTCGCTGCCTCGGCATCCGGACTTCCCTCCGAAAAGGGACGTACGATTTACATTGCTCCCGAACTCTACGATATTCCCGTCAGCGTAGGCGACCGATCCGCTACGATTCAAGACACGTCCTGCGCCCTGCAGGGTACCCGCTTCCCGATCGAAGGCAACGACGTACGCCTCTTCCTGCAATGGGGCAAAGGGCTCCCCGCCCAACATCTGGACATGGATATCAGTTGCCGGATCATAAAGAAAGACGGGTCAGCGGAAACCTGCGCATATTATAGTTTAGTATGTACCGGGGCAAAACATTCCGGCGACATCCAGCGTATTCCTGACATGGTCGGGACTGCGGAATACATCGAACTGACCCTTTCAGAGTTAGAAGAAGGCGGGGCCGAATACGTCGTATTTGTCTGCAACGCCTACTCCGGGGGTGCGTTATCGCCCAACTTAGTGGTCGGATGGATGAACTCCGCCTACCCCATGGAGGTATCCGATGAGACCGGGGTAGCCTACGATCCCTCCTGCGTGCAACACTTCGTACGGATCAGTGCCGACGACCTGTCGAAAGGATTGGTTTTCGGGGTGTTAGAGGTGGAAAAGCGTCAGATAATCTGGTTAGAGATGCCCTTCATGTCGCGCAGCATCTACGGTCTGGACCATACCATGGTCCGGTCACTTCTTGAGCGGCTCTCACGCAAGCTCTCAATCGGTCGTCTGCTCGAGATGAAGGCCGACGCCCAAGGCCTGACCCGGACCGCTACTCCCGAGTCCGCCACCGAATCCTACACCTACGAATGGGCCCTCAACCCCTCCGCCGTCGCCTCCCTCCTCTCCGGGGACTGACCGGCCGAGGGACGTGCCGCGAGAGGCGCTGGTGTATATTATTGACCTATAGAGACATTATTGTTTATTCCAAGTAATATAATCTCCGAATGTTTGATAGAGCGTCTCATTAGATTTGATTATCCAATATTTAAATCCCAAGAATTCGGATTTTATATCTAATTCTTCAATGATAACCTCTTTGTTCTCCTGGCAAGGATCACTTAGCCAATCAGTCACCATTTTTTGGAAGGAAGTAATCTTTGACATGGCATAGTCATAGAATCGCTGTTCACGTAGCGTGCGTAATCTATTCGTACCATTATACATTCTGCCCAACAAGGCTATAGTTGAGTCTATTTGGGCAGAGGATTGACCTGTGGAGGCAAATACAGCCGTAGCGTTTGGAAAATCAATAGACTGTCGGATCAAGTCTTCGATGTTCTCTTGGGCCGGATTTAAGAGATTGTCAAAAGACGAAGATTTTTTGCCATTGCAATAACCGCAGGACCAAAATAGGTTGGTCCATTCGTAAGTTAGCGCCGGGGAGTTATCTCGGCTTATCAAATGTTCGACTTGAAAATCAGTTATCTGAACCCTCTCACATAAATAGCATTTGCCTCGATGGTCAGTCTGTAGCTGCGCCTCCACATCCTTACCATTCCATGAGGTACGTTTCGCTAAAGAATCAGGGGCCTCAGGGTGCTTATGTACTCTTATCATTCTCCCAATACCTCCTTGATTTTATTGTAATAGGTGATTTCGAGTTGTCGATATGCTCCCACTAATTCGGGGGAAACCGCTTCCGGGATTTTCTTATAATCCTCAAAAATTTGCTTGACGGTTGCGAGTTCGCTTTCTGACAGACTATCTTTTTTCAGCAGCCTTTCGAGTTCCTCATACCGTTGCCGCGCGTAGTCGGAATCAGTCGATACCCCGAAATAGCCTTCTGTCAGAGCCTGATACGAATACTCCGTCAGATTGTTGATTGGTTCCTGATGTTCTAAGTCGTAAGCTGTAGCAGAGGGGAGGGAACTTAGTACGAATGGAGAATGGGAAGTTACGATAAACTGGATGTTGGGGAAAAGGGTTGTCAACATCGGCAGGATTATCTTTTGGAGTTTCAGATGTAGATGAGTCTCTATCTCATCAATCAGAACTATTCCGGGCTTATTAAATTCCGTTGATAGAGTGCCATCTGCCTGCATCTTCAGAATCAGATCGGCGACTATTTCGAGGATCGCGATAAAGCCATCCGACAGCTCCGTGAACTTAAAGGATTTTCCTTGGGTATTGATAGTAAAAGAATAATCCTTGTAGTTAAAGACAAGTTTCAGATTCGGGTCTTCAAAAAACTGACTCAGTATGCCCTCGAAATTTTCAAACCATCTTTTTATTTTATCAGCATCTTCGATTAGATTTTCATTCCGTGCGAGCGCTTCTTGAATCTTTAAATCAGAGAGAAAGTTTAGTAGTTGGGCGGTAAGATTTTCCTTAGCATTTTCTTTGACAGTAAGATCCGGCTTTGTCGGATTCTTAGGTTCGATGATTTTTGTCTTTCGCGCGGCCTGATAGAAGGCAATGATAAAATTCCCCTCTTTGTAATCGCTGATGAATCCATATCCATTGGCAAATGAGAGACTCACTTTCCCATATAACTCATCGTACCTTTGTTGATAGTAAGATAATTGGGACTGTGCTTGTATATACGATTCAGATCCCTTCGGATATTTTGCTACCTCCTTTTTATAGTCTTCAATCCACTCAGAATAATGGAGAAAGTACATAGTATGGTCGCTCTTGATTTTGTCAAGAAACTCCACGATAGCGTTCAGAAGGACAGTCTTGCCACTTCCATTTTTTCCGGTCAGAATCAGATGCGGATAATTTTCATCCGCGATCTCAATCGATATGTTATTTAGGTGAAACAGATTATTAATCTGAATTCCTGAAAGGTATCTGTTCATAAGAATCTTAATCAAACAATGATTTTATTATGCAATTATCATTCCCGGGCTTCTCCTTATTCTCCACTTCCTCATTGTCGGGAATTTCCCATTCTTCCTCGACGACTTCGGGGAGGGAAATAATATTAAGAGAATAATCGTCGCGGTCAAATTCGCATGTGTCGAGAAGGACTTTTGGAATCTTCTTGATCGTGATATTTGAATACCGGTTGCGACATTCAGGTTGGAACTTTGTGCAACAGATCAGCAACGATTTATTTCTCAAGAAATTTCTAATAGCGCAAAGTTAATGAATTTTTATGGTTCTGCCAATACAGCCCGAATAGATAGTCAGTAATCAACACTGAGGAGGGAATAGGTTGGAGATGTCGGTAAATTTTGGCTTTGCATTTTTACCAATGTTTGTGGATGCAAATTTACCGATTACAATGGTGGAACGGTCGCGTTGAAATAGCTCCGCCATTTGGTCGGCAGTAAACCACACAGATTCATGGGTAAGCCGAACCTCAACTTACCAAAATCAATTGGCATCTCAAATTCCTCACCAACTTGGTGAGGAATTTCGTCAACGAGTCGTTGACGATTTATATTATCTTGATTATAAACTTCATACCACCGTATGGCATACTTGAGATTTATGACAGAAAAACCGGTTTGACCAGGAAATATCTGTCCTTTATCCATTCGGGGAATTGGTGTTTAAGCAATTTAGGTGCAACTCTCATCTTTCACCTCTCTTGAAGAAGCGGTATGATGATTGGAGATTCTTCCATAAGTTCGGATTTACATGATCGTAGTTATTCAATGACTTCCCATGTGCCGGATTTCAGATCTCCAACACGTTTAATTCTGTTTTCGGACTTAAGTACCTCGATGATTCTGAATAACGTTCGTCGTGGAATATTTAAGGCTCTGGATATTTGAGTGACACTTATACGCTTATTGTGCCTCATCATCTCTACTATGGCATCCTTTCGCTCATCATCTTCATTGGTGCCATTATTGGTGCCAACTCCT
>CAYTOR010000043.1:0-15820 GCA_964439505.1 uncultured Sangeribacter sp.
ACGCTTTTCTTCACTATCTCGATCTCGGCCCTCAGTTCGCCACTTATTCCACTTATTTAGAGGAATGTTTCAAGGATCCGCGAAAAGTGCCGAATATCTCAAAATTCAAGAGGGAACCGGATATTCCTAAGAACGGTACTATCCAGACTCTTCTTCAACCCGGCCGCCAACTGCTCGTCCAGATAGCCAAGGAGCCGATCTCTTCCAAAGGCCCCCGTCTGACTACCGAGCTCTCCTTCACAGGCCGCTTCATGGTCCTGCTCCCTTTCTCCGACAAAATCTCAATCTCTCAAAAGATTAAATCGACCGAAGAAAAGATCCGTCTCCGCCAGTTGATCGGCAGCATCAAGCCGAAAGGTTTCGGAGTCATCGTAAGAACTTCGGCCGAAAACAAGCGGGTCGCGGAACTCAACAACGAGATGCGCACTTTGCTGAAATGCTGGGAAGATTCTATCGCCAAGATGCAGCGTTCTACGCCCCCCTCCCTCATCTATGAGGAAGATAGCCGGGCAGTAGGTCTGATACGCGATATCTTCAGCCCCACCTTCGAGAATATCTACGTCAACGAAGCGGAGACATTCTCTCAGATTGAGAATTATGTCAATCTAATTGCACCCGACAACAAAGGGATCGTAAAGCTATACTCTAAGGATACTCCGATCTTCGATCATTTCGGAATCACGCGTCAGATCAAAAGCAGCTTCGGCAAGACCGTAAGTTTCAAGAGCGGAGCCTATATCATAGTAGAGCATACTGAAGCCTGCCATGTAATTGACGTGAACTCAGGCAACCGCAGCAAAGCCTCCTCCGATCAGGAGACGAACGCATTGGAAGTAAATCTGCGCGCAGCCGATGAGATCGCGCGCCAGCTGCGACTCCGAGATATGGGAGGCATCATTGTCGTCGATTTTATCGACATGAATAAGCAGGAACACCGCCAGAAACTCTTCGACCACATGCGCGAAATAATGGCCAACGACCGTGCGCGCCATAATATCCTGCCTTTGAGTAAATTCGGACTCATGCAGATAACGCGTCAGAGAGTGCGACCGGCTTTGGATATCACTACAGAAGAGACCTGTCCGTCATGCTTCGGGAAGGGAGAGGTGCAGCCTTCGCTGCTTTTCACCGACAAATTGGAAGAGAAGATCGATTATCTGGTCAACACTCTCGAAGTAAAGAAATTTACGCTGTATGTCCATCCCTACGTGGAAGCCTATCTTAAGAAAGGGATGTTTTCCATCTATGGTAAATGGCGTCGGCGTTTCGGTCGCGGAATGAAGTTGATCGCCGATGAATCTATGGCCTATCTTCAATACCGTGTCCTCGATGAAGAAAAGAAAGAGATTGACCTAAAAGAAGAAAGCGACACAAACTCCAGCACTTCGAAGAATCGCGTCCGTGTCACCGATCGAGATAAAAAAGAATAAAGCGCCAACAAACTCTGCCCGCGGCAGCTCTCCCCGCCGAATCCCGGCAGAATTTCCACCACCAAAAGAAAAGGCCTATCCACCGGATAGGCCTTTTCTCTGATATATAGTTACGTTATTTCACCTTATTCACCGGAAGGGTCTATATTAGGTCAAAGTACAATCTTGGTGTTTTTGCCGTTGACGGTCAAAATATAGATCCCTTGGGCAGAGTATTTAAAGAATGATTCTTCAGAATAGGTTACTTGTTTTAGGCATACTCCACTGAGGTCGTAGATAGCAATTGAGTCTCCGGGAGCGGCTTTCACTGAGAGAAGACCATTTTCAATAGTGAAAGATATATTCTCATCGGATGCCAGATTTTCTTCTACCGTCACTTGTGAATCATCAATGGCAACAATGTTTTGGAAGTTCTTCCATCCCTCTGCTTCTTGATAGAGATGGATGGAGGATTCCGGAACATGGAGTTTACAAGACCATAAGTCGGGACCGTAAGGGATATCATAATCCGTCTCGCCCCACTTCCCAACTGCAAAATCTGAATCATGGGCTATCGGAGGTTCGGCTGCGTAACAGAAGACATCTTGAATTGCTGAACAGTGAGTAAAGACATTACCACATAGGACGCGAAGAGTGGAGGGTAAAGTGACTTTCTTTAAATCATAGTAATTCCCCATGAAACAACCGTAGTCGAGTAGTACAGTTGATTCAGGAATCTCAATAGATTCAAGATGAGTGAATCTAAAAGCGTAAGCACCGATATTTAGTAATCCTTCGGGCAGCGTTACTTCATTAATATTGGATCTTGAGAAAGCAGACGAGCCAATACCTGTCACTGTAGAGGGCATCACCAATTTTTCCAAAGAAGAATTTTCGAAAGCGCCTTCGCGAATTCTTATGATTACTCCTGTTGTAGTTCTTCCGTTGATAGGATTTTGGATTGTTATTTCTATCTCTTCCGGTAAGATGAGTTCCCTGGTTAAGGTGTTATCAACTCCCGATACCTGTAGAGTAATAGGATCCACAAACTTATTAAGAATCTCATACTTCACCCCTTGATATTCAAATGAATCTTCGATAGCTTCGAGGATGACGCCTTCCGATCTCAGCGGAAAGCCAATCATCATCGCGCATAGGGTTATCAGCGCCCGGAATATCCATTTTTTTAAGATGGTTCGTTTCATATTCGTACTTATTTGATTATTATTTTTTTCGTATCCCATACTCTTCCATTCATACAAGTTAGGAAGGTTGATGAATGTTAGTAGTTAATGACTGATTCTTATGAAAATCTTACATTGACTGCGACAAAGGTAAACAAAAAATTTATAAATACAAAATTTTCTAAATTAAATTAAAAAAATTAAAAGAATAAAGTTACCAATAAGAAGTGTAACGAGAGCATCGAAGCGTATGGTCATCATTTATCACCACGGTAATTATTACCGTGGTGATAAAATTATAATAATTTAGTTAGGAGAAGCAAGCATAACCGACCAATTCCAGAGCCGGTAAACAAAACCGGGACAGGATAAAAAGGTTTGGCTGCCTAATTCTAAATTTGGAATTAGGCAGGCATATATAAGTAGAATCGATTCTATACTATGCTTTGAGGGCGGAGAGAAGGTCGGCGACGATGAAGGTGGAGCCGCCGATGAAGAGGAGGTCGCAGGCGGGATTAGAGTCTTTGAGGGCTTGGGAATAGGCTGCGGCTACTCCTTCCGGTACGGGACGGCAGTCGAGACCTGCACTTTCAAGGATGGGGAGAAGCTCAGCAACCGGCATTGCGCGGGGCACCGAAGCCTGAGTGACATAATATTCAGCATCTTTGGGCAGAAGGTCGACAATATGCTCTACGTCCTTGTCATTGACGAAGCCTATTACCATGCGCAAGCGAGCATCCGGGTTGAGTTCCCGACGTCGCGCCAGCAGACCGGTCAGCTGGGGCATCGTGCGTTCGAGGCCTCCGCGGTTATGGCCGGTATCGCAAAGGGTAAGGGGAGAATCGGAGAGTTTCATCCAGCGTCCGGCAAGTCCGGTCGATTTTATTACATCTCTCAGTCCTTCGACTACAGCCTGTTCGGAGATTTCATGGCCTCTGAAACGCAACATCTCGATAACGTGAAGGACAGTGTTTAGATTTTCCATCTGATACTCGCCGGATAATGGAGATACTATCTCGTGGCCCTGATAAGTCCCGGTTATTGTATAGTCATCGTTGATCCGAGGATTCTTCAGGTATTGATAATCCGAGGCGAACTTGATGGGGGAGAGAAGTTTATTGGCTGTCTTTGCATAGAGGTCACGGATTTCATCGTTTACTCTACCGATAGTGACCGGAATCGCGGCTTTAATGATTCCGCCCTTCTCTTTGGCTATCTTAAGAAGGGTGTCACCAAGAAATTGGGTATGATCGAAGGAGATGTTGGTTATTACGCTTGCGACGGGGGATATGATGTTGGTGGAATCGAGGCGCCCCCCCATCCCGACCTCTATGACGGCGTAATCCACTCCTTCTTTTGCAAACCAATCGAAAGCCATCATCATCGTCAACTCGAAGAAGGAGGGCCGTCCGGGGAAATTGGCGGTCTGCCAACGTTCTACGAAGTCAATGACGTCCTTCTCGGGTATCATCTCTCCGTTGACGCGCATGCGTTCGCGGAAGTCGACAAGATGGGGGGAGGTATATAATCCTACCTTATAGCCTTGGGCCTGGAGGATCGAGGCGAGGTTATGGGAAACGGATCCCTTCCCGTTTGTGCCCGCTACATGAATGGACTTGAATTTCCGGTGAGGATTGCCGAAGTAGTTATCAAGTTGGATTGATGTGTTAAGGCCGGGTTTATAAGCGGCCGCGCCGATGCGTGAGAACATCGGAAGCTGGGAAAAGAGAAAATCGAGGGATTCTTGGTAAGTCATGGTAATATGAGCTGAGGTTAGGTTTATTATGGAGTATTTTGGAATAATTCCCTATTCGCGTGGGCGCAATGTATTGCGCCCCTACCTTCATCAGGAATATATCAGGAATCCGGCGAGGCCTGCCAGACAGATTACGAGGATCGGATGAAGAGATACTTTCTTGCCTTTCCATGGAATTTTGAAGTAGACAAGGCAGAATGCCACAGCGCAGATGGCGATGTTGGTCAGAAGTTGCCAGTCGATTCCGTTGGGATTGAAGTTGGCGTTATTCATCAGCAGGATTGCAGCAGAAGCTATAAGGCCTACTACTACAGGACGAAGTCCGGAGAAGATCCCTTTGATAGCGCCGCTCTCCTGATGCTTACGGATAAAATGGGAACTGTAAATGACCAGGAAAAAGGAGGGGAGGACTACGGCGAGCGTAGCGAGTATCGATCCGAGGACTCCCCAAAGCGGGCTGCCAAGGGCCGGATTTACATGGGCCGGAGCGACGTAGCCGATATAGGTTGCTGAATTGATGCCGATCGGGCCCGGGGTCATCTGAGAGATAGCTACTATATCCGTAAACATAGTCTCTGTGATCCATCCCGGGTCGACGACGGAATGTTCTACGAGAGACAGCATCGCGTAGCCTCCTCCGAAACCGAAGATGCCGATCTTAAGATAGGCCCAAATCAGCTTGAGATATATGTTCATTCTTGTTGTTTCTTAAGATTTTTCTTAAGGTTTTTGGCGCTCATCTTCCAGAATGCCCATCCTCCGAGTCCTCCTAAGATAATGAAGAGGATAGGATTGGATCCGAAGCCGAGATTGATACCGAAGAGTTGGGAAGAGGAGATCATCAAGGCTACTATCAGGGGAATCCAGATTGTCTTCAATCCGAGTTTGGCAGCCTTGGCGGAAGTGATGACCGGAGCGATAATGAGGGCTACGACAGCCGGACGGATACCCATGAATATCGCCGACAGGACACGATTGTTTTTTATCATGTCCGGAGTCAGGAATATGGCTATAGCGAGAATTATCAGGAAAGAGGGGAGGATGCAACCTAAAGTCGCCATTGCAGATCCCTTCATTCCGTGGAGTTTGTCGCCGACGGCAGTGGCGATATTGACCGCCAGAATGCCGGGCAGTGATTGGGCAACCGCAAGAAGATCGAGGAAGTCATCCCGTTCGATCCAATGGAATTTGTCGACGATTTCCCTTTCTATAATGGATATCATCGCCCATCCTCCGCCGAAGGTGAAGAGCCCGATCTTGAAGAATGAAAGGAAAAGCTGGAAGACTTCACCCCGATTGGTACGGGGTGAAGTCGAAGTGCTTTGCTTAGCACCCGAAGTATCCCGGGCGACGGCCGGAGAACTTTCCGCCGGAGATGAGGTACTTCTCGGTGCTTGCGGATCAGTGGACATCGCCATTGGTGATTTTGTGAGAGTCTATCTTCTTCCAGACATACCAGATATAGCCTACGACGAAGGGTACGAGGATCGATACGTAAGTCATTGTCTCTAAGGTAAATTTGGAAGATGATGCGTTATAAATAGTCAGAGAAGAGTTGGGGCATTGGAGCGAAGGCAGGAAGGGAGTCGCGCAGAATCCGGCCATCCAGAAGAGAGCAACGACCGTGAAGAATGTGCCGATTCCGGCAAACCAAATCCCCTGGGTGTAATTCTTGGAGAAGAGGGTGCGAAGAATGCCAAGCAGGACATTCGCCACCCCTAACAGGAAGAGAATGAGAATAGAGGGAGACCCAATGAGGTTATGCCAATATTTATACGGAGTCACCTCAACTTCGGTAGAAATGGAATTGGAAGAGAGAACTGTATAACCATCTGAGGTAAGCAGGACAACCACAAATGCCAAGAAGAATACCAGGAAGAGACCGGTCGACCACCATAGATTCTTGATGATCCATTGATTGAACTTATCCCCGGCGCGTACGGAGTTAAGTAGGTAGAGAGCTGCCAGACAACGAGCAAGGAAGAACACTGCCAGACCGAGAAGGAGATTCTTCCAGCAGAAGATCGCTTCCAGGCCATGGGTGGGTGCCCAAGTCGAAACCACCGGATCTGACGGATTCAGCATCGCTGCGCGTTCGACAGTGAACTGTCCTCCGAAGAAGAACATCCCTACGGCAACTCCAAGTAGAATGCAACCGCCAAAACCGTTGAAGAAGAGAAATATGTCGTAGACTCTGCGACCGTAGAGGTTGCCTTTCTTATTACGATATTCATAACTGACCGCCTGAAGGACAAAGCTCAGCAGAATTAGCATCCAGAGCCAGTAGGCTCCTCCGAAACTCGTCGAATAAAACAACGGGAAGGCGGCGAAGGCAGCTCCGCCGAAGGTGACTAAGGTCGTAAAGGTCAGTTCCCATTTGCGACCGATGGAATTCACTATCATCTGGGTCCACTCCGGTTCGGGAGCGTTAAGAAGCATTGACTGCCCTCCCTGCACGAAGAGCATGAAGACGAGGATGCCGCCTAATACCGAGACGATCACCCACCAATAATTCTGAAGAAATTCAAGTGTCATGACGATGAGGATTATTTATGGGTTGGATTGTCGATATCTTTTTTAGTGGCTCCGCTGACCCACTTTATCATAATGCTGACTTCAGCGCAAAGCAGTACTGTGAAGACGACCGCGAAGATCCAGAAGGTAGTGATGACCGAAGAAGCCGGGATATCCGATATCGCCGCTCCGACGGGGAGAAGATCCTGCACAGTCCATGGCTGGCGACCGACTTCAGCGACACACCATCCCGCTTCCGAACAGAGATACATCAACGGCACGGAAATCATCGCGATGAGAAGCAGCCATTTGTTGCGCTCCAACCATTGGGGGGCTTTATATGCGAGAGCGAGCATCACTATATAGAAGAGGAGGAAATAACTTCCGAGTATGACCATCACCCGGAAGGAATAGAAAGTGAGGGCGACGGGAGGAATAGCCTCTTCCGGCGAATCAAAATAGCCGTAACCGAAGAATTGATAGTTTTCGCTCAATATCTTCTGAGCGGCTTCGATTCCGGCCTGGTTGCCGTCGCGCAGGGCTTTCCCGTAATCGCGGATAGCTTCCTGAGCGAGCTTGCCCCGGATGATGCGGTCGGCGTAGGAGACGGTATTGACTGTGTCTCCGTCAATTACGTCTACTCCGTTGATGATATCATTGATGCCCGGGACGAAAGCGTTCATATCATGACGCGCCAGCAATGACAGACCTTTGGGTAGGGAGATATCAAAAAGATAAGGGTCTTCATTGTTATCCCATTTTTTATGAGGGTTGACAAGGCCTATTCCGACGAGACTCTGACCCTCCGAACCTTCGTAAAGGCCCTCCATTGCCGCAAGTTTCATAGGCTGGGTCTTCGTTACTTCCACTGCTGAGCCATCGCCCGTAAACATACAGAGCAACAGCCCCGCGAGACCGATCCAGCCGCCCGTCTTGATCGAACGGATTGCGAAATCCCGGTTGCTGCGTTTGAAGAGGAAGAAGCAGGAGACTCCGATTACGAAGACTCCCGAGAGAGCCCAGCCGCTCAGGACGGCATGGAAGAACTTATTGATGGCGACCCCGGAGAAGAGAGCCCAGAAATTATCCATCACGTTGCGCATCTGCGCCGGGTCGAACTCCATGCCGACGGGATACTGCATCCACGCGTTGGCGACCAGAATCCAGAGGGCTGAGATGGATGCTCCGATAGCAGTAAGCCATGTGGAGAGAAGATGGAATTTAGGAGATACCTTTCCCCAACCGAAGAACATTACAGCACCGAAGGTAGCCTCCATGAAGAATGCCAAAATTCCTTCTATGGCTAACGGCGCACCGAAGATATCACCTACGAACCAAGAATAGTTGCTCCAGTTAGTGCCGAACTCAAACTCCAGTATGATGCCCGTCGCGACGCCTATGGCAAAGTTGATAGCGAGCAGGGTCATCCAGAATTTGGTGGTCCGGAGCCAGCGTTGATCATTGGTCTTGAGATATATTGACTCCATCACAGCGACGATGACCGATAGGCCGAGGGTCAGCGGGACGAATAGCCAATGGTAGATGGCCGTCAGGGCGAATTGCCATCGCGACCAGTCAACTACGGTAATGATATCGTTCATAATCTCGTATAGGTTAATGGGTTAAATAGTTCGGTTGATTTATGGAGAGAACGGATATTGGATTAACTGTTATTTTGTAAGGTTTTCCCTTACCGCTTCTGCGCGATCCGAGTCCGAATCGTAGTCCCGTTGCAGAATATTGGGGAAAAAGAAAAGTTTGATTACGAAAAAAAGTATAAACAATTTGATGAGGATCAGTGCCCATAGAGTGCGTCCGATCGTCATCCCGCGAAAGCCGTCGCGGTACATTGCATATATTTCCGGGAGTTTCATTCGGTATCAAACTTGGTTATGAAACTTATGAATTGCAAATATAGAAAAATAAATGCAAAAAAGATAGGCTGCGCGGATTTTTTTTTCAACGATTGTAATTTTTTTGAAGTTACTGCCGATTTATTTTGAGTTCATATAAAAAGTTAGTATCTTTGTCAGCAGAAACGGAACTTGGAGGCCTTATACGTCGGGCCTTCATTCCCTGAATGTAACCGATGGGTCGGGACGGTTCCCATCGCCGCCATCGGTCAAATCTGAAGAATTGAAAAAGATACACCCCGCAAATGGCACTTTGGTTTGAATGTAAGGTGCGCTACGACAAGATGCAGGAGAATGGCGCTGTAAAGCGCGTCAACGAACCCTACATTGTAGACGCTCTCAGTTTCACGGAAGCGGAATCCCGCATAATCGAGGAGATGAAACCGTTCATCTCCGGCGAATTCACTATCTCTGCGGTAAAGAAGACCAAAATAGCAGAAATATTCTATGACCCGACGGGCGACAAGTATTATATGGTGAAATATAACATCATCACTCTTGACGAGCGCACCGGGGCAGAGAAGAAATCGTCGGTCTTCACCTTGGTGCAGGCCGGGGATTTTGATTCGGCTCTCGCTAACTTCCAGGAAGGAATGAAGGGTACGCTCGCAGACTTCGAGATAGCTTCGATCGCTGAGACTCCGGTCATGGATGTCTTCGCTCTCGAACTCGAGAAGAAGGAGGATAAGGAGGAGAAGTAAAACTCAGCCCGATTAACTCATACCTAATAGTGTAATTTGAAGAGAATACAATAATTCTTGCTGAAGAACTCGAATCTTAAGGAGTTACTTTAAAACTTATGGATTTCTCTGAGATAGGTCATAACATTGAGGTCCTCCGGTCGGAAATGCCTTCCGGAGTCAAACTCGTAGCCGTTTCCAAATTCCATCCGGCCGAGGCAGTGATGGCTGCCTATAATGCCGGTCAGCGTCGTTTCGGCGAAAGCCGGGTGCAGGAACTCGTAAAGAAATGCGAAGAACTTCCCGATGATATTGAATGGCACTTTATCGGACATCTCCAGACCAACAAGGTCAAGCAGCTTATCGGCATGCCGAGTCTGATAGAAAGCGTGGATTCGGAGCGGCTCCTCGAGATGATCGATAAGGAATCTCAAAAGGCGGGAATCACTACCCGCGTGCTGATGCAGCTGCATGTCGCCCGCGAGGAGACAAAGTTCGGATTCTCTCCCGAAGAACTTCTCGACTATTTCAGAAACCGCAGATTTGAAAACTTAAAGGCAACCCATATCTGCGGAGTGATGGGAATGGCTTCAAATACCGATGATGAGAATAGGGTAAGGGATGATTTCCACAGTATAGCGGAAGTATTCCATACTATAAAGAAGGAAACTCCCGACCTTCGGGGGTTTGATGAAATCTCCATGGGGATGAGCGGTGACTGGCCGATAGCAGTTGAAGAAGGTGCTACCCTGATACGGATAGGCACACGCATATTCGGAGAGAGGGAGTATTGAAAAAGTATAAGCAAAAAGAGAAAGGAATTATAGGTTTAAAGCGCATCACAATAATAAGTTTCACAAATCTAATTAAAAGGGAAAAAACAATGGTAGAGAACAGTAATCCACAGAAGAAAGGCAATTACGCGTTGCCAATCGTCATAATGTTCGCGCTATTCTTCATGATAGCGTTCGTAACGGGATATCAGAATCCTCTCGGCTCTGTCATCGAAAAGATGTCGGCCGGTAATCCGATGATGTCTCAGTTGGGCACCTTGGCTAACTTCATAGCATACGCTTTCATGGGCTATCCGGCAGGTAAACTGCTTCAGGATAAAGGTTTCCGTGTGACGGCTTTGTGGGCTGTCACCATCGGTTTCATAGGAGTGGCCATCACCTACTGCTCCGGTTTCATTGCTGCGGATTCAACGGCGGTCGCGATCTATCTGATCGGAGCTTTCGTAGCCGGATTCTCAATGTGTCTGCTCAATACAGTGGTCAACCCGATGCTGAATTCATTGGGTTCCACTCCGAATAAAGGCAACCAGCTCGTGCAGTTCGGCGGCTCTTTCAACTCTTTGGGAGCCACTCTGGCTCCTGTCATAGTAGGCGGCCTGCTCGGAGGAGCGGCGAGTTCGATCTCCTCTGCCAATCCGGTCTTCTATCTTGCAATGGGCATCTTTGCCGTCGCCTTCATCGTACTCTTCTTCAGCCATCTTCCCGAGGCTGAGGATTTGGGCAAACCTTCAGAGAAAGTAAAGGTCATCAAGGCCTTCCAATACCGCAACTTCACGTTTGGAGTTCTGGCTATCTTCTGCTATGTAGGACTGGAAGTAGGCATGGCGAACTGGACCTATCAGTTCCTGGAGAAGCATGTTGAGGTCAAGGCCATGAACGTAGCTTCGAGCGCGGCGATTGCCGGCACGGTATGCGGCATCTATTGGCTGCTGATGCTGATCGGCCGTCTTCTCGGTGGAGTGATTGGCGGAAAGGTCTCTTCAAGAGTGATGCTTACGGTTGCCGGTATCGGCACAATGGCCTTCATCATTCTCGGTATTTTTACGAAGGAGACTCTGGTAAGCTTCGTAGGATTTGATTCCGGCGCGCTTGCATTCAGTCTGGTAAAAATTCCGATGAATGCTATATTCTTCGTGTTGTGCGGTTTCTTCGCCTCCATCATGTGGGGTGCGATCTTCAACCTTTCGGTTACAGGATTAGGAAAATATACTGCTGTCGCTTCCGGTATTTTCATGGTCATGGTCTGCGGAGGAGGTATCTTCCCGACAATCCAGTCCGTACTGGCCGGCAACAATATCCTGGGTAGCTTCTGGCTTGATTTCATCCTTGCCGGGTATATCCTGCTGTACGCGTTATTGCTCTCGCGTCCGTCGAAGAATATCCCGGAATCACCGGAGATTCTTGTTGAAAAATAAAGTAAATCATATATACAATCCATGGACAAACACTTAATGAATCGTGCCGCTGACAATATCCGTATTCTTATCGCGGAGATGGTAGAGGCGGCCAAATCCGGTCATCCCGGCGGATCGATGGGAGGCGCTGACTTTGTCAATGTGCTTTTCTCTAAAGTCATCAATTATGATCCAAGGGATCCCGAATGGGTTGCCCGCGACCGATTCTTCCTCGATCCGGGTCATCAGTCTCCGATGCTTTATGGAGTTTTGGCTTTGACCGGCCGATACACTATCGAGGAACTCCAACAATTCCGTCAATGGGGGAGCGTGACTCCCGGTCATCCGGAACTCGACCCCTGTCGGGGAGTCGATAATTCAAGCGGACCGCTCGGCCAGGGACATGCTATGGCAGTCGGATGCGCTATCGCAGAACGATTCTATGCTCAGAGATTCGGCGAGATTGTGGCTCATAAGACCTACGCTTTTATTTCCGACGGAGGAATCCAGGAGGAAGTGTCTCAGGGAGCAGGAAGAATAGCGGGCGCATTAGGGTTGAGTAACCTTATAATGTACTACGATTCGAATGCAGTTCAGCTTTCGACCAATGTCGAAGATGTCACTACGGAAGATACCGCCGCCAAATACCGCAGCTGGGGCTGGAGTGTAATGGAAATCGACGGTTGCGATCCCGAGGCGATACTTGCAGCTCTGAATGTGGCAAAAGCCGAGACCGAGCGGCCGACACTCATTATAGGAAAGACCATCATGGCGCGTAAAGTGATGACCTCAGAAGGTAAGTCGCTCGAAGGCGCCATGTCAACCCACGGTCAACCCCTGTCGAAAGCCGGCGCATGCCTGGCGACGACAGTGCGCAATCTCGGAGGAGACCCTGAAAATCCATGGGTAATCTTCGATGACGTGCAGGCGATGTATGACGACCGTCGCGCGGAACTCGAACGCGCTGCCGGAGAATGGAAGAATAAATTCGCGGAATGGAAGGCCGCTGAGCCGCAGAAGGCGGAACTGCTCGGCCAATATCTGAGCGGCAAAAATCCGGAACTGAACTTAGATGAAGTCGAGATCAAACCCAATGTCGCTACCCGCACCGCATCTTCCGCCATCCTCAATTATCTCGGAAAGCATGTCGGAAATATGATAGTTTCAAGTGCGGATCTCGCCAACTCCGATAAGACCGACGGATTCCTTAAGTCTACCGGAGCCCTGAAGAAGGGGGATTTCAGCGGGGCATTCCTTCATGCCGGAGTTGCCGAACTTACCATGGCGTGCATCATGAACGGCATCGTACTTCACGGGGGCATGCAGGCTGCTTGCGGCACATTCTTCGTATTCTCGGATTATATGAAGCCCGCCATCCGCATGTCAGCGTTGATGGAATTGCCCGTAAAATATATCTTCAGCCACGATGCGTTCCGCGTAGGTGAAGACGGCCCGACTCATCAGCCCGTAGAGCATGAAGCTCAGATGCGTCTGCTTGAGCAACTCCATAATATAAGTGGCAAACGCAGTGTGCTGGTACTGCGTCCGGCAGACAGCGCAGAGGTTGTGGAATGTTACAAACTGGCCATGGCGACTACAGATCGCCCGACCGTAATGATCTTTACCCGTCAGGACGTAAATGATCTCCCCGGCGATGATCGCCGTCAGCAGGCCCGTAACGGTGTGTCGCGCGGAGGATATGTAGTAGTGGAGACTGAGGGACCTGCCGACGTGACATTCGTGGCCAATGGTAGCGAAGTGTCTTTGGCAGTAAAGTCAGCAGAAGAATTGGCTAATGAGGGAGTAAAGGCCCGGGTGGTTTCCGTTCCCTCAATCGGTGAATTCCTGGATCAGCCTTCCGACTATCGGGATTCAGTTATTCCTGCTTCCGGAAAAGTCTACGGAATTACTGCCGGTCTTCCGTCAACTCTTTATCCCCTGATGAGAGGTGACTGGAAGATTTACGGGCTCGACCGTTTCGGTGCGTCCGCTCCCGCGAAAGTGCTGGATGAGAAATTCGGCTTTACTCCCCGCAATATAGTCGCTGAGGTAAAGAAATTTCTTTCGAAATCCTGAAAGATGCCGACCAATCTTGAAAGATAACCGTCCGAGCAAGTCTCTTTCTGAGTAAAAATTGATGATTTTCACTCAGAAAGGGCACGGAAAGTTAAAAAAATATCAAAAAAACGGGGAAAATGTTAAACAATCTTATTAAAAATTATGTTTCTTAAATAAAATTAATTAACTTTGCGCCGAATTTACCGACGAGACTACAGAAAATATCGACGAGATAAGGCGGTAAAGTCAGACAAAAAAGTGATTGATTAAGAAACCGGATAAAGATGAGATAGTTTCTCCTTTCCCGGCTCGGAGGATAACTCCGAAACCAGAATTTAGATAATATTCACTATTTTAATATTGTTGTTCTATGAAAAAAAGTGTATTACTCGCTCTCGCAGCTGTTGCCCTCGGTGGCGCTACTGCTACTGCCCAGGAGGTAACTTACTCTCCTGACTGCAGCCAGGGTTATCTGCTCAACAGAAATCGCGACAACTGGTTCATCACAGCCCAGGGAGGTACAACCTTCATCATGGCTGAGCATGACATCAAGGCTCCTCTCAAGGATCGTTGGGGTGGCGCAGGCGCCCTCTACGTAGGTAAATGGGTATCTCCCGTTATGGGCTTCCGTTTCGGTGCAAACTGGATCATGCCTAAGGGTGCTACTACAGCCGACGGTGAGTTCCGCAAAATGAATGCCGGCGCTTGGAGCAATGGCTACTATCCTGAAAAGTACATGGGTCTTGGCCCCGAGTTCGATATGCTCATCGACATCACTAACTGGTGGTGTGGCTACAAACCCGATCGCGTATACAACCTCGTGCTCCACGGTGGCGCAGGTGCATACTGGACTTGGGCTCGCAACTATGGCAACGGTGGCAAGGAAATCGCATGGCACCGCGCTCACAACACAGTGATGTTCGTCAATGCAGGTCTTCAGAACAACTTCCGCCTTTCAAGCGTAGTTGATCTCTTCTTCGACGTTCAGTATACTCTGATCGACTTCAAACCGGGTGCAGACCACGATCTCAGCATCCAGGCCGGTCTTACCTTCAACCTCGGCAAGTCTGAATGGGATTGCCCCGTTACCGCTACTTGCCCGACTTGGAAGTACACCGATGCAGAGGGTGACGAACTCGTTGCTCGCCTTGCTGCTGCCAACAAGCAGGTTAAGGACGTAGAATATCAGCTCGAAGACTGTCTCAACAAGAAGCGTCCCGTCGTTCAGGACTGCGAAGGTCTCGTGACTATCTACTATCCCATCAACCAGTATGGTCTCGCAGCTCGCGAAAAGACTGTCCTCAACTCAGTTGCTTCTGTAATGAAGGAGTCCAACAAGAAGTATGTCCTCACCGGCTATGCTGACTCTTACACCGGCACTGACGAAATCAACACTCGTCTGCGCAACGCTCGTGTAGACGGCGTTTACAACTACCTCATCTCTCAGGGTGTTGACGCTTCTCAGCTCGAGAAGACAACTGACGACAAGAACCTCACTGATCTTGGTCCTCAGGCTGCTCCGCTGGATCGCGCTGTGACAATCCGCTACGCTGAGTAATATTCATAAAGAATATCCAAATAAGTAGGGGCGCAATACATTGCGCCCACGCAGAACAAGGAATTCTTGAATAAAATACTTGAGGCGTTCTCCGCAAGGAGAGCGCCTCTTTTCTCTTTTCTCTTTTCTCTTTTCTGCTTATGCTTCTCCTTCTCTTTTGGCTTCTCCTTCTCTTTTGGCTTCTCCTTCTCTTTTGGCTTTACCTTCTCTTTTGGCTTATCCTTCTCTTTTGGATTCTCCTTCTCTTTTTTCTTTTTTTTCACCTTCGACAAACCGGCTTCGCACCAATGAAGCCATAGATACTCTTCAATCCGCCTTTAAGAGTATTAGACACTCTTCAATCCGGCTTTAAGAGTATTATTTTTACGCTGAAGATTTCTATTTTTGAAATTAACCCGACTCTAATTTGAGTTGATAATCAGCGGATTGCTAAAAATTAACTTTTATTAACGATATTTTATTGCTATAAAATTTGGTCAATTCGGAAAAATGTCGTAACTTTGCATCGCAATACCGCGGGATGGAGCAGTGGTAGCTCGTTGGGCTCATAACCCAAAGGT
>CAYTOR010000044.1:0-15080 GCA_964439505.1 uncultured Sangeribacter sp.
CTGAGGAGTCATGCCCCATTCGGTGCGGTCTACGGGCTTGCCCCACTTAGAGTTATAGTCTTCGTTATGCCACACGTTGGCATTGTGAATATTCTCATAGAATGAGAGAGAAGGATCGATTACCATTGTCGAATAATCCTTCCACTTGTCGGGATAACCGATCTTCACAGTGATGGCAGAGAGTTTATTGAGAGCCTGCAGCTTAGTTTCATCGCTCATCCAGGGAAGATTGATGATGTGCTTGCCGAGGGCAGTGCGCAGATTCTCAACGAGATTCTCCATGTATTTCTTGGAAGACTCGGGGAAGTACTGCTCTACATAGAGCTGACCGATTGCTTCGCCGAGGCGATCTTCCGTAGCTTCCTGGACGCGTTTCCAGCGCGGTTTAAGCTGCTCGACACCACTCATGACCTTCGAGAATTCAAAGGTAGCGTTGGTGAAATCATCGCTGAGGTAATTGGCCGCGTCGGCTACCACCTGCCAGAGGTAATAGTCCTTGATCTCACGGGCAGTCAGAGAACCGAGCATATTGTTAGCCTGCTTGACGGTATTCATCTCGGTTACGATAAACTGATCCGGAGTCTGGATTCCCATAGTCTCGATGAAGAAGCGATCCCAGGGGATATTGGGGTATTCGGACTTGAGGAAAGCGAGATCGCGCACATTATTCATCGCGTTAAGATTGCGGCTCTGCTCGCGGGTCCATACGGAATCTGCAAGCTGAGTCTCTATCTTCATGACGTTCTTGGCGATTCGCGCAGCCTGGCTTTTGGAATAGCCGGCAAGCTGCATATCCTTCTTTATCAGTTCTTCGTAAGCCTTGCGGATCTTCTTGTTGTCGGCATCCTTGGCGAGATAGTAATCGCGGTCGCCCAGTTGCAATCCAACTCCGGAGACATACATTGCGTACTCGGCGGAATTATTCAGGTCCTCCTGAAGCCCTGCTCCGAAGAAAGGAGAAGAGTAGGACTTATGCATCAGGATGAGAAGATCGTCCATCTTGTTATTCGGAGTATCTTCGATCTGCTTGAGAATCGGTTGGATGGGAGCGGCTCCGAGTGCATTACGTTTTACGGAGTCCATACCGGATTCGTAGAGGGATGCGATTTTATAGGCTACAGTGCCGGGTGCGGGATTGGTGGATGCCAAGTTGGCAACAATCCGGCGCACACGATTCTGGCTTGAATCGTCGAGGATGTTAAACTGACCGTAGCGGGAATGTTCCGGGGTCAGAGGATTGGATTCCATCCAATGCTGATTTACATGGCGGTAGAAATCTTCTCCGGCTGAAATCCGGTCGCTGATACCTTCCTTGTCGAGACTCTTAAGGTGCTCGTGAGCGCTTACGGAAACAGTAAGCGCCGCGATGGTACCGAAGATAAGTGTTCTTGAGAATTTCATAAACGTCGGGTTTATTAAGTTAAGTAAGATGATAGCTTTTGGGTTAACGGAGATCGCGATCAGAGGACTCCGGCAGTGAGATATGTTCCTTTCGGGAAGGGGGGAGTGATGCTATTTGCGGAGAATCAGATCTTGAATTCCAGGCCGCCTCCTCCGGAGGGCTTGTATTCCAGGATATCGCCCGGCTGACATTCGAGAATCTCGCAAATGCTTTCGAGCGTCGAAAACCTTATGGCCTTGGCTTTTCCTGTCTTCAATATTGATAGATTGGAAGGAGTGATGCCCATCTTTTCCGATAGTTCGCCCAGACTTATCTTGCGCCGGGCCATCATCACATCCAGATTGACAATTATCGGCATAATGATTTCAACTATAGGGATTAGATGGTAAGTTCTTGATCTTGTTTGATTTGAAGCCCATAACTCCATACCTGGGCAAACAGGAGGCCGATAGAGCCTAAGAGAAGATTATTCCATGGGAAATTCCATTGTGCCTCGAGAAGATAACCGGGCCACGTGAAATGCAGCTGATGGAAAATAAAATCCTGCATTGAGCCGGCAATTATCTGGATGACAGCTATCGCTATCAGAGAGAAGGAGATCTGTCGGAGATAAGTGACGTTCTGACTGACGAAAATCCTGGCTTTGGAAACGTTGATTATGAACCGTATAAGTTTCCAGAGGATAACGCAGATGAAGAACATCTTAAACGGCGTCAGACACCATACGACCCACCTCGTCCAATCCGGAGCGTCTTCATCCGGAATCATAACGATGACATTGTCGATGATAAAGGGGAGTTGGCGGCCATCTTGAAACTGAATGGAATCATTGGGCTGGATCATGGTCGAGGCCGACGGGACGAAGGAGATTTCTATCGGTGACCCTTCAACAGGATCAGGTTCTCCTGCCAAACCTTTCGAAAAACCCATCGAAAAAGTTTCCACACCAAGCTGAACCAATCGGCGTGAGGGTAATATCACACTCAAAGCCAATACGGCTAATACGATGATAGAGAGGAGATATATGGAAGTTTTCTTCATTTCATGCAGTATATGAGCCGGCTGAGAGCACCATTTTTTAAGGACAATCTTTCAGGCGGAAGAGATACTGCAAAATTACTAAAGAAATTTTTTATAAACAAAAAAAATTATTGTTTTTCGATAAATTTTCTTAGAGTCCGGAGTTTATTTTCAGTCTCTTCCCATTCTTTCTCAGGGTCAGAGAGATGAGTGATACCCGCTCCCGCGCGCAAAGTGATAGTATACGTCACAGTACTCATAGTACTCTCAGAACTCTCAGTACTCCCGGTCCTCCTCGGATGCAATCTTCCGGAGCGCAGATTGGCGAAAGTGGAATAACTGAAGTCTTCATTTATTATTCCTACCAATCCTCCGTAACACTCCCGAGGGGGAATTTCCCAAATGATTATTTCAGGTCTGGCTTCATCTCGTGGGAAGCCACTGAGGGCCGGGGTTGGACAAAGATATCTGAGCAGACTTAAATCATCACGCTCTCCTTCAGCCGTAATCTCTGTGGCCAGGTGCATTACCGGACCGGCGACGAGGGTGAAGGGTCCCTTGGTTTTGGGAGATAGACCAAATTTTTTATATGCGTCTACGATAAAGTCCGTGACGATAGCTTGCTCTTCAATATTCTTCTGATCCCATTCAGCGTCTTCTGCTTCTCCCCAGCGAGTGCCTGCTAAAGAGAGAGAAGAGTAGGTATTGTCGCGATATTCCAGGATGGGTTCGGGGGAAGCCCCGATCCATGTTCCGTGACGTTCAGTAGAATAGAGGAATACGCAAGCCGACGGATAAGCTTCACAGAGCCGGTCAAATAGCTCCAGCGGAGAAACCTCGCATTCAAGGCAGGCAACTTTAGAGGCAACTATCTTGGAGGTTCCGGAGTTGCCCTCCCCCTGCATTGCATCCCACTCCCGGGTCTTCGATATGAAGCGTTTGACTAAAGATTTGAAATAGTCCTCCGGAGTCGTACAATGTTCAAGTGAATATACATGCGCCGAAGTAGTTTCGTTTTCCATGATCCATTTTTCTGCCTCTGCGTCTGTGAATTGAGGAGAGGTAGAAGGAAGGCAAGGAATTAGGTTGATATCGGACTTATTTTCAAATTCAGAGTATATGAACCCCCTCATGACGCCACCTTTGCCTAAACGAATAAAAAAGGGGGTAAATCCGCTTAAGACTTCTTTCGAATCGGGCAGTCGTACTTTATAGAAATTCATGGGATAATACGTTTTCTCTGTGGACGCAATGTATTGCGCCCCTACTTCACTGCAGAGCCAAGTAGTTCGAAGGGGAGTGCTTCTTCGATGTTGACTTCTGCAAATTCTCCTATGGGTAAGGTGGCGTTTCGGATGATGACCTCGGGGTCTACTTCGGGTGAATCCCATTGAGTCCGGCCGATAGAGTTGCCGTTTTCGTGTCGTTCGATAAGTACTCGTAAGGTCTGGCCCACAAGTTCCTGATTGAGGCTAAGTGCGATCTCCTCCTGAGCAGCCATCAACCTGTCAAGACGCTTTTGCTTTACTTCCTCCGGAATTGAGTCCTCAAGGTTGCGGGCAGCCCAGGTGTCGTCCTCTTCGCAATATGCAAACGCACCCATGCGGTCGAATCTGCAGGTCTTTACGAATTCAAGCAGTTCCTCGAATTCTTTCTCTCCTTCGCCGGGAAAACCGGTCATCAGGGTCGTGCGGATGCGGATACCGGGTACTCTCCTGCGGATCTCCTCTATCAATCTAAAGGTCTCCTCCTTAGAGATATGCCGGCGCATATTTTCTAAGACGGGATCCGAGATATGCTGAAGTGCAATATCGAGATAGTTGCAGACATTATCCCTTCTGCGCATTACGTCGAGAACTTCCATCGGGAAGTCGGAGGGGTAGCCGTAATGAAGTCGAACCCATTCTACTCCCGGGATATCAGCCATCCTGTCGATGAGTTCAGCAAGTCGTTTTTCGCCGTAGAGATCTGTGCCGTACGAGGAGAGATCCTGGGCAATTACATTGAATTCCTTCACTCCTTCGCTTACGAGCTGACGGACCTCCTCCAATATTTCCTCCATCGGACGCGATTTATGACGTCCGGTAATGAGGGGTATAGCACAGAAGGCGCAGAATCTGTTGCAGCCTTCCGAAATCTTCAGGAATGCGGAGTAGGGAGGAGTGGTCAGTTTCCGTTCCCAAGGGCGACGGGTAGGAGTTACGTCCGGGAGATCATCGAGGAATAGATTCCAGTTGAATTTGCCATACCATTTGTCGACTTCCGGTATCTCCTCCTGCAGGTCGGACATATATCTTTCCGAAAGACAACCCATTACGGCAAGTTTCCCGATTCGTCCCTGCTGCTTGGCTTCAGCGAGTTCAAGGATGAGGTTGATAGATTCCTCTTTGGCGTCACCGATGAACCCACACGTATTGACGATCACCCATTCTCCGCAGGGGGATTCGGAATCGTGTACAGCCGAAAGGCCTTTTGCCTCCAAACGGCGCAACAGACGTTCGGAATCGACAAGATTCTTTGAGCATCCCATCGAAATGACGTCGATTCGACCTTTTTCAAATGCCATGTTCATATTGTAATTACTCTGCGTGGACGCTATTATTCTCTGTGGACACGATGAATCGCGTCCCTACCTGGTCTCGGAATTCTTCGTGGGCGCAATGTATTGCGCCCCTACCTTCAGATTGCGATTGTTGCTATTAATTCTCCTTTTTGTCGAAGAATGATTTGACGAAGTCCTTGGCATTGAAAATCTGGAGGTCTTCCGCCTTTTCGCCTAAGCCGATGTATTTGATAGGGATCTTATGGCGGTTGGATATGCCGATGATCACGCCACCCTTGGCTGTGCCGTCGAGCTTGGTGACGGCGAGGGCGTTGACGTTGGTGACTGCAGAGAACTGTTCGGCCTGGAAATAGGCGTTCTGACCTGTGGATCCGTCAAGTACCAGCAAGACTTCCTGTGGAGCATCCGGCACTACGCGCTTGATCACTTTCTCTATCTTATGAAGTTCATTCATCAATCCGACTTTATTATGCAGACGTCCCGCAGTGTCAATGATGACGACGTCGGCTCCCTGAGCCTTGGCCGCGCTGACGGTATCGAAAGCTACTGCAGCCGGATCCGAACCCATTTTCTGTTTGATGACAGGCACTCCGGTGCGCTCTCCCCAGAGTTCAAGCTGCTCGATGGCGGCCGCACGGAAAGTATCGGCTGCCCCTAACAGTACGTTGTAGCCGGCAGCTTTATATTGATGAGCTAGTTTACCGATGGTAGTGGTTTTCCCAACACCGTTAACGCCAACGACAAGAATCACGTAGGGCTTCTGATCTTCGGGGATACGGAAGTCCTCCATTTCCTCTCCGTCGGAATCTACGTTGGGGGTGATCATCTCCGATACTTCCTCCGCCAGGAGATTATGAAGTTCGGAAGTGGAGACATATTTATCCCGTTTAACTCTTTCTGTAAGTCGATCGATTATTTCAAGGGTGGTCTCTACGCCGACATCGGAAGTGACGAAAACCTCCTCCAGGTTGTCGAGGACCTCATCATCGATGGTAGATTTGCCGGCGACGGCCCTGGTAAGTTTCTGCCAGACTCCGGCCTTTGTCTTTTCAAGTCCTTTGTCAAGTTTCTCTTGCTTTTCCTGTTTGTCGCGCGAGAAGAGTTTATTGAAAAATCCCATAAGTTTCTAATTTTTTTACAAAATTAGCAAATTCCCTCCACTTTGCAAATGAAGTCGTCTAAAATTCACCGAGCGCTCACGCGGCCTTCGTAGTAGTTGATGAAGGCGCGGTTGACGAGTCGGTTGCCTCCGGGAGTGGGATAATCACCGGTGAAATACCAATCACCCGGATGATCCGGAATGGCCTTGTGCATGTTCTCAACCGATTGATAGACGATCTTGACTTCGGCCTGTGTGCCTTCCGGGGTCAGCATCTCGGCTATTTTGTCAGCCACTTCCTCATCCGAGAAGGGAGCGTAGATCTCCTTGACGTAATTTTTGATCTCTTCCTTAGGAAGGGAGTCCTGGGCCTTACATTTCCGGTATACTTCTTCTATGACTCCCCTCATTCCTCTCTCTTCGAGAAGGGCCATGGCGGCCTTGAAGGCGATAAATTCTCCCATTCGCGACATGTCGATGCCGTAGCAGTCGGGGAAGCGTACCTGCGGCGAACTGGACACGATCACGATTCTTCCCGGATTCAACCGGTCGAGGATACGGATTACGGACTGGCGGAGGGTCGTGCCCCGCACGATGCTGTCGTCTATCACAACCAGATTGTCGCCTTTTCTGATGGAGCCGTATGTGATGTCGTAGACGTGAGTGGCAAGATCGTTTCTGACCGCACCTTCGGCAATGAAGGTCCTTAATTTGATATCCTTGATCGCTACTTTTTCTCTCCGTACCCGTCGTCGCAGTATGGTTGCGATATTGTCGTCAGTCAGTTGGCCTGTCCTTGACAGTTCCTGAATGCGCTCGATCTTGGTCTTGATCAGCCGGTCTTCCACACCTTCGACAAGTCCATAGAATGCAACCTCGGCAGTATTGGGAATGAAAGAAAAGACGGTATTCTCAATGTCACGGTCAATAGCTTTCATCACCGGATCCACTAACTCAGTTCCCAGAGCCTTACGCTCCCGATAGATATCTTCATCGGAACCTCGGGAAAAATAGATTCTCTCGAAAGAGCATTTTTCGTTTCGCCCTGCGGGCAGGATATTATCAATCCTGACGCTTCCGTCGCGGTCGACAACAATAGCATCGCCCGGGTGCAACTCGCATACCTGATCTTTCTGCAGATTGAGGGCCGTCTGGATAACGGGTCGTTCGCTGGCGACGACTACTATCTCATCGTCATAGTAATAGAATCCCGGACGGATTCCGTTAGGATCCCGCATAGCCCACATATCGCCGTTGCCGACAATTCCGCAGATGACATAACCTCCGTCCCAGGTAGGCGCACATCTCTTGAGCGAATTTGTCACGTTCAGATCGCGGGATATGGCGGCGGACAGCTCCAATCCTTTAAGTCCGGCCTTCTGATGCTGCTTATAAAGTCGTTCGTTTTCGCGGTCGAGAGCATGTCCGAGCTGTTCCAGGAGAATAAAAGTGTCGGCATAGAGCCGCGGATGCTGACCAAAGGAAGTGATCTGTTCGAAAATCTCATCTACGTTGGTCATATTGAAATTTCCGCAGAGAAGCATATTGCGCGAGGCCCAGTTATTTCTTCTCATGAAGGGATGGACATAACTCATCCCGGAGCGGCCGGTGGTGCTGTAACGCAGATGACCCATATAGACTTCCCCGACAAAGGGTGCGTCTTGAATAGAGCCCCCTTCAGTGATAAAATTATCTATAGCCTGATGTACCTCACCGAAGATCTTGGATATAGCATCCGAACCCTGGGCCCTTTCACGGAAAATATACTCATTCCCGGGAACTACATCAAGTTTCACGCAACCGATTCCGGCCGCCTCCTGGCCACGGTTACGCTCCTTCTCCATTATGAGATATAACTTCTCAAGTCCATAAAGTTCGGACCCATATTTTTCTTTATAGTAAGACAGCGGTTTCAGAAGGCGGATCATCGCTATCCCACATTCGTGCTTGATAATCTCCATTACTCTCCGGAATTTTTGATTGCAGCTTCTATAAAGGACATGAAGAGGGGATTGGGGGAGAGGACCGTAGATTGATATTCGGGATGATATTGAGTGCCTATAAACCATTTAAGCTTAGGAATCTGTACGACCTCGACCAACCCTGTTTCGGGATTTTCGCCTACACATTCCAATCCGGCTTCTTCCATCCGGGCGCGATACTCCTCATTGAATTCAAAACGATGGCGATGGCGTTCGCTGATGATCTCCTTGCCGTAGGCTTTGGCAGGAATCGATCCCGGTTTCAACTTGCAATCGTAAGCCCCGAGTCGCATTGTGCCTCCCATATTGGAGATGCTTTTCTGTTCCTCCATGAGGTCGATGACGTTATGTGGTGTCGTAGGATCCATTTCGGTAGAGTTGGCATCCTGCAGACCTAAGACGTTTCTCGCAAATTCGATGACCATACATTGCATACCCAAGCAGATTCCGAAAGTAGGCACGTCATGCTCGCGACACCATTTCAAGGCCACGAACTTTCCCTCTATTCCTCGTTGACCGAATCCCGGAGCGATCACTATGCCGTCCATTCCGCTTAGTTTCTCCTCTACGTTCTCTTCTGTAAGTTTCTCTGAATGGATGTATTCGAGCTTCAACTTACGGTGATGATAAGTAGCGGCCTGCATCAGGGATTCATTGATAGATTTATAGGCGTCCTGAAGTTCTACGTATTTCCCTACGAGCCCGATGGTCACGGTGTCTGACGAAGTGTCGAGACGATGAAGGAAATCTGTCCAGGCGTCATGGTCCGGTTCCTTCCGGCTTGGCGTATCGGTCAGACGCAATACCAAGTTGTCGAGACCTTGCTCATGCATCAGCAAGGGAACCTTATAGATAGTGGAGGCATCCAGACTCTGAATCACCGCGTCAGGCGCTACATTGCAGAATTGCGCAACCTTTCTTCTCATTGAAGCGGGGATCTCCTTCTCCGTGCGCAGTATCAGGATGTCCGGCTGGATACCGATTGCCTGCAACTGCTTGACGGAGTGCTGGGTCGGTTTGGTTTTCAACTCTTTGGCCGCACGGAGATATGGTACGTAGGTAAGATGGATGCTCAGGGCGTTTTTACCAAGTTCCCATTTCAACTGGCGGACGGCCTCGAGGAAAGGAGTTGATTCGATGTCGCCGACGGTACCACCGATCTCGGTGATGACGAAATCGTATTTGCCTGTGAGTCCGAGACTTTTGACGTTACGTTTTATTTCGTCGGTGATATGAGGCACTATCTGCACCGTCTTGCCGAGATAGTCACCGCGGCGCTCCTTGTCAATTACGGATTGGTAGATACGTCCCGTCGTCACGTTGTTGGCGCGAGTGGTCTGGATGTCGGTAAAGCGCTCATAGTGCCCTAAGTCGAGATCAGCCTCATGGCCGTCGACAGTCACATAACATTCGCCGTGTTCGTAGGGATTGAGAGTGCCCGGGTCAATGTTGATGTAGGGATCGAATTTCTGGATTGTTACACTGAAACCTCTTGAAAGTAGGAGACGGGCGAGTGATGACGATATGATACCCTTACCGAGGGAAGAGACCACGCCTCCTGTAACGAAAATGTATTTTGTTTCCACGCCTAAATATGTTAGTACGGGATGCAAATTTACAAATAAAATTGGAATTAATCAACAAATTTCCCGGGAAATCTCAAAAAATGTCAAAATTAGTTGATACCTCCGGCGGATTTGGTTGAGGAAATGTCGTCGTTGATAATCGAGGAATTGACGGATTTTATGTTAGCATTGTTTTTGCCGAAATGCCAGGCTACGCTTACCCCTACTGTCCAGGCCGGATTATGCCAACGTTTTACCGAGGTGAAGTCCTGAGTACCGGAGGTATTGGTAAATACCGTATACTTCTCAAAGCAGTTTGAAGCATTGAGGGAGACCTTCAGCGAGTCGTCGCTAAGGAATGTGCGCGACAGGCTCAGGCCGTAATGATGGTAGCTGCCTCCTTTGCCCATAAGATTGATGGAAGGTGAGCTCCAGCCTCCGTAGGCACCGAATTGGAATTTCTGAGGAAGTGTCCAATCGACGTTAAGATAGAAATTGCCCGAGAAACCATGATTTGCCAGCATTTCGCCGTTGATATCCTTATCGGCTTTCAGATCCGTATAGTTGACACCGCCGTTGAGAGAAAATCTCAAGGTATTACGTGGCGACCACATAAGGAAAAGATTCAACGAAGTGTTGCGGTTATGACCGATGTTGGCAAAGGTATTGACCATTTTATAGCCTTCAAGATACTCATAATTAGTAATGGCATTGCCGGTATTGGTATAGTCCAACGTCACTGACCCTCCCAATGAACGCCCGAAATTTGTGTAGGATAAAGATACCTTGTTGATCCTTTCGGAAGTCAGGTCCGGATTACCCTGCTGGATACGCATATCCGAGATTTCGAGTTTATAGGGATTAAGTTGCTCGATGGAAGGGCGCGAGATCCTCATGCTATACGATGCAGTCAGAGTATTGGCCGGTGAGAAAGAATATGTAACGGAAGCGTTCGGTACAACATCATTCAGTCTGGTAGTGAAATTTTGGTCATTTTTGTCGTGAAACCGGATCCCCATATAGGAATGTTCGTAGCGGACGCCCGCCTGTGCCGAAAGAGCACCGTAAGTAGCGGTATATAATCCGTATAAGGCATAGATGTTCTGTGGCTGGCCGAAGTTGGTGATGGAAGATTCGACCGGAGCATAGAGAACCAGATCGTTGCTTCCCTCTGTAAGACCGTAAGCCGAGTTGCGCCGGAAGATTCCCTTTCCACCGATTTCGAGTCTGGCATGAGGATTGATGGTGTTGCTCCAGTCGATCTGAACGGTATGTTCGCGAGATATACGGTCGTTGGAAGTCTTTTCATACAGATACTCCGGATGATAGTTGACAAGATTGCCGTACGTATATTCTCCCGGCAGCCCGGATTTGGAATAATTGAACATATATGATACTCCTAAGTAATTATCCGGGCGTCCGAACTCATGCTGATAAGCTGCCTGGGTATTGACTCCTTGATAGGTCAGATGCAGATCCGAATTACGGGAATAACTCCAGCGCAGATTGTCGGATTCGTCGTACATGGTCGAAAACTGGTCAAGAAGGTGCATATCTCCCGCGACATCGTAATAGTTGACCGAAAAAGTCAGCAGGTCGGAAGGGGAGAGATCGTATGAGCCCCCGAGATCGATTCCGATGAAGTCAATGTTCTGGCTGTTGATTGCGTTTTCTTGCAATCGATAATCCTGAGGATTATTATGGTAGACGGTCATATCTTCCATCTTGGCCTTACGTTGCCCCCGGAATCCGTAAGAGTAATTCACGCCGGCATTGAGCGTCAGTCGGTCGAATCTCGCCGCACCGTTAACTCCCGCCTGAAGCATCCTGTTGTCTACCGAGAGGTTGGCCGAGGCATTGTAGCCGTTCAACTTCTGTTTTCGTTGGGTGACGAGGTTGATGATCGCGCCGCCACCCTCTGCGTCATACTTGGCACCAGGGTCGGTGATCAGTTCTACGGAAGCGACCGCTTCCGCCGGCATTGATTTCAGGATCGTAGAGGCATTTTGGGAGAGAGTCGGATCCGGACGTCCGTTGACATATATCTTGTACCCTTCATTTCCCTTTACCCGGATATTGTCTTGGCCGTCGACGCTGACCAGAGGTACTTTCCGCAGGACGTCGAGGACGGTAGACCCGGCGGAAGTAGGATCCTCATCCACATTATAGGTAATTTGATTTGCTTCCACCCTGATCATCGGCGAGTCGGCCGTGACAACCAACTCCTGAAGGTTTCGGGTATTACCGTAAGCGGCCCTTTCAAGAGAGTCGATCTGCGCTTCCGTCAATTCTTCGGAAGCCTTGACTTCAGCCGAGGGATTCGGATTCTGAGAGAAGATGGCGACCGGCAGAAGCCCGGTAACCAACAGGCAAGACAGAGATAAAAATCTGATATTCATAATAAAGGGTTTATAAAATCTTATTTTAGTAGTGTATTATGTTACTAATACACTGCAAAAGTAATAAAAGTTTTGAAACTACACAAATTTTAAAAAAAAATTCGTAGAAAAATATTATATTTGCATTAAATCTCCCGATGCCATGCTCTGACGAATTTTGATCCAACATGTTTTATGTAGTAATTCACGGGGTCCAAATCGGGTATGGTTCATTCTGGTTCATTTGCTTGCTCCGTTTTGTATATTGGTAGGAATGGTATAATTTTGTAAAGAAGTTCCGTCATTTGAGACGTGACTGGACGATAAAATTGCAAAAACAGATACTCTAACATAATCATGCGGAAAGAAGACCCACGGATAGATCCGGAAGAAGCCGAAGCGTTGATAAAGGTTGTCTTGGAAACTGCCGGGCTTAATAATTTGAGTCCCACGTCGATCGACAATCTTGCGCTGCAGATTTTTCAGAAGACCGGAGAGATGCTGAGTTCATCGACTTTGAAGCGGGTGACGGAGTATATCAATTCGGGGGTCAAGTCGCGAATATCAACCTTCGACATTCTTGCCCGTTTTTGCGGATGGCAGGACTATAGACACTTCCTGAGCGGTAATCCTCCGGAAGTGGAGAGCGGGGTTGTCGGAAGCCGACGGATCAGTGTTGAAAAAGACATGCAGAAGGGGGAGAGGATACGTCTTTTGTGGGCGCCGGCCCGTGTGTGCGTAGTAGAATATCTTGGAGAATTAAAATGGCAGGTGATAGAGTCCGAAGGGACCCGTCTTCAGCCCGGCGACACTTTCAAGTGCGCTTTGATCATTGAAGGCGAACCTTTATATCTCGATGAACTCATTCATGCCGGAAAGTCACCCAAAGTATATGTCTGCGGACGCAGGACCGGAGTGACTTTTGTAAAGGATGAATGAATTAGATGATCTTAATTCGGGGTATATTAACCCCGACGGGACCGAAGCCGGTTTCACCAATAGTTTTACAGACATAGAGATCCTCCGGACCACTGATTTCAATCTGCTGGCCCGGGCGAGACGTCATGGCCGACAATGGCTGCTGAAAGGATTGCCGGAACCGATCCGACATTCCGCCTCTCATCTCCGTCATCTGATGAAGGAATTTGAGATACATTCCCGCTTGAATCATCCCGGTATAGCAAGGGTGATGACTTGTGAGGAGGTAGAAGGGTTAGGTCCTTGTATCGTGATGGAATGGATCGAGGGGGAAACCTTGCAGGATTATATTCTTAAGAACAGGCTCTCATTCGCTGACCGGCGACAGATACTTGAAGATATTGTCGATGCAGTCGGATACATGCATGGGATGGGTGTATCCCATCGTGACCTTAAGCCGACAAACATCATGATCCGCAAAGCCGGAGAGGCTCCCGTCATTATTGATTTCGGACTTGCCGACACCGACGATTATATCGAATTGAAGCAATCCGCCGGAACCGAAGGTTATATCTCTCCCGAACAGATTGAAAGGGGAGGAACCGACACGAGCGACGATATCTTTAGTCTTGGAGTCATTATCCGATTGCTCTGCCCGGAATATTCCCGCCTCGCTTCGCTCTGCCAAAAACCGAAAGGAAAGCGTCCGAAAGACGGAACTGTATTAAGAAAAAAGCTGATCAGCCGGCGAAAGCGCCCTAAACGTATCCTTTTCTTTCTGTTGGCTATTATTATTGTAGTGCTTATTACTGGGGCCGGGTATGCAATCAGGGAATGGAAACATCAGGCCCTTGAGGCGTACAAGACTTCAGAGAGACTCAAGGCCGGAAATGAAGAGAGCACCAAGAGGGTAGGAGTGCTGAGGGATTCTCTTGACGTGATTACAACGCGGATGGTCAGTTTAGAGGCCGAAAAGAAGCAGCAGGAAGAATACGCCGCGAAAGTGCTGAACGCCCACAACGCAGGCAAAGCGAAAGTCAGGAATTTTTATACCAGTTACGAGACCAACGTCATCAACAAGGTCCTAAAAAGTGATCAGGGGACGATGGCTGTGAATATAAATTTAATGATGCCGGATTTTTATGAAGAGATGAAGGCCATGATTGACAAATACACGTCCGATCTTCAATCCCAAGGAATCACCCCATTGGACTGCGACCGGATCAACACCGACCTCAAGAGTTACTTCTACGAGATCAACACCCCCTACGTCAAACGCTGGATGGACCGAGCCAACGCCACCCATTAACGGAAAAGTCACATCGAACCGGGTTAGGATATCCCCCCATCAGGCATCGCATCCCTACCTGTCCGCAAAAAGGGTTTTCACGAACACGACATTCTTTCATGTATAATTTACATTAATTAATATTTCATTGCAAGGTTTTGGCATTAGGTAATATTAATTTTGCATTTAGAAATCAATTAAACGATGAAAACTCATGATCAAATAGAGATTATCAATGAAACTGGCGAACGAGTAAAGGCTCTCGCTCCTGTGATTGTATCGGCAAGTCGTGCCACTGATATTCCAGCTCTCTTCTCTCCATGGTTCTTCGATAGACTTGACAAGGGGTATTGTGTCTGGAAAAATCCCTACAATGGCAAAGAATCCTACGTGAGTTTTGCCGAAACTCACTTCTTTGTCTTTTGGTCCAAGAATCCTGGACCTCTTCTCCCATATCTTCCGAGATTAAAAGAACGTGGAATCGGATTCTATATACAATTTACACTTAATGATTACGAACAGGAAGGTCTGGAACCCAACGTACCGGAATTAATTGACAGAATCAACACATTCAAACGTATTGTTGATATTTACGGACTTGGCAGCGTGATATGGAGATTTGACCCACTGATTCTAACAGATAAAATTAGCGTCCAAGAATTACTTGATAAAGTAAATCGATGTGCCCTGGAATTAAGTGGGTACACAGAAAAACTTGTATTCAGTTTTGCCGACATAGCCGGGTACAGGAAAGTAGGAGCAAACCTCCACCGAGCCGGGGTGAATTACCGTGAATGGACAGAAAGGGATATGTTAGACCCCGTCCCACAAAAAATGTTAAATTCCGGGCGGTGAATTTTCGAGG
>CAYTOR010000045.1:0-14825 GCA_964439505.1 uncultured Sangeribacter sp.
ATGTACTTCTTCTTGATGTTGTGCCTCTGTCAATCGGTATCGAGACTATGGGTGGTGTAATGACAAAACTGATCGACGCTAACACCACTATCCCGACCCGTAAGAGCGAGACCTTCTCGACTGCAGCTGATAACCAGCCTGAAGTTACAATCCGCGTTCTTCAGGGTGAACGTCCTATGGCAGCCGACGACAAGCTTCTTGGAGAATTCAACCTTGCAGGTATAGCTCCCGCTCCGCGTGGTGTACCTCAGATTGAAGTAACCTTCGAGGTTGACGCCAACGGTATCCTGAACGTATCCGCCAAGGATAAGGCTACCGGTAAAGAGCAGTCAATCCGTATCGAAGCTTCCAGCGGTCTGACAGATGCTGAAATCCAGCGTATGCGTGACGAAGCGAAAGCTAACGAAGCAGCCGATAAGAAGGCAAAGGAACGCGCTGATAAGCTCAACCACGCTGACTCACTCATCTTCCAGACTGAGAAGCAGCTCAATGAACTCGGCGACAAACTGGCGGCCGACAAGAAAGCACCCATCGAGGCAGCTCTCGAAAAACTGAAAGAAGTCCACAAGAATCAACTTGTCGAAGACATCGACTCTGCAGAAAAGGCTCTGACAGATGCTCTTCAGGCAGCAGCTCAGGATATCTATAACGCCCAACAGGGAGGCGCAGCCGGTGCAGCCGCCGGTGCAGCCCAGACTGAAGCTCCCCACCAGGAAGAAAAAGATATCACCGATGTAGACTTCGAAGAAGTAAAATAATCAGATATAGAAAAGTGTAAATTTTGAAGCGTGCCGGTCGGCACGCTTCAATTTTATGGCTCCTTCACTTTTTATAACCATTACTTTACTTCAGAATCTTATCTATCAAAAAATCAGATAATTATTCAAATACTATATTATGGTTAGACTTAATGTTTCCTTCATAGTTGAAGAGGAGGAAAAGAGAAAAAAAGTAATCGAAAAAGCAATCGAACTCGTCTCTTTCTCACTGCGCGACAAAGGTTGCATCTCCTACGATCTCTACGGCTCGCTGACCAACAGCGACCGCCTTATGATCATCGAGACCTGGAACTCGAAGGAAGACCTTCAGGCCCACTCGGAAACCGAGCATTTCAAACGTCTTGTGCCTGAGCTCAAATCCCTGGCCACAATGACCACCGAAGTCTTCGATTTCTAAAACCGAAAGTACCAAGTTTCTTGAAATAATCAACCAAGTTTCGGAAATAATCAACAATGGTTCTGGAAACTCTTCCATTTCCGAAAACTAAGTTCCCAATCTTTGAAACCCCGGATTCACTGCCTTGAGCAGAACGAATCCGGGGTTACTTTTGTCTGAACGTAAAGTTTTTTGTAACTTTGTATCGGATTTGAGGAATCTTTCCGATTTACAGTGAAATGTGATCTGCAAAATTATTGGGTTGCTTTTCGTGTAATGTTGTCACTCTCCACTTAGGACAGTGGAGAGTAACGTATGGATTTCTTGAGTATACGAATTTGAATTGACCGGAATATGGATTTCAAACTTGAAGCTACAGCCCCGGGGACCAATGCCCGCGCCGGAATGATCTCCACCGACCATGGCTTGGTTCCTACCCCTATATTTATGCCTGTCGGCACTGTGGGAAGTGTCAAGGGCGTGCATTTCCGCGAACTGCGCGACGATATCGACGCTAAGATAATTCTCGGAAATACTTATCACCTCTATCTGCGCCCGGGCCTCGACATAATCCGACAGGCCGGAGGACTCCATAAGTTCAACGGCTGGGACCGGCCTATTCTTACGGACTCGGGAGGATTTCAGGTATTCTCCCTCTCCTCGATTCGGAAACTCAAGGAAGAAGGTGCGTATTTCCGCAGTCATATCGACGGCTCTAAGCATCTCTTTACTCCCGAAGGGGTTGTCGATATCGAACGCATTATAGGCGCCGATATCATGATGGCTCTCGACGAGTGCCCTCCCGGAACTTCCGACTATACCTACGCCAAGAATTCCCTTGCCCTGACTATGCGTTGGCTAAAACGCGGATGGGACCGATATAAGGAGACGGAAGGACTTTACGGTTATTCCCAGGCCTATTTCCCCATTGTCCAGGGTTGCGTATATCCCGACCTGCGTCGGGAAGCGGCAAAGGCAGTAGCCGACTACGGAGCGGACGGCAATGCTATCGGAGGATTGGCGGTAGGCGAACCGACGGAACAGATGTATGAGATGATCGAGATTGTCAACGACATTCTCCCGACCGATAAGCCCCGTTATCTTATGGGAGTGGGTACCCCGGCCAATATCCTCGAAGCAATCGACCGCGGGGTCGACATGATGGACTGCGTCATGCCGACACGCAATGGACGCAACGGTATGCTCTTTACCCGTAACGGCATCATGAACATGCGCAATAAAAAATGGGCCGATGACTTCTCCCCGCTCGATGAAGGCGGACCGACCTACGTCGATGAGGTCTATTCGAAAGCCTATGTGCGCCATCTCTTCATATCTAATGAATTGCTTGCCATGCAGATTGCATCAATCCATAATCTCGGTTTCTATCTATGGCTCGTAGGAGAAGCCCGCAAGCATATCATCGCCGGGGATTTCGCGGATTGGAAACGCACGATGATAGAACGCGTAACCCGACGCCTGTAAGGAATCCTCCTGTAAGGTTGCAGAGTATTGTAAGACAGTTTCCCAAAATAATTAGTCTTAGACCCCGTCTAACAAAAAATGTTAAATTCAGGGCGGTGGATTTTCGAGGGAATTTTGTCTATCTCGGAGGGAGCAATTTCCAATTGTGACCGGAGAGATGGGCAAAATTCACCGGAAAGACACCGAGCAAAAGTAATTTTTAATCAGAGGATGGAGTTTGAAGGATGGTATAAGAAAGATAAAGATTTAAATTTTCTTATACATTTTATTTTAAACTACAGACTTGTAAAATAGTTAAAACAATTAAAACAATGACCTCTCTTTCGCAATGAAAGTTACCACCGTTCCGCAGCTGCACCCCGCCTTCGGCCTTTTGGTTCAGTCGTTTAGCCCGCTAAACTCCTTCACGCTGCAAGGCCAAATTCGGGGCACATCTGCGACCCTGGATTTAACATTTTTTGTGGGACGGGGTCTAATAAATAAGACTGCAATTTGAGTAAAACCCTATGACAGCGAAAAAGAAAAGCCGAATCCTATCGATCCCTCCGATGCTTCTTTCCCCCTTCCGTAAGGGGAAGGATTGGCTTCTTCGCTCTCTTCGCTTCACTATTCTCGATCGCTACATCCTTAAGCAGTTTCTCGGCACTTACATCATGGCGACCATCCTGTTCCTGGCCGTCATCGCCATGTTTGATATAACGGAGAAACTGGACGCATTTCTGACGGCTCCCATAAAGGAGACACTTTTCGATTATTTCGCTTCCTTTCTCCCCTATTTCGCCAATCAACTCTCTCCCCTTTTTGTCTTCATTGCTGTCATATTCTTCACTTCCAAACTTGCCGGCAATTCTGAAATCATAGCCATCCTATCCAGTGGAGTGAGTTATAAGCGCTTACTTCGCCCCTATATGATAGGAGCCGCTATCTTGGCAGCCTTGACGTTTGCTCTGTCCAATTATATCATTCCGCCGACCAACGTAGCCCGAATCGCATATACCAACAAATACGTAAAAAACAAAAGCGTTGAATCGGGTTCCAACATCCAGCTGATGGCATCCCCCGGCAATGTCGTCTACATGAGTCGATTCGAGAATCATAACAAGACGGGTTACCGGTTTTCAATGGATAAGTTCAAGGATAAGACAATCGTTTCGCGCCTGACAGCCCGAACCGCCCGCTACGACACTACCCGCCAATATCATTGGACTCTTAATGACTATATGATAAGGGACTTCAACGGTATGGAGGAAACTGTAAGACAAGGTTATAAATTGGATACCGTCATTCCTATTGACCCTAAAGACTTTCTCATTTCGGTCAATGATCAGGAAACCCTTACCACACCTCAACTTACCGAATACGTTGAAAAACAAAAGATGAGAGGCGTAGCGAATATCAAAGCTTTTGAGATTGAGAAGGAACGGCGTTATGCCGCGACGGCCGCCGCGTTCATTCTGACGCTGATCGGGATGTCGTTGAGTTCCAAGAAGGTAAAAGGGGGAATGGGGATCAACATAGGTATAGGATTAGCGTTGAGTTTCAGTTATATTCTCTTCTCCACCGTGACGTCCTCATTCGCAATCAACGGATATACAAGTCCTTTTATCGCGATGGAGATTCCGAACATCATCTATCTCCTCATCGGCCTCTACCTCTTCCGCAGAGTCTCCAAATCCTGATTCCCCCCAGTAGGGGCGCAATACATTGCGCCCACAGAGAAGAGGTATTATCTCCAATTATAAGGGGGAATATTCAAAATATCTCCCCGATAAAAACGAATAATAACAACAAATAGGGGAAAAAACGCAAATTTCTCAAAAAATTTTTATAACTTTGAATTTCAATAGCCATGTAATACCTCTTGCATGGCTGAATCATTATGAATTTAAGTCTTATTTATGAGCGGCAACTCTGAAAATAAATCATATAATTCGTTGGCCGGACGCCATCCGATAATAACCAATCTACTGATCATCATATTGGTAGCCGCCTTGGGAATTTGCATCGTTTACTTCTCGATAGCGATCTTCACTAAGCATGGCCAGTCAGATAGAGTACCCGCCATCGAAAATAAATCCTATACCGAGGCGATTCAAATCCTGCATGACCACGGCTTTAAAGTCGATATCCGGGATTCTCTTTACAAGGATAATGTCCGGCCCGGTTATGTCATTGAGCAATATCCGAAGGCCGGATCGGTCGTAAAGCCCGGGCGAAAGATTTTTCTCTATATAAATGCGGTTCATCCGAAGGAGGTAGTCATCGACGATGATAACCATCCTATGGAAGATGCACTCAAAAGCTTCTCGCCGCGATCAGGTCTCGCACGCCTGCAGGAACTCGGATTCAAGAATGTCCGGGTCGTCAAAGTCCTGGGCGACAACGACTGCATAGTAAAAGTTCTTGCCAATGGCGTGCCGGTCAAAAAGATGCAGAAAGTTCCGGTCAATGCCTCGATCGTAGTCCAGGTATATGACGGCAGATTAGCAGAGATTCGCGACTCCCTTCAGAATGAAGAACTGATGGCGACTCGCCAGGAACTCATCGACAACGGAGAAAAGGATTTCAACTTTAACTACGGAGGCGCTCCACTTTATGATCCCAATGCGGAATCCAAAACTTCCACCGGAGGATCCCAATCCTCTTCCTCCTCATCTTCAACCGGAACTCAGACCGTAGAAGAAGTAGAAGAAATCGAATACTATTAACCGCACCAACTACCGCATCTGGTAGGGACGCGATTCTTGCGTCCACGAGTACAACCATTCCCACAACGTTAAAGAGACTATAACCATGGAAATCAATGATATAGTCGAAGAGCCCACGTCGAATAAGCAATCCCCGGAAAATATTGAGACTGAAGTAATTTCAGATGAATTAACAGACGGTCCGGATTCCATAGAGGAAAACTCCGACGAAATAATGGATGAAGAGGATTCCGAAGAGGAAAACTCGGATGAAATCGTCGAACCTCTCTTCGTGACTTCCGACGGTCAGGAAATGTATGAACACTTCCGATTCGTCGCCGACTCCGGTCAAAAACTTCTCCGTGTAGATAAATTCCTCGTGGAGAGGATGCAAAAGACCTCCCGCAACCGTATCCAGCAGGCGGCGGAGGCAAACTGCATCATAGCCAACGGCCGACCTGTCAAATCCTCATATAAAGTTAAGCCGGGCGACGTAATAAGTATCGTTATGGATCGTCCGCGCTATGAACTGGAGATCATCCCGGAGGACATCCCGCTGGAGATAGTCTATGAAGACGATGCTTTGCTCGTGGTCAACAAACCGGCGGGGATGGTGGTCCACCCCGGACACGGCAATTATACCGGCACTCTGGTCAACGCCTTGGCATGGCATTTCAAGGATGACCCGGATTATGACGTGTCGGACCCAAGGTTGGGACTCGTGCATCGTATCGACAAGGACACTTCCGGACTGCTCGTAGTAGCCAAGACTCCGGAGGCCAAGACCGATCTCGGAAAACAATTCTTCAACAAGACGACGCGGCGCGAATACCGGGCACTCGTCTGGGGGAACTTCCCCGAGCCAACCGGCACGATCGTTGGCAACATCGCCCGTAATCCTCGCAATAAACTCCAGATGGCAGTCTTTAAGGACCCGACGATTGGAAAACATGCCGTGACCCACTACGAAGTCGTGGAAAATTTCGGTTACGTGACGCTCGTCAAATGCGTTCTTGAGACCGGGCGCACTCATCAGATCCGTGTCCACATGCTTTCTGAAGGCCATCCTCTCTTCAACGATGCCCGCTACGGAGGAGATAAAATACTTAAAGGCACGACCTTCGCCAAGTATCGACAATTCATCGAAAACTGCTTCGCGACCTGTCCGCGTCAGGCCCTCCACGCCAAGACCCTTGGTTTCCGTCATCCCGTGACCGGCAAAGAGATGGATTTCGAAGCCCCCATCCCTCCCGACATGGAAGCGCTGATAGAAAAATGGCGAAATTATACCTCTCAAAACGCCTGACTCCATTTCCTGTCCTTCCACATTTTCCTAAGACAGGGGAAATTCTGAGAGATTTAACATTTCTTTAGATTCCAAGCTATTTTCATTATCCTCTCCTCTATCCCCTTTTGAGAATAATGATTATCTTTGCATTATGACCCAAGATATAGACTTCTCCGACATAGCTCCTCTTGAAGACCGAGTCTTCCATTCTACCATGGAACGCCTTGTGAAGGAACCCGGTTTCCTCCACGCGCTCAAATACGCCATTCCGGAGCGCGACCTCCCGGTCCTTCTTGAGGAACTGATGAAAATAGATAATAAGTATGATTTCCAGCATCAGGTGATGTTCCCGTTTCTGGAAATGCTCGCTAAGACTACTACCGCCGGAATCACACTCGGCGGAGTAAAAAACTTCAATCCCTCTCTTAATTATACATTTATCACCAATCATCGGGATATTGTTCTGGATGCCTCTTTTCTTAATCTGGCCTTCCTGCGCCGCAACATGCCTACCTCGGAAGTGGCGATAGGCGACAATCTCCTCATATTCGATTGGATAAGCGATCTGGTGCGCCTCAACAAAAGCTTCATCGTAAAGCGCAACACCGGACTTCGGGAAGGGCTTATGGCCGCAAAAAAACTTTCCGCCTATATCCATTACTGCCTCCTTGAAAAGCATGAATCCGTATGGATCGCCCAAAGGGAGGGTCGCGCTAAAGACTCTTCGGATCATACCCAGGAATCTCTGGTCAAGATGCTGGCAATCTCTGGAGAGGGCTCTTTCATGGATCGACTGAAGGAGATCAATCTCATGCCGGTTGCGATCAGTTATGAATATGACCCCAACGATTATCTGAAGGCCCGCGAATTCCTTATGCGTCGCCGCAATCCGGAATTCAAGAAATCCCAGCACGACGACCTATTCTCCATGGAGACAGGATTGCTGCAATTCAAAGGGAAGGTGCATTTCCAGATGACTCCGCGTATCAACTCCAAACTCGATCAGATAGGCACATTCAAGGACAACAACACTTCCGCCCGCTACGTCGTCAAGATCATTGACCAGGCTATCCATAGGTCTTACATGATCTTCCCTATCAACTACATTGCTTTCGATATCCTTCACGACTCAACACGCTTCGAAGGCAACTATACTCCCGAACAGAAGCAGGAGACTCTGAATTATTTCAATTCTCAGATAGATAAGGTAGATCTGCCCCACATTACAGCCGAAGAACGGGATTTCCTGATGACGATGATGCTGACAATGTATGCCAACCCGCTAAAAAACAAACTCCGCACAATCCTCGGCGGTCTCGAATAAAATGAGAATCCCCTTGATTATGGCCGTGGTACTGCTCATAGTGTCATTGGCCGTTGATGCTTACATATACTTTGATATACGCCGCAATTCACGCGGACGAGGATGGAGCCGCGCTTACGGTTGCTCAGCCCTGCTATGCTGGATTTTCCTCCTGATCTGTCTTCTCCTTCCCCGTCGGGACGCCGGAAGAGGAATAGAATTCCAGATGTGGGGGTTCTATTCATACCTGACTGTCTATATACCCAAAATCATCTTCTGCCTCTTTTCCATCATCGGAGGCGTCCCGCGCTTACTACGCGCCAAGACCTGGAAAACCGGTAAATGGATCGGACTTCCTTTGGCCTTGATATCATTTATAGCAATGTGGTGGGGCGCACTTGTGACTCGCAAGCAGATCGATATAGTAGAAGTCTCCATCTCCTCTCCAAGAGTTCCGGAAGCCTTCGAGGGATTCAGGATAGTCCAGATTTCCGACCTCCATGTCGGCACATGGGGCCAGGATACCCGGTTTGTCTCCCGACTATGCGACTCAGTCAATAGCCTGAACCCCGACCTTATTCTTTTCACCGGCGACATTGTCAACCGGGAATCGACAGAACTCCAGCCCTTCCTTAAGGCGCTGGCCGGACTTAAGGCTCGTTACGGGGTTTACTCCGTCTTGGGCAATCACGACTACGGCGATTACGTAGAATGGCCCTCACAGGCAGAAAAGGCCGAAAATCTCCAGTTGCTGCGCAACTGGCAGCGTCAGATCGGCTGGCATCTGCTCGACAACGAACGTACGGAAATAATATCCGCCGGGGATACTATCCAACTCATAGGCGTCGAAAACTGGGGCGAACCCCCTTTCCATCAATATGGTCATCTTATCGACGCCTATCCACTCTCAGCAGATTCGGTCAAGAATCTAAATGACAATCGCTTTAAAATCCTGATGACCCATAACCCGGAACATTGGCTAAGGGAAGTGATCGATATCAGTAACATTGACTTGACTCTTTCAGGCCATACCCACGCCATGCAGACAGAGATCAAGATAGGCGATAAGAAATGGAGTCCGTCGTCATTCCGCTACAAGACCTGGGGAGGCCTTTATTCCCGTAAGGCCAATGACGGCAACCTGATGAGACTTTACGTAAATATCGGCGCCGGCGAAGTCGGGATGCCCTTCCGAATCGGTGCGATTCCCGAAATCACCCTCATTACCCTTCATTCCGCCGCTGAATCCCAATCCTCTCCGGCCATTCCCATCTGATATGAGATATGTAATTGGTTTGGGGTCAAATTGCGAACCCCGGGAACTTCACCTCATCAGCGCTCTCAATCAACTGGCGATGATCTCCGACTCGATTTACTCCTCTACACATTACGAATCTCCGGCATTGGGCGGAGGGAAATCTCATTATCTGAATGCAGTCGCTGAAATCGAATCCTCCTTGTCGACCGAAGAGCTTAATCAGGCTCTCAAAAAAATGGAACTCTCCGAAGGGCGCGACGCGGAAGCCAGGGCTGAAGGCAGGGTGCCCCTCGATGCCGACATTGTAATAGCCGGAGAAGATATATTGCGTCCCAAAGACTACTCCCAATATTTCTTTCGACGCGGATTCGAAGAATTACGCAGTGATTTCGCTATTTTTTGAGAAAAAATAGTGAAAATTCCGATTTTTTTTGCTAACTTTGCATTTCAAAGTGCTTTGTGACCGACAATGAAAGGAAAACTCCTGATTATCGCCGTCGTGGCCCTTCTCTTCGGAGGATGCGGAGAATACACTAAAGTTCTCAAATCACGCGACGTCAACTATAGATATGCTTACGCAAAAAAGGCTTACGACCAGAAGAAATATCTTCAGGCCATCACTTTGCTTACCGATCTGATTACCCCTCTGAGGGGTACGGCCGACGGCGAAGAGGCCCTCTTCTTGCTCGCAATGTCGTACTATGAAAATAAGGACTACCCCAATTCCGGCGTTTATTTCAAGACGTATATCTCAAGATATCCCAAAGGGAAATATGCCGAGTTGTCGCGTTTCTATAACGGCTACGGATATTACCTCGACTCCCCGGATCCCCAGCTCGACCAGACAAGCACTATAAAAGCCATAGAAGGACTGCAGTCTTTCCTCGATTATTTCCCGCGCTCCGATAAAGTCACTATCGCCCAAAACGCGATCTTCGAGATGCAGGATAAGCTTACTTTAAAGGAATTACAGAATGCCCAGCTTTACTATAACATGGGCAACTTCCTTGGGAATAACTATCAGGCTGCTATCATCACTTCTCAAAACGCCCTAAAGACTTACCCCTACTCCAAATATCGTGAAGACTTCGAGCTTCTGATTCTTAAATCAAAATATCAGGAAGCCAAGCAGAGTGTAGATGAAAGAAAAGAGGAACGATACCGGGATGTAATTGATGAGTATTACTCATTCACCAATAATTTCCCTGAATCAAAACACCTCAAGGAAGCTCAGAATATCTATAACCTCTCCCGTCATCACGTAAAGGATTGAAAACTCCTAATTATTGAATATAAGATATGGATTATAAGAAGACTAATGCTCCGCTTAACACTGTCACCCGCGACATGATCGCAATGGCAGAGCAGACCGGTAACGTTTACGAGACAGTCTGCATCATCGGAAAACGCGCTAATCAGATCGCCTCCGACCTCAAAAAGGAGCTGGAAAAGAAACTTCAGGAATTTGCTTCCACTGATAATCTCGAGGAAGTATCCGAAAACCGCGAACAGATCGAAATCTCCCGTTTCTACGAGAAGCTCCCGAAACCTACTCTGATCGCTACCCAGGAATATATCGAACATAAGCTTTATTTCTCCAATCCCCTTAAGGAGAAAGACCACCTGAAAGATTGATCTTCATCTCTCCGGTCTGCGGAGAGTTCAATACCACCCCTCCGGTCTCCGGAGATTAAAATATCACCCGCCGGATTTCATTCATGTCTTCCGGCGGGTATTTTTTTCTAAAGCAGAACCCATATTGGCTATAGCTTATGAAATGTTAAACTTTCCAATCCTCGCCATTGTCTGAAGAATGAAAAAGACCAAGCGTATAATCTATGTATTTAATCCTGAAGCTGATTACGCTTTGGCAGAGTTCAAGGATTCCTATACTCCTCCGGCCTCGGTCGTCAATCTGCGTAAAAGACTGGCGCCCGACCAACTTCGCTATGCCGGTCCGGAGGATTTCATCCTGTTTCTTGACACTCCGGCAATGAACCCGGAAAAGATGATAGACAAACGTTGCATCTACCCGGACAATTCATCTTATTTTTTCAAGGAAATGGCTTCCCATCCGGAAGATTATGAATTCCGGCCGTGGAATTGGACCCCGGACCTTGTATCTACTCTTCGCCGATGGGGCGCACCCGAATCTTTGCTACCCGACCGCAAAAGACTTGAACTGATCCGAAGCCTTTCAGACCGCGCTACGACAATCGAATTCAATCGGGAACTCAACCGGAACCTTGAGACCTCCGGATTGAAGAATCATCTATCACCCCTCCCCCTGAGATTTGAAAATGTAGAGGAGGCTTTGGCTTGGAAAAAGAAGAAGGGGAAAGTATTTTTTAAATATCCTTGGAGCAGTTCCGGACGAGGAGTATTGTTAGCTGACGATACTATTGACGATGAAAAACTGACTCAATGGCTCCGCGGTGGTATACGCCGACAGGGTCACGTCATCGGAGAAACTTTCTTCGATGATAAGAAGATAGACTTCGCTACCGAGTGGAAGTTAGAATCCGGGAAGGCTAAATTCCTTGGAATTTCATTGTTTGAGGCAACCGTAGACGGCCACTATATAAGAAATATCCTTAAAACGCAGAAAGAGGTCATAGCCCTTATTAGAAATGACGCTCCGGAATTCACTTTTAAATTTATTGAAGCCCAGAAAGATGCGCTTGAAAAAGTTGCACCGGAATACTCAGGGTTCGTAGGAATAGACATGATGGCTGATTCCGAAGGAAGAATTCGCGGAGGCGTGGAGCTCAACTTCCGAATGACCATGGGAATAGCCGCATTATTGGAAAACGCTCAGAAAGATAAGATATTTATGGTCACTAATAATCAGGGAATAACGAAGCCAAAAATTATCATCTTGGGGAAAGGGAATGTCGGAAGTCATCTGGCTGAGGCCTTCTTCCGTGCGGGGGAAGATGTCGAACTCCTGTCAGCACGGGAAAAAAATTTATCTTTTAATCAGGCCACCCACATCATCATTGCCGTTAAAGACCGGGCTATCAAGGAAGTCAGTGAAATGATATGTAATAAGATTTCTGCATTGCCCGTCAATGAGCGCCCGATAGTTGTACATACATCCGGCAGCATTCCGATATCCGTACTTACCGAGGCCCTTCCTGCAGGTACACCATTAGGCGTCTTCTATCCCATGCAGACTTTTACGAAAGGAGTTGAAATGGATTATACCACCATCCCGTTTCTGTTGGAAGCGTCTGACCCACAAACATTGCTTCTGCTTAAAGAATTAGCATCCCCGATATCTAACGACATCGTAGAAGCCGATTCTGAAGTCAGGGCCGCTTATCATATCGCAGCCGTCCTGACGTGCAATTTCACCAACCATCTTTGCTCCATAGCGTCTGACTATCTGGCTGAAAAAGGTTTGGAATTCCGGATCCTCCTACCGCTGTTGGAGCAGACCGTCGCCAAACTCAGGACCTCGACTCCCCAAGAAGCCCAGACCGGACCGGCGGCACGCGGCGATCAGAAAGTGATAGACTATCATCTGAGCAAATTGGCCCAATCCCCCCATATCTCTGAAATCTATCGCCTCCTCTCTCAATCCATCTCCAATTATTCAAAGAACGGTGAAGAATGAGGAAGAAGAATGTAGGGGCGCAATACATTGCGCCCGCGAAGAATGAGGAAGAAGAATGTAGGGACGCAATACATTGCGCCTGCGAAGAACGAGGAAGAAGAATGTAGGGACGCGATTAATCGCGTCCACAGAGAATGAGGAATCATGGCATAAACGTAGGGGGCAATACATTGCGCCCGCTTAGAATGAGATAAGAACAGAGAATAAGAAAACCCTAAATAAGATATACCGATATGAGCAAAATAGGCAAAGACCTAAGCAAAATAAAGGCGTTCGTCTTTGACGTTGACGGCGTCCTGTCGTCGGCCACTCTTCAGATTGACGAAGACGGTCAACCCCTCCGCACTACTAATCTCCACGACGGATACGCAATCCGGGTCGCCATAGAAGCCGGTTATAAAATATGCATCATCACCGGCTGCAAGACCGATCGCATCGTAAAGCGTTTCAATCTCCTCGGCGTCAAAGACGTATTCATAAAGGTCAGCAAGAAGATCCCGGTTTTGGAATCCTGGCTCGTCGACAACGGCCTGACTACAGAAGAGATTGCCTATATGGGAGATGATATCCCCGACCTTCCCTGTCTACGCCTCGCAGGTCTGTCAGCAGCTCCTTACGATGCTGCTTCGGAAGTATTGCAGACCGTAGATTTCGTCTCAAAGATAGGCGGTGGCTACGGTTGCGCTCGCGATTTGATCGAAGCCGTCATGAGAGCTCAGGATACCTGGACCCCGACAACTTCCGCGGTCGGAGCCTAAGTTCTTGTTAATAATAATACAAATAGGAAGGTAATATCTTTAGCATTACCTACTTATTCCAATACTGACATGTTAGAGAATTTAAAAAACTATAGATTTCTTCTGGGGAGCAAGTCCCCAAGGCGCCGGGAATTGCTTCAGATGATGCGTATCCCCTTCACCGTTGTGACTATCAGTGGCGTGGAAGAGAAATATCCGGATACTATGCCGGCCAATGAGGTACCTTTATATCTTTCCGGAATCAAAGCGGATGCCTATCTCAAGCATTTAGATGCCGACGAACTTATAATCACGGCGGATACTTTGGTCATCCTCGGGGATAAAATACTCGGCAAACCCCATTCAGCAGAGGATGCCATCGAAATGCTTAAAGACCTGTCAGGCAAAACCCATCAGGTTGTAACCGGAGTAACGTTGGCGACTAAAGAACGGCGAACGTCTTTCTCATCGACGACGTACGTAAAGTTCGGCCATCTGACAGAAGCCGAGATACGTTATTACATAGATAATTTTCATCCCATGGATAAAGCCGGCGCTTACGGTATCCAGGAATGGATCGGAGGCGTAGCGGTTGAGAAAATCGACGGCAGTTATTACAACGTAATGGGGCTGCCCATCCATCAGCTCTATAAGGAACTTAAGGTCTTCTAATAATCTTCACCTTGATAACAGGGCAATATTGAGGAGTCCGGGCAGCATACGGACCACTTATCCGCATCCGATTAAGATCCCGTCCCACAAAAAAAGATAAAAGACTTGGACCTCCTGAGGTCCAAGTCTTTTATCTTCGTATATATTCGTAAATATTTGGGATAGATTATTCGTTGCGGAAGACGAGTTCATCACCCTTGCGGTCGATTACGATCGGATGCGCGTTATCGACCTTCTGCGCAAGTATGTCCTTTGACAGCTGATTAAGCACCATTCTCTGAATTGTCCTCTTGACAGGACGGGCACCGAATTCAGGATCATATCCGTCTTCGGCAAGGAGTTCGAGAGCGGGCTTGGTGATCTCAAGCTGCACGCCATTGGAAGCAAGCATCTTTCTGACGCTATTGACCTGAATGTCGACGATCTTCTGGATGTCCTTCTTATCAAGAGGAGTAAACATCACTGTCTCATCGATACGGTTCAGGAACTCCGGACGGATGATCTGCTTCAGCCGATCCATGACGTCCTGCTTGGTCTTGGAGATGATCTCTTCCTTCTCGGCCTCCTTCTTATCGGCGAAGCCCTGGAAGTTTTCGCGGATGATCTCAGATCCCATGTTGG
>CAYTOR010000046.1:0-14724 GCA_964439505.1 uncultured Sangeribacter sp.
GAACGGTGTGCTCAACTTCTCCGTACTCGACGGATGGTGGTATGAAGGTTACCGCATGGACGAAAAGGCCGGCTGGGCTCTGACAGAGCGCATCACTTATACTGACAACAGCCAGCAGGACCAGCTCGACGCCGCTACCATCTACTCTATGCTCGAAAACGAGATCATTCCTCTCTATTTCAACAAGAACTACAAGGGCTATAGCCCCGAGTGGATCCAGTATATCAAGCGTTCTATCGGCCACATCGCACCTCACTTCACCATGAAGCGTCAGCTTGATGACTATATCGCACGCTTCTACAAGCCCGAAGCTAAGCGCGCCACTAAACTCGCCGCTCATGACTTCGCCAAGGCACGTGAGATCGTTGCTTGGAAGGAAGAAGTTGCATCCAAGTGGAATGAAATCCAGGTCCTCGAAGTTAACTACGATGACACTGTCAGCAACGCCCTCTCTACCGGCTCTGACCTCGAAGTCTCCTGCAAGCTCGACACTAAGGGCTTAGGTGACGCTATCGGTGTAGAATTAGTCTACTACCGCGAACATGACGGTGAAAGCACTTTCGACGGCACCTCCGATCTCAAGATCGTCAAGAAAGAAGGCGACATTTATACTTACTCCTTGAAATACAAGATCAAGGAAGCCGGCATGTTCCGCTATGCTCTTCGTCTCTATCCGAAGAACGTGGAACTTCCTCACCGTATGGACTTCGCTTACGTCCGTTGGATCTAATCCGTAATCGCCCGGTCAGATAATGACCGCCATCTAATATAAAAGGCATCCCAAGCGGGATGCCTTTTTCATTTCTTGTCAAATTAAGGGGTTTCTATTTCTTGTCAAATTAAGGAAAAAGTTATTTTTCTTCGTTATAGTCAGTCTCGGTATTGACATTCCAAATCGGTTTCCTATCCTTCAGAACACCGGACAAATAATCAGCTGTCAGCAATCCGGTCATCATCGAATGGTCCATGTTATTGTAGCGATGCTGACCGTTGCGACCGATGCAAAAGAGATTCGGTATGCTGTCAAGGAAATCTCTCAGTTTCTGTATCTCCGGATATGTACCGGAATATGACGGATACGCCTTTCGCTGCCTGATCCTTACTGTCTCCATCACATCCTTAGCGGAGGCAATGCCCAAAGTTTCGAGTTCGGAGACAGCCATTCGAATAAAATCTTCTTCCGGCATCGTCCAGAGATTATCGCCTTCGTTGCAGAAATATTCCAATCCTATCCACATTGTGTTTTCGTTGTCGGCGACAATATAGGGCGACCAGTTATTGAATATCTGAATTCTACCTAATCTGACCTTTGGATCCTGGATATATATCCAGGTATCGGGAATCCTATTCCCGATCGTCTTTATTTTAGTATTGTTCCGTAGTGAAAGTTTAGGAAGCAGGATGCCGGCAGTGATAAAATCCCGGTAAACCAATCCCTCGGAAATCCGACGGATCTCTTCGGGCACCTCTATCCCTTCAAGCGATTCAATCAGCTCGCAAAGAGGTAGTGACGAAGCAAAAAAGTCGCATTCAATTCTCTTGACGCGACCATCCGGGGTCCGCACCGTGACAGCTTCAATTCTGCGGTCTCTTCCAACATGGATCTTTATTACCTTTTCTTCTGTCCGGATATCGGCACCTTTCTCTATGGCTTTCTCCGCCATAAGACTCCACATCTGACCGGGCCCGAATTTGGGATAATTAAAAGACTCAATCAAAGAGGTTTCAATCTCGGATTTCTTTTTATTTCTCCCCTTCAGTTTCTTATTTGCCATATCAGATATGACCGACCAAAGAGACAGGGATTTTACCCGCTGAGATCCCCAATCAGCCGAGAGGCGAGAGGGATGGATGCCCCATACTTTTTCGGTATAGTTTTCAAAAAACATCTCATACAGAGGCTTTCCAAAACGATTGATATAGAAATTCTCAAGTGACGTTTCCGGCCGAGGGCTGATCTTTGCCTTCAAGAAACCGACCAGACTTTCTACAGTCGTGCGAAATCCCATAGCTTTCAAAGTCTCCAGCCTTAAAGTTACGGGATAGTCAAAAAATTTATTGTTGAAATATATTCGTGAGACGCGTCGGCGTTGGAGAAAGACATTGTCAGAGAGTTCCGGATTACCTTTAATACCTTCCGGCTTCCCTTTCTTTTTTGTAGTAGTTTGGAGACTTCCAAAGTCTGGATCATCCTTAGCAGGAGCTGATTGTACGGGCATTATTCCCTTCCAGATATCAACTATACGCTGCAATTTACTGAAGAATCTATGCCCTCCGATGTCGATAAAATTATCCTTATAACTTTCAGTTCTGGAAATCCCACCGAATAGGGGGGTAGCTTCTAAAACAACGGGATGAATAGACTCCGAAGTCTTAGCCAGTTCGTAAGCTAAAGTTAATCCGGCCGGTCCACCGCCGGCAATCACCATTAACTTCTTGTCCATCTTCATTCTTTTTGTTTTTACTTCAACGCGGACGAGGGATTGCCAAGGATTTATCCATTCTGATTATTATAGACTTAAGGCTTAGCATTACATCCCGCAATATATTAAATGCCTTTATACTCCCCGATAAAGCCAGTCTGTAAGGGATTCTCCAGTAGATTGGAATCTCCCTTTTATAATCCCCATATTTCATAGTGGGATATAAGTTGAAACAATATTGCTGGAGCTGACCCCGGGAATGGATCAATCCGGTTAATCTATCTCTGTACCTTTTAGCATCTAATTTTTGGCTATACTCCTTGCCGAGTTTATTCTCAAAACGTCCTAATTCTTCGTTAGCCAAGAAATGATTCCTAATTACTCTTTCCGTAAATGTTTTCGAGATAGAACCGGGAGTTTGGATCATATAATGAGCGTAGGCTCCGTCGACCTTGACTATCACGGGATCCTGCATCAGGATTTTCGAGACTGCCAGGAGATCCTCGTTGTAGTCAAGACCCTCTTTGAATAGATCTGGTATCATCTCACAGAGACTCTTCTTAATCAACTTATTCCAAAGCATATATCCTATCGAAGGAAGGGACTTATCAAGCAGACCTGTCATTCTTTCCTCCAATGACCCTTGTAATTCTACCCTCATCAATTTCTCTTTCTTCGGATATGAAATGTAATAATCTGCTATCACCATATCCGCCTCCTGTTTCTCCACCGTCTTGACCATCTCTCTTAGCATCTCAGACCCGAAATAATCATCACTGTCACAGAAAATAATATATTTGCCGCAGGCGGCTGTTAAGGCTGTCAATCTCGAAGCACCCACTCCTCGGTTGCTCTCGTGATGAAGAATTCTAACTTGTTCGTTACGCTGAGGATATTCAGAGATTACCTTTTTGAGGATCCTTATAGAGTCGTCGGGTGTACCGTCATTGACAAAGATATATTCCACTCCCTTCAGCATCGTCTGCTCAAACAGAGAGCGCGCACTCCTTTCGATATATTTCTCAGCTCCAAAGACAGGAACCAGAACAGAAACCGCTACTTCATGTCCCATGCCCTGATAGTATCCTCTTAGTTATGGATATAATCCCTGTTAGATCCGGATATATTTTGTATGGAATCTTAATTCCCATATCCCCGAGTCATACTTTCTCTATCCGGGTCAGGAATTTCAAAACCCTGTCAAATTTATTGCTGGCAAGCCAATAGAGGATTTTAGTCTTAACCGGTGCTTGAGATTCAATAGGGATCTCCGGCCAAAGGCTTCGGAACTTATCCGGATCAAAACATGCCGACTCACGGAGCAGTCTTCTTTTTATGGCATGCAGTCTGGAATAGAGGCTAACCATTACCTCCCTGTCTCCGTCAAAGTTTTCCTTTACAAGTTTGAGAATAAAATTCCCTACAGCTTCTTCATCCGGATGAAACGTATGTCTTAATCCATTGGTGATGGAGGTCGGATTTTGGGTATTGTAATGATAAAAAGCCCGATTGACGTAGCCTATCCTTTTCGCAAAACAATGCGCGGCTACTGAGAGCGGGATATCCTCGCATTTATTGACATCCGGCGTCTGAAGGCCAAAGCAGTTATAGAGGTTTCTTTTTATCATCCTGTTCCAGACAGTCACTTCCAAGGGGAGATTGTTTCCACCTCTCAACAGCGCCTTTAACTGATCTCTCGGAGAAAGATCGAAAGATTCGTGTTTGACCATTGGCCCCTGTCCAGTCTCATAAATGAAATCGCAACCGACGAGATCTGCATCAACTCTTTCAGCCTCGGCATGCATCATTCCGTACATCTCCGGTTCGACCCAATCGTCGCTGTCACAATGGATGACATAATCCCCTGAGGATGCCCGGAAACCGGTCTTGCGTGCTGCAGCGAGGCCCAAGTTTCTTGGATGATGAAGCAAAAGGATCTGATGCCTGCGTTCAGGATAATCCTCAATGACCCCCTTGAGGATTTCCATGCTTCTATCTTCCGACGCATCGTCGGTAAAGATAAATTCAATACCCTCCTTCATCGTCTGGGAAAACAGACTGCGGGCGCATCTCTCGATGAATTTTTCTACATTATAGACCGGTATCAATACCGAAACTTTAGCCTCCATACTCTGTTAGACCCTCCACATCCTTCAGCCAGGTTTCTACGAATGAAGATATTTTGCCATTAGCGTCATCAATAAATCCCACCTTCTTTTGAAGCATACCCCCGAGTATCATCGCATGAAGTCGGGTAGTCACTATCCCGGAATAAGAGGAAAGAAACCGACAACCGTCTTTCACCAATGAATCCCTGAGAAATTTTACGGCTCCAATATCTATACTTTTATTGACCATCCTGCGAAGGAATGGAATAGTGCGAAGTCTATTGCTCAATCCGTAAGATTTCCTGAAATAATCGAATCTTTTATAATCAGCAGTCAGAGAAGGCCAGTCTCCGATATCCTCTGCTCCAGGGAAGGAGAGGGGAGATGTCTTTGATAACTCTTTATCCTCCCGACGCAGATAGAGCAGCCGATCAGAATTTGCTTTTTGGATATAATTGTTTACCCTTGATGGATCGACGGCGAAAGAAAGATCAGGTACGAGATAAATGCTATTCTTTGGGAAATAATGGCTCAGAAATTCATAGCTTCTTAAATCCCGGGCACATAGATGAAGATCATGGTGAGCGCTACATATTTCAGCATCTTGGGTTATCAGATTTTTATCTTCGTACCTTACAGACTGCGGCAACATCACTATTCTATTCCGGGGATATCTCCGGATGATTCTCATTCGGTCATCCTGATGTATCCTCCATAAATCCCCGAAGTTACCTCCTCCCATCAGCACTATGGTGACATCTTTATCAATCTCCTGATAAAGGAATGTCTTATTACTCGATTGGGACAATATTTTCCGACAGGAACGTCTTAACCAATCCTCCGTACCCTGCCAGATCATCATATCGCCGACGTTTCCATAGTAGGGGGTATCCGGTAATATGACGCGCCCGCCAACGACTTTATCGAGAACCATGTCGATCTCAGAGCGAAGATTCAGAATCTTCTCTTGAAAGCTCATCCCTTAACTCTTTGTAAAACGCTCTGTATTCAGCTGACACAACCTCCCGGGTAAACATTTCCCTGACCCTCTTCATGGCATTGCTTGAAAGCCTGTCTCTTAATTCTTTTTTCTCGATAAGATAGTCCAGCGCCCCGGCCAATTGATTGCTGTTACTGTTCTCTGCTTCCAGACCGGTCTGATTCTTTACCGAAACCCAATTTACTCCGGATTTAGGAATGGTGAAGGTAACCGGAGCACATCCGCAATACATCGCTTCCAACAAAGCTACCCCAAATGCCTCACTTGGAGTAATGGATGGAAAGGCGAATACTTCAGCCGCATGAAGATAAAGTCGCTTTTCAATCTCGGATATTCTCCCTAACCAATGTATTCTTTCAGATTGATATTTATTCTGAAGGGCTTCGGTCAACTGACCCTCGCCCGCGATAAGAAACACGCAATCGCTCTTAATCCGTTTCTCTGCCTCCAAGAGATACTCCAATCCTTTATATTTGACGTGGCGACCAATAAAGAATACAATCTTCTTGTTACCATATTTCCGTCGTATGGATTCGACCTCATCTTTCTCTAAGGAATTAAGGTCGAGATTTTTTTCATCAATCGAACAGGGTATGACCTTTATCTTGTCCCTATGTCTTTTCAATGCCGGAGACGCCTCAAGATAAGGTTCACTCGTAGCTATTATCTCATCAGCTACCTTCAGCAATCTCCTCTCTATTGACCAGGTTGTCAACGGGCGTAAGACCCCATGTCCGAAGATATCCGAATGCCAATGCACAACTATCTTAAACGTCTTCTTCTGACCGAGCAGATAGAGAGCCGCCAGAGGATTGGGCCAATGAATATGGACCACGTCCGGTTTATGCTTTTTCAATGCCCTCTTAAGTTCACGCAGATAACGCAGCGATAACGGTTGACTGGCTATCATTCCGAATTTTCCGGCCCGGATGATCTTGACGTTCTTATCGCCTGTCTTGACAGTGACGTTGGCCGTATTGAACGAAAGGACAATATGTTTATCCTCCGGCAAACTGTCGACAACAAATTTACTTATTATCTCTATTCCCCCCTCGATAGGAGGATAAAACTTACAAAGATGAAGTATAGTCATATTATTCTTCTGTGGAAAGAGTTTCGATGATCTGATATGAATCTTATGACCGTTTCTCCTTCCTTAAAATACTTTTGAAGCGAGATCGGAATACGATACAAAAGAGGATTGAGAATATTATGGGCTTATAACAGAAAATAAATCCATACCATTGGGTGCGGAAGACCATTACCACCATAGTCAGGAATACTGCTGCAGCCCAATAAGATTTAGAGCTTTTCAGAAAGAGGTAATACAGGATTTTGGCATATACAAAGAAGTAAGCGAGCACCCCCAACGGTCCGAAGACCAACATTCCTTCCGAATAATATAGCCCTCCTCCGGGATTTGGAAGACAATTACGATTGAGAAATATGGAATAATTAAAGGAGGAAAGTGCGCCGTAAAACTTTCCGGGGAAAAGACCGAAGACGCTGTTAAGCATTAATTGAGGTTGGAACCCGTCGCTCAGCCATTCCTTCACACTGCATAGATAGACGAAGAGTACGTCGCAGACTGTCTGCTGGGCGTAAATACTGCGAAGGAAGAGAATGGCATGTACTGATTTCCCGTCTCTATACCGTCCGGCTGCAACTCCGACGATGAACAATATTAAAAGCACCGGAAGTATCGCCTTGAGTTTTAACTTTCGTTCATCAGCCGTTTTTTCTTCCCCGAGCCCTTCCCGGGCTATGATGAACAGCATAATCAACGAAGCGATGCTGTCTACCCGGTCTCCTCCGGCTATCACGAACAGAAGAATCGCCAGATGCAAAACTGAAGGAATACTCCGGATGGGTTGCCGAATCATCAAGGTAATTACATTCGCCGAGATATAGACAGTAGCCAAATTGACGGGGGAATCAATCCCGAATACTCTCCGATAGGAGAAGATGGCGGAAATCAATATGATGCCCAAGAGTCCATAATATAACTTCTGTGAGCACTGAAACGTCGGGAAAGAGAACGTCTTCTCACGCAAAGGATTAAGGACCCATATCATCAGCAGATTGCCACCAAAGCATAGGAGATTGGCCAAAAGAAGTGTTTCTTCGGAGAAATCTATCCTATGTTGTCGCAACCTCCACGGGAAGGGGAGACCACAGGAATAAGCCAACAGGGTAATTTGAGGCCAAATGGAAACCAACAGTATCAGTTTAAGCACGAGACTCCTGAACCTGAACACATAGATCAGTTCCCCAATGATAGCCAACATTCCGATTACCGGCACAAAAATTTCCGATCCCATATTCACCTCGCCAATATTCCCACCCTCAAGTAGGGGCGCAATACTTTGCGCCCGCGGAGAAAAGGTATAATCAATCTAAGCTCTAAGGTAGGGACGCGATTAATCGCCCCACAGAGAAAGTATTATCAATCTAAACTTTCCCGACCAACCTATCTAACTCCTTCCGAAGATTCTCCGTATATACCGGCATTGAATAATCACTAAGATCCACCGGATTGAATTGCGACTCTGAAATCCCGGCAAACGCCTCTTCAAGACATTCCGAGGTCAGATCGTCAATAAAGATATAATTACCCGCCTCCTCGGCCATCTCCTTCATTCCTCCGAACGGTCGCGTCAGTATAAACAAACCCTTGAGTGCGGCTTCAATAATACTGAGCGGAGCAAATTCCGCTCCGACCGACGGCAACACAAGAGCGTCATACTCCGGTAACAGGTTGATTATTTCCTCATGTGAATATTTCCCTCTCAGACGCACTCTCCCTTGGAGTCTTAATCGATGGATCTGTACCTCAATATCTTTTTCAAGCGGGCCGGTCCCGTAAATATCGAAGTGACATTCCGCTCTGATCCCTGAAAAAGCATTCAAAAATTGCAGTATCCCTTTTTCCTGCGACAGCCTCCCGATAAACAATAACTTCAACGGGCCGTGCTTTGAAGGCCGGAGGGGGGTCACGCAACGCCTTGATTCCTCGACACGACAAACCGCTGACTTTGATTTTTTACGTCTCGGAGCCGGAGAATCCGAAACATTTTCCAAGCAAGGATTTCTTAAGACGCGACATTCCAATGAGGGATAAAATCTACGTATCCTGTCAGCCAAAAAATTACTCGGTGACCAGACCTTATCAAAAACTCTGTGTAATCTCAAAAGCCTATAGGACGTGAACCACTGCAGTTTCTTCGACCAGCTGAAGAGCAATCCTCGATGATCAAGTCTTTTCCAAACAAACGATCGGGGAGAAAAATACTCTTCAAAGACCTTAGGCATTCCCTTCTCAAAATAATTCAATCCACTATTAGGACATATCAGATGAGCGTCATGGGAATTATAGATGACCTTGAAGCCTTGACGCTTCTTGTATTTTTTCAGGACTCTCAGAATCGAAGGAGAGAGCACCGACGCATAGTTGAAAACAACTACCAAAGAGAATTGCTCCCTTTTTAGAAGCTTTTCTAACGCTTTGGCCGATCTGAAGTTATACACATAACTAAGTAAGTCCGAAGAATGTAACAGGCGATTATCCAAGAACTGATCCAAGGAGGTATCCAAGGAGGTACCCAAGGAGAGACCCAAGGAGAGAGCCGCAGTTGTAGGGGTTGAACGACCCGAAGCTGAACTGGAGGAATAAACCGAGGAATAACCTAAGGTGAGATCCGTAGAAGGCGTCCCATAGTAAGTCTCTACCGTATGACCTAACTCACGAAGCGAACTCTTCATCCGGTGAAAGACTATTTCTGCCCCACCCGCTTCTAAGTAATCATTTAATAATAAAATCCTCATTCCCGATTCCGTGGCCGACCCTTTAACGCGTTATATGCTAACCTCCCGATAGACTTCGGTAGGCTATAGAAAATTCTTTGTGAGATTGTGGCATCCTTAAGATCGCATGGATCCAAAATGGTCTTTACCTCCTCAGAATAATCAAAGAGATAATATCTTTTCATGCGGCTTAATATCAACCGGGTTATAAGTTTCCTCCGATTGCGGGCTCTGCCGGGGGAGAGTCTTTCAAAGAAAGGAGACATATTCTTCCCCGGACTTCCCGTCATGGAGTCTGCCGATAAACTATTGGCATATAACCTGAGTTCTGAGGACAACACTGACGTAAAATTCTCCCCCAAAGCCACTGTCCGATTAGTGGTGGAATTCAAATCTCTTCGATTATAATACGACAGTACCTCTCTCAACATTACTACAGGATTCTCTGCGGTCAACCGAAGCCAAAGCAGAATATCTTCTCCCGTCGCGATTCCCTCCGTGAAAGGCCTTTTACCAATGTCATCATTACCAAAGGAATCAATGAGATCAGCTTTAACTATCGTGGCCGAAGTATGAAGTGGGGATTCAATCGATTGAAGAAAAGCCGCATCATAGTCCAGGACCGTAATCTCTGACTCCAACTGCTTTCTTATGGGATTGACCCGTTGCTTTCCGGTAGGGAGTACCTCACAACTGCAGCACCCGAACACCTTATAATCCGGATATTTGAGGATCATGTCCTTCATTCTGCTCAGATATTCCCTATCCCACCAATCATCGGCGTCCAAAAAAGCTATGTAATTTCCTCGCGCCTTGGCAATCCCGGTGTTTCGTGCTTTTGACACCCCTCCGTTTTTTTGTCGGAAAATCCTTATCCTCTCATCCGAAAAAGATGAGGCCTTGTGAAAACTCCCGTCAGTCGAACCGTCATCAATCAGGATTAACTCATAATCTTGAAAGGTCTGTTCAAGCAGACTCGCGATCGTTTTCTCGATATAGGCTTCTTTATTATAAAGAGGAACGATTACGGAAAAAAACATAGGGTAATAATCCTCGGAGGTGATTGCGTTCCCGGCTCGTCATCCCCACAAAAAACTCTGTCAGGAATATCATTCCCATTCCCGATATTACTATTACGGGCCAGACGACATTGGAAAACCACCATCCATTGATTACAAAGATAACAGACGCAATCAATGCGACCTTAAGACATGGCAGTCCGAAATTTTGAAAGAAGCGGCGTAAGGAAAATTGCGGGAACTCACTCTTGAAAATCCCGATCCTTATCCCGTCAGCGACTACCGTTAGACAAATACTGATGATAAACACCGAAACGGGAGAGCCACCTGCCTGTAAAGCCAGGTAACTCAACGGCAGATTAAGTAAAATCAGCAACCCGGCTCCGATCTGATAACGTTTGATACGCCCGGTTGCAGTAACACCGGCATATAATGTCCCGGTAAAAGACTCCAACAGAGAATTGACCAGGATCAGGCGCGTAAACACTGTCGTATATCCCGGTACGTCATTGAGCCAGAAATGAAGGATTTTATCCGTGGTCAGAAGAATCGGAAAGACAATGAGAAGCAGCAGAAAGAAGGAGAATTTCGCACCCAATGTGATCAGCCTCTCCATTTCCCCATACTCCCCCGAAGAATAAGTCTTGACTATCCCGGGATTTATTGCAGTCGTGAAATTCTGGACGAAAGTATTGACAGCGACATTGACTTTTGTTGCTATCGCGTAAGCCGCATTGACGACCGGACCAAAGAAAATGTTGACGATGATATCGCATCCCTGAGATCTGCACAACCAAGATAGGGTACCCAACGTAGACCATGACGCGAATTTTCCCAGCCTTACCAGAATCTTCTTTTCAAAATTCAAACCGAGATGACACTCCGGGAATTTTCTTCTGCAATAGACCAGATAAATCCCGTACTGAATAATATTCACCCCCAATATCATCAAGGCGTAAAATTTAAGCTTCCCGGAAGCAAAGCAGCCCAGGGCGAAGGTAACCCCAAGTTTCGCAACGACATCAAACACTCCAAGCCATGCATAGACCTGCATATTCTCCCGGGCAATGATAGCGGAATAAAAGGGGATCTGAAGGATGGTCAGTATCAATCCGGCGATAGAACATTGATAGACCCATTGGGCAGCGTCAAGTTGCGACGGGGGAATGTTCATTACCCTGTCAATCAGAATAGGACCTATAGCCTCGGCTAAAAGCAATACACCTACAGCCAACAGCAGATGAATCGTCAGGGAAGCCTTAAATATACTTTTCAGTCCGTCGGCATTTTCACGTGCTAATTCAAAAGCCAAATACCGTTGGGTCGAGTGGGACATCGCTCCGTTGAGAAACGAAAACATGATGACGATCCCTCCGACAACGTTATAAATACCGAAGTCCACGACTCCCAATTCCGCCAAGACTATCCGCGACGTATATAAGGAAACTCCCATCACCAGCAACATCCTCACGTACAACATGAGGGTATTTCTGGCAATTAGCGGAATTCTGTTACCTGCGGAACAATGGCTATCTGACGCCATTAAAAGACATGTTGATACTTAGCTTGACAAGCCTTAACAAAATGATAATCAAAGATATCCCAATTGGCTTTATCAAACTGCCGAAAACTTTTGTATGCTTTGACCTTGAGTTCTCACTAAAAACCTCGTCAAAGAACTACAAAATTAATAAAAATTTAGCGAGTTTGCAAAGAGCGAACGTCGGCCTTTGGGCCGGTGCGCGGTGCCACAGGCACTTTGACTGACCGCAAAATTAATAAAAATTTCGCGAGTCTGCAAAGAGCGAACGTCGGCCTTTAGGCCGGTGCGCGGTGCCACAGGCACTTCGACTGACCGCAAAATTAATAAAAATTTCGCGAGTCTGCAAAGAGCGAACGTCGGACCTTAGGCCTTTATCTTTTTGCTGGGCGGAAGACATTGCCGGCGATTTCACAACGCATGGCTTTTTCAAAGTGTTGCTCATAATCCTCCCGAGTCAGTTTCCAGGCTTTGGCCGATCGAGCGGTAGGGTAGCGGTTAAACCATGGATCCTGACTCCAGAACCATTCTATTTTTTCTATTCTTGTATCGGAGAGCCAAGTGGAATGAAGCTGGAAAATCCGTGTCCGTGAGATGGAAGTGATTCCCAAAGTACCGTCTTGCCAATGAGTGACGCAAAGATAATGAGGCCTGACGGCAACGTCAGAATTGGAGATATCCTCTTCGGAGTGATGACGTATAGTGATCTTTCTACCGAATCGCCGGTTAATCTCGTTCATCTTCGCACGGAAAGAAGGACCATGGGTCGGCTCTTTATCCAGACGCTGAAGCCATATCCAGTAATGTATCATCTCATGGATAATGGTATCTTCGATTTCGCTTTGAGGCATATCGAAGCGATTGCTGATAGTAATCAGACATTCCCCGATTCCTCTTTCCTTCATAGCGCTGTATCTCGCCGGATAACGGAAACTTCCGAGGGCGCGTCGCGCGGTTCCTATCCGAAGTTCTATGGGAGGCAAACTATCCCCGAAACAAAGCGTATTGAATTCCGAGAATTTTTCGCGCACAAAAATGATATTAGCCCTCATATACCGTCGTTATTCCGTTTCCCCACATACCCCTTAACTCAAGGGAAGAGACCTGTTCAACATCTCCTTATATCAATTTACTAAGGAGAATTTACTAAGCTTCATCTAATTCCGAAGTCTCGCGTTCCATGATGGAGGCGCCTAAGGAATCTCCTGTCTGGATTATGGAGACGAGAGGGTAGAGCTTGCGGGCGACATCATAGTTCTTGCAATCTTCAAGACTATGCTGATTGACTCCCCAGGCACCCATGTGCCAACGGATAGCAAGCATTTCAGCATCACTAAGTTCCAATCCAGAGTAAAGGGCAATGACGAGAGATTTCTCTCCATGACCCATCGGGAAATTTTTATAGGTGAGCTTGTAGCCTTCAGAATCTTCCCATTGGCCGATAGTATTACGCTTCTTCTTTACCGACCGGCGATAGATATCGGCCTTACAGATATCGTGAAGCAATGCCGAGATGATGATGCTGTCACGTGTGACTTCCTTCTCCAGCGTCGGTTCGAGAGTCTTCATCGATTCCCAGACAGCCAGAGAAGCCTTTGCTACATTCAGCGAATGGAGCGTCAGCCCACCCTCCGTATTCAGATGATGATTGGCCGATGCAGGTGCTTCGAAGAAACCGAGCCGTTCGATCTCCTCCAAAACGTAATCCACGCCTTCACGTCCCGTAGACTTCAGCAGTTCAACAAACTCCTCCTTAACCGCCTCCTTATCTATTTTTGCCATTATCGAATATATTTATTACGCAACCCGCCCAATGTCCATGCATCGGTCAGGTAATCCGACCACAAAATTACGAAATTTTTGCGCGTTCCCCAACATTACGACTATTAATTCGAACAAAAAGTACTCATCCACGACCATATCCATTTGGCCCTCAGGTAGGGGCGCAATACATTGCGCCCGCGACGATAGGGGTAGCCGAAGTTAGTAATACCAAATTCTACGTGGACGCGATGAATCGCGTCCCTACCTGAGCGACAAAATCATTCACCGGAGCCTATCATTCGCAATTCTTTTGTAACTTTGCTACAGAACTTTCTTGATAGAGCTTTACATTTTTCTTATTCAACCGACACGACTATCTTACCTATTTGCGAACGTTTTTCTGCAAGTATATGAGCCTTGCTTATTTCATTAAGAGTAAATCTGTCGGCTATTACGGGATGAATATTGTTATCTCCTATCAGTTGCATCATTGCGGCAATTTGCTCTTGCGTGGGAGTGTTGCTGTAAAATCCGGTGAGATAAACGCCAGATGGTATTTCCTTTATTGGGTCAAAGTCTTTCAAGGAGAATACATTCCCAAGCAAACCTGTATGGCAAACTATGCCATGCATAGCCGTTAAGCGAAGTGATTCCGTAAGGGTTGAAGCCCCGATTAATTCCAATACCTTTGTAGCCCCTCTTGGGTATTCTTGCAAGAATCGCTTGCGGAAATCTTCTCCTTCGAGCACAACTCCATCTACACCAACCCTATGGAGAAGGTCTGCCTTTCGTTCACTTCTTGTTGTAGCAATCACTTCTGCGCCTATGGCTTTACCAAGCTGAATGGCTGCAAGTCCGACCGTAGACGTGGCTCCCCGTATTAAGAGCCTGTCATCAGGGTTGAGTTGCAATGAAAGAGAAAGTGAGCCGTAGGCTGTATAGAATGTTTCGGGAATAGCGGCAAGTTCATCCCATGGCTGTGATGAATTGACAGCAAACACATGTGTCTCAGGCACCAAGACATATTCTGCGTAACTTCCATTGAAACTTCGCCCCATACCTCCCA
>CAYTOR010000047.1:0-14361 GCA_964439505.1 uncultured Sangeribacter sp.
TGTAAATCTGCTGGTTTATACCTTCGGTGGTTCGAATCCATCTTCGCCCACATTAACAACAATAACGACATTTGTATTTGGGAGGGGCGTATCCGTGAGGATGCGCCTTTTTTACATAGTATCACCGGGCGGTCAGGCCGCATGCCTCCCCACCTATTCTTAAGGATACGTCTTTTTTTTATTACTAAGGATGAGTAAGATATTGAAGCGTATACATTGTGAGGACTCCCTATGGGCGCCCTTGATAGCGGTCACTTTCAACGTGGCGGTGATGTTCGTCGTGGCTTTTATCGCCAGGGCGGAATTCTACATTCAGAATCACGAATTCTTCCCTTCCATACGCACCTTTGGCGACTTCATGAGGGTGGCGGCCGCGGGTGCGCGGTTCGATACGCCCGGCATCCTCTACCTCAATCTCCCCTATATATTCCTCATGCTCCTTCCCCTTCACCTTAAGGAGCGGACCGGGTACTATCTTGTCTGCAAATGGATATTCATAGTCCTCAACTCCTTAGGATTACTGGCAAATCTGGCAGATTCCGTCTATTACCCCTATACGATGCGCCGGACGGCATGGGACGTCCTTTCGGAATTTTCCAACGAATCCAACGCTGCGGCTGTCGTCGGCGTGGAGATGTGGCATAATTGGTGGATAGTAGTGTTGGCTGCTGCTCTGATCTGGGGAATGTGGAAGGTCTATGTATCGCCTCCCGGCGATACCACCGTTGCCTCCAAAACAGACTCCAACGGTAACTCCAAAAGCGATTTCAACGGTAACTCACACGGCGACTCCAAGGGAGATTGGCGATACTATGCCGTGATGTTGGCCTCAATGGCGATAGCCGCGCCTATATGCATCGGCGGAATAAGAGGAGGTTGGCTCAATCATTGGCAGAATTATCTGATAGCCCTCCCTTGCCTTTATGCGGCATGGCGGTTGAGGAAAATCCACAGGAATTGGAGTACAATACTTTTGGCCGGGGCCGTCGCACTTCTGGTGACGGCGCCCCTCGGAGGCTGGCGGCATCGTGATATTCGCCCCATCGCCCTGTCGAATGTAAATGCCTACGCCCGTCATCCATCCGAAACAGCATTGATTCTCAATACCCCCTTCTCACTTCTGCGAACTATCAGCAGCAATCCCTTCCCCGTCACTAAATATTATTCCGACGCGGAAGAAATGAGGCGTATATACTCTCCGATCCATCATCCCTCTGCCCAAGTTACGGCGGGGGATTCGACTGCAGCCGGGGCCGGAGGAGTACGGGCCGGAGGGATGAGAAAGAAAAACGTAGTCATCATCATTCTCGAAAGTTTCGGAGAAGAGTATATCGATGCGCTGAATGACCGGGCGTTAGGATCCGGCTCACCGGGGTATGCCCCCTTCATGGATTCCTTGGTGGCAAAGAGTCTGCGATTCAGCCACACTTACGATAACGGCAGCAAGAGTATCGACGCCATGCCCTCGATATTGGCCTCTATTCCGAGGTTCGCCCGGCCCTTTGTGCTGACATCGTCAGCCGTAGAACCGATCGACGGATTGCCCGCATTGTTGGGGCGGAAAGGTTACTCGACGGCTTTCTTCCACGGTGCGCGGACCGGGAGCATGGGGTTCGATGGGTTCGCGAGGCTTGTAGGGTTTGACCGCTATTACGGCCGCGAAGACTTCGAGGCCGACGGGAGATCCGGAGGAAAGGAGCAATTCGACGGCTACTGGGCGATATGGGACGAACCCTTCTTCCAGTACTATGCGAGGGTGATGAGCGAGATGCCGCAGCCCTTCATGACGGCTATCTTCTCCGCAACTTCCCATCATCCTTTTCATGTTCCGGCGGAGTATGAGGGGAAATTCCCGAAGGGTACCTTGCCGATTCATCAATGTATAGGATATACGGATATGGCCCTTCGCAAATTCTTTGAGGCCGCCCGGCAGACGGACTGGTACGAGAATACTATTTTCGTCATCACCAACGATCATACCAACCAACGGGCCTATCCCGAATACCGCAGTGACATCGGTGTGTTTTACGGGCCGATACTGATCTTCGACCCCTCGGGCGATGTTGTGAAGCCCGGAGTGAGGGAGGGCATCATTTCGCAGATCGACGTCATGCCGACGCTGTTAGGACTGCTGAATTATCCGGAGGAATATGCAGCCTATGGAGTCGACATGTCGCGACCGGAGGCTAAGGGGGAAGCGCTGAGCTATATCAACAATGCTTATCAGTTTGTCGAAGGGGATTATGTCCTTCAGTTTGACGGAGAGAAGAGTATAGCCCTGTATGCGATCGACGATCATCTGCAGAAGACTAATCTTCTATCCCGGCGTCCTCAGGAAGTGCGGCAGATGGAGCGCCGCCTTAAGGCCATCCTTCAGACCTACAACGAGAGGAGAGGAAGATAAATTAAAAAAGCTCGATTGGCGTGAGCCAATCGAGCTTTTTTAATTTATCAATGACAGCCGCCTCATCAATGACAGCCGCCGCAGCCGTCGCTGCTACATTCGCCGCAATCGTTGTGGGAGCCGCAGCCGCCGCAGCCGCAACCCGTGGCGGGCTGGAGTTCGTCGGGAGTGGCGTCTCGGACTTCGACAACTTCACCCTCGTACTTGACGGTCTTTCCGGCAAAGGGATGGTTGAAGTCCATCTTGATCTCCTTATCACCGATTTCCAGGACCTTACCGAGAATACGGAATCCTTCGGCAGTCATCATGGGGAGCTCGGCGCCGACCTTCACCTCTTCGGCCAATTTGCCGTCGCGTTCGAAGATCTCCTTTTCGAGTGTCACAACGTTTTCGTCATAGCGCTCGCCGAAGGCTGCCTGCGGAGGCAATACTACCTCGAACTTGTCACCTTCGCCGAGATCCTTCAGGGCTGCGATCAAGCCCGGTACAACTTCATGGCTTACGCCATAGACCATTTCATCCGGAGCGTCGGCTTTAGCCTCAAAGAGGAGTTCGCCGTCCGGTTCGTTATAGAGTTTATAGGCATATTTGACATATTTGCCGGGGCCTACAGTCTGCTTGTTTTCCATTTTTATGATAGTTTTTTTATCTTGAATTAGCTTGATTATTCGGCGGGGATATCGTCGGGGTCTTCTTCGATTGCTTCGGATTCGTCATCGAAGTCTTCGGCGTTGTTGAAGAGACTGCCGTCGGGATTCTCCGTAGAGTCGGGATGCTTGAGTTCATATTGCTCCGTCATCGGACCTACGTTGAAATAGAATCCTTTGGCCGAGCGGGTGCCCTTGCGTTTGGAGTCGGCATCGGGGCGCACTGCTATGTAGTCGAAGCCGTCGGCCGGGAAATCGACCGAAACGGGTTCGTAACCCAACAGCTGAATCATATTGTATTCGTGCATCGGATAGATGACGTAGAAGGCGTTATCCTGCGAGTCACCGTTGCCGGTAGACTTAATGGCGCCGAGGATATGCTCCAGGCGGTATTCCCAGATCTTGGCTTTCATCGTATTGCCCATCTCCCGGGAGGCGTGGACGAGCACCGACATCTGCCGCAGGTCGAAAGGATTGTCTTTCAGCGAGAGTTCGGTTGCAGTAGCCAGTTCGCGAAGGGAGCGCTTATAGATATCGGTCAGGTGCTTCTTCTGGATTTCAGCCTCGTGACCGGATATGCGGTTGGCTTTGATGAGTTTATTGAGAGAGTCAGTCACTTTAGTGATGCGCTCCTTCTGAGCATTTACCACTCCGAGCAGGGAATCGGAAGTGGCGTTATAGGGGGATGTGCGGTAAGGGTCATAGTCCTCCTGAAAGAAATAACCTAAATAGAGATTGCGGTATTGCTCATGGGTCATCGAAGTGTCATTCTTCAGATAGAGCTTCAGGAGATTGGGGTAATAAAATTCGCTTTTAGGATTCTGGGTCTCTTTGGAAATCTTGGCGAAGTCAGGTTTTTCGACCTTGATTTTCTTGGAGTTTGATTGGCGTGAAGCGGCCGGTTCGGCAATCAGGTTGAGAGTGCCGAAGATAATGAAAGCCGCTAAGGTCAATCTTCCGAATAATTTATTTAGATTCATTTTTTCAGTAAGGGTTATTAATCTTGATGAATCATGATTAAACTTGATTAATCATGAGAAATCTTGATTAATCATGAGGAAATCTTGATTACATTAGGGAGGCTGCGATGAGGATGACGGCGGGGATTCCGGCCTGAGCTACGGTGACGAGTACCGGGAAGCCTTTGGCGAGTAGATACTTGAAGAATCGGCCCGTCGGCAGGCTGACGTCGCGTCCTTCGGGGGTATTGGTAAAGAGCAGGAAGCCGCAGAAAATGCCGACTACCACTCCGATTATCATCAGGGCGTAGAGGAGATTGAGCGAAGTCGAGAATGAGAATCCGAGCAGCCCGACCGCCAGTCCGGCGATCCCGCCGAGAGTCATGTAGTTGACGCCGCGGCTTTGCTGGCGTATAGCCGGATTCTGGAGGATGACGATCATCATGACGACAAAGGTAATGATGAGCCATGACATCAGCATCGCGCCCGAGAGCGGCATGATGGGATATCCTGACTTCTTGGCGAAGCTCAGAATGACCAACGCGCAGTAAGAGAGGCCGGGAGCGATCAGTATCTTCTTCGGCAACAGCAGGAACGACGCCAACCATATAAGGCAACTCACTATAATCAGGAATATCAGCATATTGTCGTAATTTTGGGTTATTAATTATATAACGCCTGCGGAAGAAGGGATATTTACCAAAATCTCTAAAAAAACCTTAAAAACTATTTTAGACCCCGCCCGGTCAATTATTTATCATTTTTTGTGGGACGGAGTCTTAGGAAGTGTCCGGCCGGTTATTTATGATTTTTTGATTTCGGGATAGGCGATGCGGGTATGGTAGATATTGGCCAGACGCTTCTTGAAGGTTGATTTTATCTTTTCGACCTCAGCAAACGACAGCGGGGATTCCTTTAGCAATCCGTCGGCGATCTGGGAGTCGATAATCTTGTCGACGAGGTTGTCTATATTCTCCTGCGAATATTCCTTGAGGCTTCTCGAGGCCGCTTCTACAGCGTCGGCCATCATCATGATCGCCGTCTCCTTAGACTGCGGGTTGGGGCCGGGATACCGGAACTTGTCGGGGTCAACCGGTTCGCCGTTACTTTCATTGACGGCGGTATTATAGAAGTATTTGGTTATTCCGGCGCCGTGGTGCTGGCTTATGAAGTCCTTGATTACCTGGGGAAGTTTGGCTTTGTTGGCCAGGGCCAGGCCGTCGGTGACATGAGATATGATCTTCCGGGCGGACGTTTCCGGATCGAGACCGGCGTGGGGGTTGACGCCGTGCTGATTCTCCGTGAAGAATACGGGGCTTTCCATCTTGCCGATATCATGGTAGAGGGCGCCGGTCCTTACGAGCTGCGTATTGGCGTCGATAGCCCTGGCGGCTTCCGCCGCAAGCGTGGAGACCTGCATGACGTGTTGGAAAGTGCCGGGGGCTTCCTCCGCGAGGCGGCGCAGGAGGGGATGATTGATATCCGAGAGTTCTACGAGCGTCACCATCGACGTGAACCCGAAGAGTTTTTCGATGATGAGGATTAGGATGTAAGCGAAGGAGAGTATCAGGGAGTTGAATACGAATATCAGGAGAATATGGGGGGAGAAGAGGGAGAGGTTGCCGTCGGTAGCCAGGCAGAGAGTTCCGTAAGAGAGAATATAGACGGCAAGGGTGATGACGGCCGTGCGCAGGAGTTGACTGCGTTTCGAGAGATGATTGATGGAGAAAGTGGCGGCGAGGCCGGCGGCCAATTCCATGACGATGAACTGGAACTGATAGGTCGCTATCAGCGCCATGAGCATCACTGATATGAGGAGGGAGAAGAGGGCTGTACGGGAATCGAAGAACACCATTATCGTCACCGGAATGGCTGCGAACGGCATGATATAGATCATCGTCGGGTTATATTCCAGGACGAGAGTGGCGATGGCGACGAAGAGAGTGATGAAGACGACCAGGAAGGTCATCTGTCGGAGATTTCCGAAGAACCGCTTACGGTAGAGAGCCAGGAAGATATAGAGCAACACCCAGCAGAGCAGAATATAAAGTCCCTGACCGATATAGTAATAAGTATGGGCAGTGGAAGTATTCTGGTTATGGAGCTGCATCTCCTGGTATGTGTTCAGATTCGTGAAGATCTGCGGAGTGATGATTTCTCCGCGGTCAACTATTCTCTGACCCTTCTTGATTACGCCGAGCGCACCGGTCGCGGCGAGGTATTCCTGACCGCGGAATTTATGGTCGGTGACGGTATCGAGCACTACGTCCGGGACGAGGGCAACGTTGAGCGCGCGGGCTACTTCATTGGAGAGTTGATTGCGCGGTTTTCCGGTCGCCAGGGCGTAGAGGGAGTCGATCCGGTCAAAGGCCTCCTTCTGGGTGAGGAGGTCCATACCTTCGTAGGTATGGACGACGTCGTCGCCGTTGCGTGAGGCGTTGATCGCGCGGTACTTGGTATTATTACCGTTGATGATATAAGTGTAGAGGTCTTTGGAAACGATACCCTGGGAATAAACCTCCTCCAACAGTTTGGAGAGCAGATTGATTTCCGAGGCCGAAGCACTCTGGCTATCGCTCAGGTGGCGTCGGAAAAGGTCGACATTATGGGCGGCGATATCGGAGTTTATTTTGGCGAACGGTATGAAATTCGCTTCGATGCTGTCCTTTATCTGGCGGGCGGAGGTCGAGTCGCGCAGGATGGGCATGTCGAAGTCAGCGGTCAGCAGAGGATACTTCCAGGGCTGATTGAGTTCGTAATTATAGCTTTGGCGGTCGGCCCTCGGGACGAGGGCGAGGATGACGGCCGTCGCTCCGATAAGGAGGGCGAGGCGTATGAGATTGATTTTTGAAAATAATTTTTTCATCATTCGGGCTGGGAAAATTTGACTGCTTTGGTGACGTCGGGAATTTTACGGATAGCCTGACACAGTCGGCGCATCGCATGCGAGGATGCGGAGCGCAGCGTCATCCGGCAGTCAAAGATAGAGTCACGGGTATCGATGGTCAGGGCCTTGATGCTTACTTTGGAGTTGCGGGTAGTGACCCGGACTATATCCTCAAGCATGGCGTGGCGATCGACCCCTTCGATATGAAGGAGCCAGAGGGCGGCTCTGTCGAATTCTTTGGGGAGAGAGGACGCGGCGTCAGCGTCGGTTGGCGAGGTTGAATCCTTTCTGTCGGTCTGATTACGGCGGAGCCATGTCCGCAGTCGGTTATGGGCCTTGGCAGTATTGCAGTAGTCCAGCCATTCCGGGAGGGGATTCTGCGTCTTGGAGGTGATTATCTCGACTTGGTCGCCGGATTCCAAGGGATGGCTGATCGGGAGCAGCCGATGGTTGATTTTTCCGGCTACGCAATGCAATCCGAGCTGACTATGGATTTCAAAGGCCAAGTCGAGAACTGTGGCGCCGGCCGGGAGGGTAATGAGTTCGCCCGAGGGGGTGAAGACATAAATCTCATGGGAGTAGAGGGATAGTTTTATAGTGTCGAGGAAGTCGATCGCGTTCGGTTCGGGATGAGCGAGGATATCCTTGATTGTATTCATCCAGGTGTCGAGTTCGCTCTCCTTGGAAGCGTCGTTGGTCTTGTATTTCCAATGGGCGGCGTAGCCGAGTTCAGCGATATCGTCCATCTTGCGGGAGCGGATCTGCACCTCGATCCATTTCCCTTCCGGTCCCATCGCCGTAAGATGCAGCGCTCGGTAGCCGTTGGCCTTGGGGTTGGTTGTCCAATCGCGCAGACGGTCAGGATGACAGGCATGGTCGGCCGTGAAGAAGGTATAGATCTCCCAGCACCGGATTTTTTCGAGGGCGGCATCGTCGTTTTCAAAAATGACGCGTACGGCGTAGATGTCGAAGACTTCCTCGAAGGGGACACCCTTCTTCTGCATCTTGTTGAAGATAGAGTAAGCGCTCTTCACCCTTGCCTTTATCTCATACTTATATCCGGCTTCATCGAGTTTCTTTCTTATCGGTCCTACGAATTCCTCCACAATCCGGTGGCGCTCCGCTTCGCTCTCTATGACTTTGGAGCGGATTTCGTTATAGATAGCCGGATGCTGATAGCGGAAAGCGAGTTCTTCGAATTCAGTCTTTATCTTGAAGAGGCCGAGGCGATGGGCCAGGGGGGCGTAGACGTAGAGTGTCTCGTCGGCTATGGCCATCTGCTTTTCTGGGCGCAGCGCGTCGAGAGTGCGCATGTTGTGGAGGCGGTCGGCCATTTTGACGAGGATGACGCGGACGTCGGTCGACATCGACAGGAGGAGTTTACGGAAATTCTCTGCGTGCAGGGAGGCCTGCCGTCCGAGTATACCGCCGGAGATCTTGGTCAGTCCCTCCACGATGGAAGCGATTTTCGGGCCGAAGGCGGCGAGGATATCGTCGTAGGTATAGTCCGTGTCCTCAACCACGTCATGGAGCAGGGCCGCGCAGATTGAGGTAGAGCCCAATCCCAGTTCACTGACCACAATTTTGGCCACTGCGATAGGATGGAGTATATAGGGTTCTCCGCTCCGTCGGCGGGCGCCCTGATGGGCACGCTTGGCGAAGCGGAAAGCCTTCCGTATGATTTCGACCTTACGCCGGTGGTTGCTTGCCAGATAGGTATCCAGCAGGTCGCGGAAGGCCCCTTCGATAAGGTGCTCGTCAGCATCCTCGACCGAGGGGTCCGAAATTCGGGGAGATATGTCAAGAAACTCTTTCACAAATGCGAATTTACAAAAAAATCGCGAGTCTGCAAAGAGGCGAATAACTATAAGCGAATATCAATAGGGAGGAGTAAGAAGATAGGAGGAGTAAGAAGATAAAGGAAAGGGAAAAGGGCGGGAGGAAAGAAGCTGGAGAGAGGAAATGAAAAAGCCGGGCGTCGTCGCGACGTCCGGCTTTTTTGGAAATGCTTCGGGGGGAGCAGGGGCTTCCGTGTCCCAAGAGGTGCTCCTCCCGGCAAATCCTGTTGATAGAAATTACTAATGTATATAACCCAAAATTTAGACAATTCATGTTTTCCATCCCGGCAAGCCTTTACTGATGCTCCCGGGGGTATCTCTTAAGGCTACCAGAAGACTCGGGACCGAATGGTCGTATCTTTGGTTGAGTATATTGAAAACGTCCCCCTGCGTGTAAATATTAGTATAGAAAAGTTAAGTAAATCTTAAAAATGAGGACGCGAAAAATATTTACAATAACCTTACAATAAAAAAGGGTGTGCCTGTTTTCAGGCACACCCTTTATATGGAATATTTATATCGGAGTCGCGGATCAGCGTACTGCAGTCTTGACGGCTGAGGAGCCGCTGCGTACGATGTAGAGGCCGGCGGGAAGTTCTATGGAAGCTTCTGTAGCCTTGCTTGCATAGCGGAGCATGCCGTCGAGGCTGTAGACTTCGATTCCGGCGGGAGCGTTAGTCACTTCGAGCAGGCCATGACTGCCGTAAACGGCGAGACGGTCGGCGGCTGCGTCGATGCCCTCTACTTCGAGTACTGAATTGTTGACAAGCACTACGTAGGAGTTAGCCGGAACAGTCACGGTTCCTGCGGTTACATCGAAGGTAGGAACGCTTGCGTGAGACTTCGATGCGATGCGGTAATCAGACTGATTGGTGGAAGAGAAGGGCACTGTGATCGTCAGCGGAGCCGACATGCCGGGGTTGATCGCGCAGATGAGTTCCTTGCCTCCGGCGTTGGTGATGATAGTGCGGCCCTTCGCCCAGTCGGATGCGCTTACAGCTGCGGTATAGGAAGCGTTTTCACCGAAGAGTTCGGGATTGGCGGTTCGGATGTCGATGAGCTCGCAATAGTTGCGGTAGAGGGCGTAGTTGTCGGGATCGTCAAGGAGAGCCCAGTTCACGATCTTCGGGTCCACGTTGTTGCCTCCCTCGGCATTCTTTGTAGACTGAGCGTTGCCCATTTCAGAGAACATCCAGATCATGTGGGCGCCGGGAACGAGGATCATCTGAGCGGCTGCCGAGCCGAGGCGGCGGCATGCGGCTTCGTGATTGTTCTTGATGGCGGCGTTGCCGTATTTGATCTGCTTGTAGGCGAGGCGTTCCTCGTCGTGAGATTCGAGATAAGAGACAGTGGAGAAGGGGGTGCGGGAGTCCTTGTTAGCCCACATTCTCTGCAGACCGGAATTGCTGGAGAAGCCCATTGCATACTGGCAACCTTCGGTATTGACGTTGGCCCAGTTGAGCATGCCGAACGCAGCCATTTCGTTTTCTTCCTTGGCTCCGGCGAGGTTCTCGTTGATGAAGAAGGCGTCGGGGTTTACTTCGTTCATGGCTTCCTGAATGGCGTGCATGTTGGCTACGCGCGAAGCGTTGTAGGCGTTAGTACCGGAGTCTCCGGCATTGGCGTAGGAGTCGTTGTCGCCGAGACCCTTGACGAGGTCGAAGCGGTAACCGTCAACGTGATATTCCTCCATCCAGTATTTCACTACGTCCTTCCATTGCTGGCGGATCAGGGGATGGCCCTGGTTGATGTCATTGAGCACGCTGTAAGCGTGAGGAGCGTCGGCGTTATACATCGGGTTGGAACCGACGGGATACATACGGTACCAGGGATGCAGCCAGTCGGTCTGGTTGAACACCAGGTCGAGGATGACGGCGATGCCGTTCTCATGGCAGGTATTGATGAATTCCTTATAGTCGTCGGGAGTACCGTAAGCCTTATCGGGAGCGAAATAGAAGTTGGGGTTATAGCCCCAGGAGATATTTCCGTTGAATTCATTGATCGGGAGAAGCTCGATGGCGTTGACGCCGAGTTCCTTGAGATAGGGGAGCTTTTCGAGGGCCTGCTTTACGGTACCGTTGCCCTGAGCCTTGCCTTCAGTGCCGGTGAAGTCGCGGAAGAGGAGCTCATAGATTACGAGATCTTTCTTGCTGACGGGCTTGAAGTCATTGTCGGTCCATTCATAATCATTGATATTCTCCTGATAGACTGCCAAGGGAACGTTGCCGGTCACTTTGGAAGAGGGATATTCGGGGAGGCCGGGATATACGGAAGCGGGAATATACTTATCGTTGGAGGGATCGAGGACGAGTTTTGCGTAGGGATCGCCTACCTTAGTGCCTTCGTCGACATTATAGTAGTAGAAATACATGGAGGTTGCATCCAGACCGCTGACAGAGGTCCAGAAGTAACGCTGGCCGTCATAGTCCTGATAGTACATCTTCTGGCTGGGGTCGGAAGCGTAGTCATTCCATGAGCCGATGAGTTCGCAGGAGAGTTTCTGCGGAGCTGCGAGGCAGAAGAGCACGTCGCCGTTCTCCTGACGCACGGCGCCCATCTTCGGCTTTCCGCCGGGATAAGCCTTTTCTTCGGAAGCGTTGACGTAGGTCAGCTTGAAACCTTTCGACGACTGCTTTCCGTTGATCATCACGTTGCCGTAGACGTTATAAGCGCCCGGTTCGGTGAAGGTATAGGAAGCCTTGAGGGCTGTGATGTTCTCGCCCTCGGCGATAGCGACACCGTTGACGGCGATCCACATCCGGTCGGCGACCTGATTGGACTTGAAGTCGAAGTTGACAGTAGCGTTTTCAGCGGAGATAGTAGTATTGGCTGCGTCGGAAGTGAATTCGAGCTGCAGGGCCGTGGAGATGACGGGGACAGTGATGTCTGCTCCGCCGACGCCCTTGCCTTCCTTAGTGCCGGCTGCGTTACGGAATACGAAGACGAGCTTCTTGATGACTTCGGAAGCGGATTTCACTCCGTAATAAGTCTTGATGTCGCCGATCTCGAGCTTGTAGAGATTGGGGGAGACGTAGGTCAGTTCGTACTTAGCCGCGTTATCCTTCCAGGTCGAGGCATATTTCCAATCGGAGTCATCCTTGGAAGCGGAAGTGATGAGACCCGTATGGGCGTAGATTTTCACTGACTCCGCCTGATTGGCGAGGCCCTTGTTGCCCTGGTCTGCGTGGAAGTAAATGACGACGTTCTGACTGTTGTCGTAGAGCGGGTCGGGTTCGTAGGTGACGACCTGCGCTTTGAGTCCCAGAGCAGACGCTATCAGGACGCAGAGGCTGAATAGTTTGAATTTTAACATGATATATATTTTAAGTAAAAAATTTCAAGATATAGTTATTTCCAAAATTTAGTCCCCTTTTCAGGATAGGCTTATATAATGGATTTAGCAGGGTAGCTGTATTTGGTTATCGGTAGTTTTTCCGGCTAATCCTCCGGGTTTAGTCTTCCGTGTTTAATCCTCCGGGTTTAATCCTCCGGGTTTAGTCTTCCGGCGGGATATAGGTAGCCTCCCGCATTTCGGAATACTCTTCCCAATCAGGGTCTTCGGTCGCTTCTACGCGGAGAGGGAGCTCGGGCAATCCGGCCAGGGCGCGGTTGAGGATATTGCGGAAGATATGGAGCGAACGGGTATAGAAGACCCAGTCGCGGCGTCCGTCGCCGGTATAGATGCCGGTCAGCAGGGCTGCCGGATCCTTCTGCGTCTCCTTGAGCAGGGCTTCGGTCGCTTTTTCCATCAACTCAGCGTCCGCTTCCTCCGGCATGCCGTCGGCCTTCGGAGCATAGTCCCACATTACGTTCAGTCGGAAAGGATATTTCCCGGAAGAACGGAATGATTCGATATCATCGCGGCCTGTCACTATCAGAGTCTTGCCCGACTCGGTTTCGGCAGGATAGGTCCAGAATATTTCGGAAGGTTTTGCCATTTTTATTGTTTCTGGAATCGGTCGGAATTTATAAGTGGAAATTCGAGGACGGGAGTGTCGAAGAAGCGTCCCGGGCGGAAGCAATGGAGCTTGAAGAACTTGGTCAGGTCGAGCTTGCGCATTACGGCGATCGGGTCCTTGATTTCAAACTCCTTCCCCTGCTTGAAGGCGATAGCCTGGAAAACGACGCGCTCGATCCTTCCGAGAGTGGAGTGGGAGAACTGCGCGAGATCGATCAGCTCGTTGGGCTGTACGTCCCCCTGATAGATGATGTTCCAGTCTGCACTTTCCGGCGCGCGTCCGGCAAGGAAGAACTGGAGGGTATAGTTCGAGTCATTGACCAGGACGGCATTGAAGGCCGAGTCCTGAAGCTTCTTGAGATTGGAGGGTTCGAAAGCCAAGGAGATGGTCAGCCGGTCACCATGGGCGGTCTCCGGGGCCGGGGGTAGGGGAGCAGGCTCGGGAGTTGCGTCCTTCTCAAGTTTCGGTTCCGGACGCGAGGAGGACTTCCCGGCGTCGAAAGCTTTCTGGTCAAACATCAGTTTGGCCCCGGAGGGGTCTTTCTGATGACCGGCCGGCATTACTACTACCAATTCCTTCACCTGACACGGAGTCTCGAAACCGTTGTCGTCGACAAAGGCTATCTTTCCGTCGACGCGGGTCACTATGCCCCCACCGACGGAGTTGAGGTATCTTACTGTATCTCCGGGTTTAATCATTTTCCTGTGATTTTGAGTCGGAGTTTATCTTCTCCTCGAATTCCTTATCTACTTTCTCTTCGCGGGCCTCGTAGGCGTCTACGATACGCTGCACGAGCGGATGGCGCACGATATCCTTCTTGGCGTACTCAATAATGCCGATTCCCTTGACTCCCCGAAGGATGCGCAGGGCCTGCATCAGGCCTGACTGTACGGAGCGCGGGAGGTCGATCTGAGTGGCGTCGCCGGTGATGATCATCTTGGCGTTGACACCAAGTCGGGTAAGAAACATCTTCATCTGATGCTTGGTAGTGTTCTGAGCCTCATCGAGGATGATGATCGCATCGTTGAGGGTGCGTCCGCGCATGAATGCCAAGGGAGCGATCTGGATAGTGTCGGCTTCCATGTACTCCTTCAGTTTGACGGCGGGGAGCATGTCCTCAAGGGCGTCATAGAGCGGACGCAGGTAGGGGTCGATCTTATCCTTCATGTCGCCCGGGAGGAACCCGAGTTTCTCGCCGGCCTCCACAGCCGGGCGCGACAGGATGATCCGCTTTATCTTCTTGTTCTTCAGGGCTGCCACGGCAAGGGCGATGGCTATGTAAGTCTTACCCGTACCGGCAGGGCCGAGGGCGAAAGTCAGGTCATTCTCCTCAAACGACTTCACCATCTTGGCCTGATTGGCATTGCGCGGGGCGATAGGGCGGCCGCTCTGGCCGAAGATAATCACACCCTCCGAGTTCTGTGCTTTCGGCACTTCCCCCTTGATGATGTCGATAATCACCTCGTCAGTGAGTTTATTGTACTTGGCGGCATATGCTTCGATCTCCTTGATCTTACGCTCAAACTCGGCTGTCTCCGAGTCCTCACCGATCACCTTGATCACGCTGCCGCGAGCCGCCATCCGCAATTTCGGAAAGAGATTGCGAATGAGATTTATATTTGAGTTGTTGACGCCATAGAATGTCTGGGGGTCTATGCCGTCGACGA
>CAYTOR010000048.1:0-14130 GCA_964439505.1 uncultured Sangeribacter sp.
GAATGTCGCTTCCATGATTCCCGGAGTGAGCAAGGCGATCAAAGACATAGAGATTCCCGACGATCCCTTCAAGAATATCGAGGCTATCATCAACTCGATGACTCCTTTCGAGCGTCAGAATCCTGACGTGATCGATGCTTCTCGCCGCCGTCGCATCGCGAAGGGCAGCGGCACGAGCCTCCAGGAACTCAATAAATTCATCAAGCAATTTGAGCAGACGCGTAAGATGATGGCCTCTGCCTCCAAGATGAGTCCTGCCAAAATGAAGGCTATGGCTGCCCAGATGCAGGCGATGCAGAAAGGTAGATAATCTTTTGAGCCTTAAAGTCATAAATAAAGCCGCGCTGATGTGAAAGCGCGGCTTTATTTATGCTGTAAATCATAATTCGGAAAGAAACTTAAAGAAAAGAAAATCGGCTTCCGATCTTTAAAAAAGAATAGGAAGCCGATTTGAGAAGTTAAGATGGAGTCCCGGATCAGAAGGGGAAGTTCATACCGAAGTTGAATTCGCCGTTGCTGTTAAGCGGCACGAACTGCTTTGCAAGTTTACCGAACGTGCGGTCCATGCCGATGAAAAGATTAAATCCTTTGACATTGACGTTGACGAGCCAACCGAAGCCTGCGCCGTAAGTGCCCGCTGTCAGATTGGCCGAAGCAGAGAGGCAATCTACCGGATTGACGTTGGCTGAGAAGCGGAAGTCGGTAGTAGTGAAAGGACCGTTGAATCGGGTGGAATTGACCAGACCGAAGTTCAGGCGACGATACTGGGGAAGGGTATAGCGTACGCCCCAGTTGAGGGTCGTGCGCAGCGAGCGGGTGCGTCCCGAGGCATCGCGGCTTTCGAGTTGATAAAGATTCTCGAGATCGGATTTCATCTTGTCCCATGTAGCATCGGCCTCGCCGCTTTCTACTCCGAAGGTATAGTCGGAGGTGTTGATGCTGTGGACGCCGTCGGTAGTGGCGTAGAGGGTATTGCTCCAGGAAATGAAGCCAAGGTCGAGAAGGGCGAGGTTGAATTCGAAGTCGCGCCATTTATAGGTAGCACCCAAATCGAATCCGAGACCGAAACCTGTCAGACCGAAACCATCCATGTCGAGACCGTCAACATAGCGCTTGCCGTCGTCGTCATATTTATATTTGAACTTGGCGCCATTGAGGTTGGCGTAGAGGTCAGCCTGCGTGCGGGCTGTCCATGTATCCGTTCCCAAGGTCAGGTCAGCATTATTGAAATAACCGTCGACGTTACCCAATCCGAAGAGGAACTTTACGGCCGCACCGACCTTCAGACCCGGAAGCTGACTGATCTTGCGGGAATGATTGAGTTGGAGTTTGGCGTAAGCGGAGGCGTTGACACGGAAGTCGGAGATATCGTAGGTCTTGTTTTCAGGGCCTTCCTTCATGAGGCGGATCAGAGAACCGGGAACGCCTACATTGGCGTCAGCCACGGCGGATACAGATACTACGTTCTGTCCTCCCAGAGCGGTGAATCCGACGTCAATGAGGTCCAGTTCCACGTTGGCGCCGAGTTTATTGACGTCATGGATATTTTTCAGAACTGTAGAGGTCGGCACGTCCGGATGAGTGAAGAGCACTGTCTTTCCGTCTACGGGATAGAGAAGACTTGAGACATGGATATTGCCCTGCATTCCGATGTTGAGGTTTCCGAGAGCCGGCATCGCTATGAAGGTCTTCCGGCCTTCGTCGGTCATAGCCGGGTTAAGCTGATAGCGATGGGTATAGTTATCGAGATAATAACCCGAATAGGCAGCCTGCGCGAGAGCTGAGGCTGAGGATGCCGTAGTGATGACTGCGGCAAGGATATATTTGATGTTAGCTTTCATTTGGATATGGTATTTCTTGCCGTGAATTACTTGTCATCTTTATCAGGGTGGAGATATTTACCGGAAACTCTCACGCGGATATTGTCCAGTTTAAGAGTCTGCTCGGGAGAAAGCGCGGGTACGTCGCCGGGATTCGTAGCGTCCGAATTGGAGATAGCCCAGGCCTTATAGAAAATACCGTCGATATTCTGAATATACTCGTAACCCTCATCCGGAGTGATAGTGATAGTCACCGGATAGTTGTCAGCCAATGCCGGAAGGGGAGTAGCCTCGCACTTACCCATGTGAGTGCCATCTTCGTTGAGGATTTGGGCGGAAAGACGCACTTCGAGAGGGATAGTTGAGGTGATGTCAGCTGTCACTTCGAGGCGCTTTACGTAGAGGTCATTGAGTTCATCGGAACTCCAGTCGTCTTCAGTACCGGAATAGATAATCTGCGAACCGTCGGCAAGGGCGAGGGGAGCGCGGAAGACGTAGCTACCCTTGATGGAGGGGAGCCGCTGGCCGAGGGGGAACTTCGTAGCCGTTCCGTCTACGTGGGGATCCGGGAAAGCTACTTTGATCTTCTGAGGAATTCCGTCGCCGTAAAGAACGTCGCCGAGAGAGGAGAAGAGCAGTTTGGTGGCGTTGGTATAAGAGGAGATGGGAGTAAGATTGCTTCCTTCGGGAGAAATGGCGAATTTATAGGGGCCGTCTCCCTTGTCGTGACCTACGCGGATATCCTCATTCATGCGCAGGGTCGAGCCGGGACGATCGTTGCGGTAAGGAGTAACTTCCAGACCGGTCACGCCGCCAAGTCCGTATTGGGCACAGGAATTGGAGATACTGAGATAGATCTGAGGATTGGCGATGCGTATGCGGGTATCGTCCTGAGCAAGGAAGTCGGGGATATCGTTGAGCATGGCATCGTCAAATTCGAGACCTTCGATTTCGTAATCGATCTTACCGGTGAAGGTAGTGATGTCGAAGTTGGAGAGGTTATAGTCGATGTCTACGTCAAATTCGCCGGGGAATGTATAGGCATCCTGAATTGGAGTAAGATGAAGCGTTCCGCTCTCGACAGCAATGGCACCTTCATAGTCGAAGTGTCCGTTATTGAGGGTAACGCCCATTACGTCGAGATCCAGCAGCTGAGCTGTGAGAGTCAGATCGACCACTCCGTTCTGAGAAGTGTAAGAGGGGATGAAGAGGTCGCCGGTCTTGGGATCGTAGGTACCCATAGTAGCTTTTGCGGGGCTTCCGTCTTCACTATAGAGGCCTTTCGGGAAGTTGAGCTTGACGTTCTCAAGTTCCAGTTGCTTGGTCATTCCCTTGACGTCAGAGGGGAGCTGCAGACGAGTGCTGAAGGTGACTTTGGGAGTTGTGATCTGATTGATAGAGAGGACTTCGAGGTCGACGTCATTAATGTTATACTGAAAATCAGTCGACATTCTATTCATATTATAGGAGAAAGTCCCCAGGCCCGGAGCTCGACGTTTGGAAGCGGCTGGATTGTCGAAGAGTTCCACGTGTACGACCGAGGGCTCGATATCTTCGGGAGCCTTAACGGAGAAATCATTGATTTTGATTTCGTTGGAATCGAAATCACCGTTATAATTATAGACATAGATATCCTTACCCTGCAGCGCCGGGTCAGAACCGGTATAGGGCTCTTTGGTGATAGAGCCGGAGTCTTCAATGTCGATGACCGAGTTGAGAGTGACGGGTCCGACATTGACCGGAATCACCAGATCGTTGACAGGGACTTCAACAGAAGTGTCGATGTTTGCGAGATCGTAATTGTCATCGACGCATCCTGTCAGAATCGCTAAGGCGGCCAATGGCAGGCCCGCGATAAGGTAGCGTTTTGTCATAATGTAAAGAGTTAGTATAAAGTGATTATATATAGCGGAGTGTGGATGAGAGAGGAAGAGCAGAATCAGTAATGAAGATGGGTTAACCCGGTAGGGTCTTATTTCATTTGAGCGGCAATTTTCTGCTGCCAGCGCCATGCGTTGCGCATTGTGTCGTCGATATTCATCTCGGCCTTCCAGCCAAGTACATTATTGGCCTTGGAAGGTTCGGCCCAGATCTTTTCGATATCACCTTCACGGCGCGGTCCGATTTTGTGGGGGACTTTGACACCGGTGGCGCGCTCGAAGGATTCGATGAGCTCCAGGACGGAGAGGCCGCGGCCTGTGCCGAGATTGAAAATCTCGAGTTTGTCTCCTTTAGGATTGTCGAGCATCCTGCGCATTGCGATTACATGGGCCTTTGCCAGATCGGTTACGTCGATGAAGTCGCGGATACAAGAGCCGTCGGGAGTGTTGTAATCGTTGCCGAATACGGTCAGTTCCTTACGGATTCCCGCTGCTGTCTGAGTCAGATAGGGGATAAGATTCTGGGGAACACCGAGGGGTAATTCTCCGATCTCAGCCGACGGGTGAGCACCGACCGGATTGAAATAGCGGAGAATGATACTCTTGATCGGAGCACCGGAATAGATAGTATCCGTTATAATCTCTTCCGAGATCTGCTTTGTGTTGCCGTAAGGAGAGGTCGCGGTCTTGATCGGTGCGGTCTCATCGATAGGATTCTGATCAGGTTCGCCGTAGACGGTGCAGCTGCTGGAGAATACGATTCCTTCTACTCCGTATTCCGGCATCAGTTCGAGAAGATTAAGCAGAGAAACGAGATTGTTGCGATAATAAAGGAGAGGTTTCTGCACTGATTCATTTACGGCCTTTGAGGCGGCGAAATTGATGATACCCTTGATACCGGGATTCTCCCTGAAGAGTTTCCGGAGAGTTTCGATGTCGGTCACGTCCCCTTCAACGAATGTCGGGCGAATTCCGGAGATGCGTTCGATTCCGTCAAGTACATTTATATTGGAGTTGGAGAGATTGTCGATGATGACTACTTCATAGCCGGCCTGCTGAAGTTCCACAACAGTATGGGACCCGATATATCCGGTGCCACCGGTCACTAATATTTTTGTCATTTCTTTTTATTTTAAATCATTGTTGGCAAGCAATAATACAAGCCATCAGCAAGGTTTCCCCGCTACGTATGCTATAGGGAATACCTTGCTTTTATTTCTAAAGTTAGAAAAGTTTTTCGGGATAGATTCCTTCGTCGACGAGATGACGGAATTGATCGACGGTAGCCTGGCGGTCGGCGGCGTAAGTCACGCCAAACCATTTCGACGGAGTCTTAAGGACCTTGACGGTCGCTTCTCCGGACTGGATCAGATTATTGGCGACTGTCGGAATATAGAACTCGGATTTAAGTTCTTTACCGTGCTCATTGAGGAAAGCGAGGAAATCTCTCATCGAGTAATCGAAGTAGTCGGGAGTAAAGCCCCAGAAATTCATCGAAACGCTCGCCTCAGCAGGGAAATCAGCCTCCTCACCGTTGTCGGCTGTATAGACAATCTTGCCATCTTTTTTGCAGATACCGTGACATTCCTTGACGCCGGTAAGGTAACCCTCTTCCGATACGCTGCAATATCCGCGGCTGACAGTTCCGTTTTCGCTCAGGGTATTCTCGATATTGAATCCCACCATGCAATATTCTCCCTTCTTTCCTTCAACCGAACGTAGGAAATCGGCAAGGATACGGAAAGATTCCGGGCCATAGTAATCGTCGGCGTTGATGACTCCGAAGGGTTCTTTGATTACGTCTTTGCCCATCAGGAGAGCGTGGCCCGTGCCCCACGGTTTGGTGCGCTCCGGATCAGGAGTGTAGCCTTCCGGCAGAGCGTCCAGTTCCTGGAACACTACTTCCACGTCGATATGCCCTGCATACTTTTCGACTACTTTCTTTCTGAATTCCTCTTCAAAATCATGACGTATTACGAAGACGATTTTGCCGAATCCGGCGCGTATCGCGTCATATACGCTATAATCCATGATTGTCTCGCCCGAAGGGCCGAGAGTATCGAGTTGCTTGAGCCCGCCATAGCGACTTCCCATGCCGGCTGCAAGAATAAAGAGTGTCGGTTTCATTATAGAATTACTTAGTTTTTAGGTTCAGTCTATGTTCCCCGGGTCCTGGCCTCAGGCTTTTTTTCTTAGGAAGACCATCATGAGCACCATGAAGTCAAACCATATTAGCTTGGAGTTGCCGTTACGGCTGATATCCCGCTTAGCATCATCAATTGCCGAGAGAATACTTTCGACGTTGGCGACATTTATAAAGGGAGCGAATTTCGAAGAGAATCCGGATTCCTCCGGGGTCATTACATTGAGGGGAGGGAGACAGAGATTGGAAATGAAATTCTCGCGGGTCATACGTGAGACATAGTCGAGGAGACGGATGGATTTTTCCCTGCCGAAGGCTGCCAAGTCTTCGGAGCGTTGCTTGAGTACCGCCACCTTTCTTGCGTACGCCTCGCGCATTACTCCGCGGAAAATCTCCCCGAATTCCTGCGTCTCGCTTTCTACCCCGATCAGTTGGGTAGCTTTCAACAGAGACCCTTCAGCAAGGGACGCTAAGGTAGGAGCGTAAGCGGGCGAAGTTCCGTTTTGGAGAAGAAATTTTTCTATCTCACCGGTTTGTGGGCGACGCATTTCGATCCGACGCAATCGGGAATAGATAGTAGGCAGGATTGAGTTCGGGTCGTCGCTTACTGCTATGAAGAGAGTGTCGTTCTGAGGTTCTTCGAGAATCTTCAGAATCTTGTTAGCCGCCTCCGGTTGGAGACGCTCCGGAAGCCAGATGATGAAAATCTTATACTTATCGGAATAGGAAGAGAGGGCCGCAATGGAGGTGATCTCATCCGCGTCGTCAACGTATATTCGCGGTTGCGAATTGGCTCCGTTCATAAGTTTCATCCAATATGTCATATCCATATAAGGAGATTCCTTCAGCATCCTCTTCCATTCAGCCGCATAATCGGAGGAACGTTCGAGATGGGAACTTTTGACCTTATAGATCGGATAGATATAATGGATATCGGGATTATTCCCGGCTTCGATTCTTCGGCATGAAGGACATTCACCGCAAGAATCGCCATTCCGAGGATTCTCGCAGTTGATATAGCTGATCATAGCGCGGGCGAGAAGCATTTTCCCGATTCCCGCAGGGCCCGACAACAACAGGGCATGGGGAATCCTTCCGGAATCCACCATCTCTCGTATTGCTGCTATAGCCTGCTGATTGCCTGTAATCTCTGCGAATCTCATCTGGCGCCTAATGAAATTTCACAAAAATAGTTAAAAAATCCGATATTTGCAAGAGTGTCTAAGGATATACACTACTAAATTTAAGGGACATGGCACACCATGTCCCTTAAAATCATTGATTTCGTAATATTAAGATGCCTCCTTCAATCTTCGTCGTCATCATCTTCCCAGTCGAGGAAGAAGTCGTCGGCGTAGGTAGATTCCCGGAAGGCTGAAAGTTCGCGGGAATCGCGTTTCGTCGGGCGTCCGAGACCCTTTCTCCGGTCTACGAATCCCGATATCTTAGTCATCTCGAGAAGATCATATTCAGATTGAGGAGTGATGTTTTCGAGATACTCCGGTACGAGTTTGGCACCGAGCCGATTTTCCGAGACCTGCTTTACGCGAAAGGTATAAGTGATCGGCGGCTTCTTGACCGAAATGACATCTCCGGCCTTTACGGTACGGGAAGGTTTGACGACAGTACCCCCGATAGTGACGCGCCCTTTCTTGACGGCATCGGTCGACATCGAACGCGTCTTGAAGACACGCATAGCCCATAGCCACTTGTCGACTCTTACTTCTGTTTTCATTCCTGAATACGTTTAAGGGTCAAGACCGGTTGCCGTAGGAGATTGAGGAGTTCAACAGTGTTGCTGTCGACCGGACGGGCATGCGCCGCATCTTCAAGAGCTACAATCAGACGGGTCTGATTCTCCGGGTTCGGACAAGCCATGCGAGTGGTGATGATGTTATGAAAATTGATCGTATTGACAGTCTCCATATCTATGTCCACCGCTCCGTTGAAGATATTGCAACCGGTATTGCCGTGGATCTTGCCTTGGTCAACATCAATGACGATCTTCATCTCAGGATCGTCGATCTCTTCATTCTCGATCATTGAAATTCCCCATACTCCGTTGAGGAAATCGAAATTCTGGTGCATCAGTTTCAGGACTTCCTTCCCGGCTTTGTCAAAGAAATGGAGGTAATACTCGTCGCCGTTATGATCCCAGGTGTAAGTCCGGGTCGCATCCAACGCCTGATTGATCTCGGTATCTGTTATACCCGGAGTACCACACATTCTCATTGTCGAGACGATATCTTTGAAAGAGATCTGATGGTCCTCCTGATTGTAGACGTAAGTGGCGTTGATAGTGTTGCAACCATTGTTGCCATAGACCCTCTTTTCCGAGGGCACCATCTTCAGGAAGGGAGTGGTTTCACCTACGACAGGTTGGCCGTTTACCTCCTCTATAGTCCAGTCGCCGGTGACGGTTCCCTCCTCGAGATCCTTGGAGGAATAAGTTTTTTCAACGCGCGGGGTATGGATATTTTCCCGGTCGGAAGGGAGGGTAACCTCTTTTGAAGAGGAATTCTTACTGCGGTTGTTATATGGCACGCGCAACGAGGAGCACCCTCCTGCGATCAAGAGGGCCAATCCTGAAGCGGCTAAAAATAGTTTTTTCATCTGATTAAAGTAATAAGGTTGTGAGGACTCGGTAATTTTTCGGATGAGACCATCAGTCTCCAATATGAAGAGAGCATCAGTCTCCCCAGTGGCGGCGTATCGGATATTTCGTCGGACGCAGGAGCAACCGGAGGGAAGTGGAGTACGTGCAATAGTTCCAGATCCAGTTGAGCAACACATTGAGCTTATTTCTCATTCCGAGAATCGATACGAGGTGGATGACCATCCAGATCCACCAGGCCAATCTTCCCGAGAAAGAGAAATTGGGGAGGTCAGCGACCGCTCTGTTACGCCCGATAGTCGCCATAGATCCTCTGTCGGAATATTTGAATTTTGAGAAGTATTCCCCTTTGTTGAGATTCTTGGCGAGGTTCTTGGCCTGCTGGATGGCGGGTTGGGCTACCATCGGATATCCGCGAGGATATTCCGGAGTCTCCATCAAGGCGATATCGCCGATAGCGAAGACCGTCTCCTCCAAGCCCTTTACGCGGTTGTATTCGTCGACGTAGATACGGCCGTTGCGTGCCACACATTCCGTCGGCAATCCGGGCATCGTTTCTCCTCTTACTCCGGCAGTCCAGATGAGGGTTTCCCAATATTCCTCATGGCCGTCGGCAAAAGAGACGAGCTTATTGTTATATCCGGTCATGGTAGTGTTCAGGCGTACTTCCACCATGAGATCCTTCAGATACGCCAGAGCCTTTGCTGAAGCTTTCTCCGACATCGTACCCAATACCTTATCGGCTCCCTCTACCAAAGTAATGGAGATATCGTCAGGATTCAATTCCGGATATTCTCTCGGAATCACGTCGCGCTTCATTTCTCCCAATGACCCTGCGATCTCGACGCCGGCCGGCCCTCCGCCGACAACCAGGAAACTCAACATCTCCTTGCGACGCTTCGGATCCTTCTCCATGCTTCCTCTTTCAAGACGGTCAAGGATCTCATCGCGGGTATGGTCAGCTTCTCCGATGGTCTTGATGCAATAGACCTCCTTGTAAAGGTTATCCATTCCGAAGAAATTATTCGTGGTGCCGGCGGCGATCACGAGTTTATCGTAGGAAAGGGTCTCGTAGGAAGTGGTGACTGTCTTTGCCTCCGTGTCAATATTCTTGACGTGGCCCATGTGGTAGGTGATAGATTTGCTGCGCTTGAACTCACGCCGGAAGGGGAATGCGATATTGCTCTGCTCGAGAGCCGAAGATGCTATCTGATAAAAGAGCGGGGGAAACGAATGGAAGTTATTGCGGTCCACGACCTTTACTTCATAGCGTTTCTTATCCAGCGATTTCGCGAGATTCAATCCTGCAAAACCGCCTCCTATTATAACTATGGTCTCTTTTTTCATTGTCAAAGGGATATATGGGTAATTTCTTTATTGTATAACTATTAAGGAGAGAGTAAAGTTTAAAATCTATCAGCAGGGAATAATCAGATGGCTCAGATAAGTTTTTAGATCCGTCGGCGGCTGATTATCCGGTTGGTTCAGGAGGTGCAGATCCCGATAAAGGGGCAGTAGCCGCATTTCTTTGGAGTGACCTCCCCTTCAAAGTCGGGAGAAGTGAAAATATTCTCCAGATTCTGGTCAAGAAGATTCTTGAATTCTTCGATTACTTCGGAGTCGACGTCAAGTTCTGCGCCGTTGATGGTAGGAATCATATTGTCCTTCATCTCCCGGGGGTTATTCATCTTGCTGAGCCGGCCTACGGGATATATCCTCGGCAGGAAAGTCAGAGAGGGAAGTCCCGCTTGGCGACGCTTGGCGTTGACCATTACGCTATAAGTCAATAACTGAAGCAGATTGTCTTTATGATAATCGGAATCAAAAAGATTTTCTATGGACTTGGCCTTGATATGACTTCCTCCTGTCTTGTAATCGACTATTCGGAGCATTCCCGGTTGGTCGCACCCGATATCGTCCACTCGGTCAAGGGCATATTCCATGTTGATCTTCCGACCGCCGGGAAGAGTATATTCGAGTTGCTCGCGGATTTCCGCCCCGTAGATGTGGAAGGGTGCGAAGGTGTAATCGTACTTGAGGATATCCTCGATATATTTCCGGATATTGTTGGCGATGATCTCCGTTTCGATTTCCAATGGATCGTCGTAGCGCTCCGGCTCCTTATGATAATGATCCTTGTTGATTTGCCGGCGGATGAAAGCCTCCACTTCCATACGCCCTTTATCCGTCAGTAAATATTCTATTTTATCTTTCGTGACTTCGATCGGATCAATCCATCTGCGCTGTTGGCGTTCATCCGGGATGTAAAGACGCTGCATTACGTCGTGGACGATATTTCCTAAAAGGATAGGACTGACGGACGGCGAGGGTTCGGGATCATCCTTCAGATCCAATATGGCCTTGTAATAGAATTTCAGCTGGCAGGCCGTATAGGCTTTAAGCAGCGAGGCAGAGAAGTTGAAGCGGTAGGGCTTCCCGGTGTAAGGATGCGGAAACGGGACCGGATCGCAATATCTGTCCAATTTTGCCATTACATCCTCCTTCTTGACGACACTTCTGATGAATTTTTCGCGTTCGGCCATCGAGAATTTATATTCTATGCGTTTGACTTTATCGCGGGCATAAAGATAACGCAGCTGGAGAAGATACCGCGATTCCCCACCGTTGCCGCCGGTCACGCGGCTGTCATAGATGAATCTGACGGTCTTCGCCCTGCTGATGAGCCGGAAGAAATAATATCCGAAGAGGTCTTCCTGATAAGTATTCGGTGGCATTCCGAATCCTCTGCGGATGATATTGGGGAGGAAAGATCTCTGGCGCATCCTTCCGGGGATAGTCCGGTCGTTGAGACCGACGATCACCAGATGATCGAAATCCAGGGCACGCGTCTCCAACATACCCATTATCTGCAACCCTTCGAGAGGTTCTCCGTCGAAAGGCACAACCTCAGCCTTCAGCAAGCGGTAAGCTTCAGCGAGAGTAGCCGGGACGCTGAGATTGACCTCATATTCCCTGATGGAATCTTCGAAGACTTTCAGTGCGTCACGCCAAGCGTCTATGTGCCGGATTTCCAGGGAATCCTTCAGGAGATCCGAGTTGTCAGCGCTTCCGTCGTTGCGGCCGACCAGGGTTCTGCCGATTAATTCAAGTACCCTGTCGAGATAATTTAAGACATCACGAGAAGTGGCGTCGTCAGGGAGAGGATTGAGAATCTCAGCCGCTTCTTTCCCTAATTCCATTAGATGCTCAGTCCTGATTACCCTGATATGGCGCTTCTTTTTGTCTTCAATAAAGAGGTTGATCTTCCGGGTAGAGAAGATCGCATGGGAATAAGGATGGGCGAGGATATCGCATACCTGTTCGAAGGCGAATCCCTGATAAGACTTGGAATCACGGCGCATCAGCTGCAGGCTCCTGAGCAAGGCCAGGAAAGAGGAGACCGCAGTCAGTTTGAGCGGATAACCCATCGTCAGATTGACCTTCTCAACATTTTCCGGAAGAGAATAGAGGAGCGGAAGAAGAAGAGATTCGTCCGGCACGACCAATGCTACCTTCGCATTCCGGAAATCTTCCTGCTCATTGGTCTTTTCTGCCATTCCGGATATGATCTGCGATGCTATTTTGACTTGCATCACTTTCGAGGGCGCGGCTACTTCCTCCAACACTTGCGGCAAACCCGAAGTCTCCGATTCCTCCAGATAAGGGCGGATCCAGTTGGGAGAAGGGAAGGACTTGCGGTTGATGGCGACGAATCTTCCTGCCGAGTTTTCAGTGTCATTCAGTATCGGGCCGGTCGCGTCCCAGATAAAATCAGTGAGGCTGTCTTCCTCCGGATTGGGGGAAGGGAGCCGTTGGAGTTCGTGGAAGATTCCCCGCTCGCTCATCGAGAGGGCGTTGAAACCTACCATAACTATCTTATCCCAAGGGAGGAGACGTCGCAGGGTCTCTCCGCCGTCATCGGAATCTGCGGCTTCCTGTAGATTCTCCAAGGCGATCCTGTAGGCGGCTCCTGAAGAAGTGAGGCCCCGTTCCTTCATTGCCTCGTGAAATTTCTTGTATAGGGGAGCTAATACTTTCCAGAGATGGATAAATTTCGAGCGAATCTCAGATTCAGGCGCTCCGTTTTCCTCATCAAAATCCATCCAGAAAGAATCGTCATCATTTTGAGGAGCCGAATATCCGAAATACTCCTCCATTACCCGGCGCTGCTCCTCTGTCAGAAAGTTGGATGATATTCTCCGGAAATCCTTTACATTCTTAAATATTGCTTCCGGATCGACATTCTGCATGTCCACTTCGTTGAAATCTCTCAATACTGTCTCTCCCCATTTACGGAAGGAATCGAAAGAAAGAATTTCCTGACGGTCAGCCGGAGCGACTCCCGGAGCCAACATTTCGCAATAGCAGTTATAGAGCAGGAAAATCAGGTCAATTCGGGAATTGACGATTCTTCCGGACAGATCTGAAGTGAAGTCGGAGATAGTAGTGATTTCCGGGGAGATCATTCCCTGCGGATTCATGTCGGCCAAGTAATGGCGGAAGAATGTGCCGGCGCGTTTGTTGGGGAATATAAAGCAATATTCCGACGCGGCGGGATGTCCTTCCTGCCGGAAACGGGAAGAATACGCTTTGGCTACAGACTGAAGGAAAGGGAGCATCGGAGATTAAGTGAAATTCGGAGGTAGTTTAAGTGAAGTCCGGAGAGAGAATAAGTGAAATTCGACGAGAGATTAAGAGAACTTTGAAGGGAGTTTAATAGAAATTCGGATATTATTTATTGTTGTAGTGGGTCATAGCGAATGAAAGCCCCGAAAGTGCGTAGGCTTTGATCGCATCTACAGCGACATCGATCCGGGCCGGGAGAGCATCGGCTTCTTCGGGAGGGAAATCGCCGAGGACATAATCTATCTGTCCGCCTCGCGGAAAATCATTGCCGATACCGAATCGGAGACGTGCGTAGGATTGGGTGCCGAGTTCCGATGCTATGTTCTTAAGGCCGTTATGGCCCGCATCGCTGCCTCCCGAGCGAAGACGGATCGAACCGAAAGGGAGGGCCAGATCGTCGACCAGCACCAGCAGATTCTCCAGAGGGAGTTTTTCCTTATTCATCCAATAGCGGACGGCGACTCCCGAGAGATTCATGAAAGTGGAGGGTTTCAAGACGAGAAGTTCGCAATTCTTGACTTTGACTTTGGCCATGTCTCCGTATCGGCAGGATGAGAACGTCGCGTCCGCGCTTGCCGCCAGTCGGTCGGCGATCATGAACCCGATGTTATGGCGGGTATGGATATACTCCGGGGCCATATTGCCGAGTCCTACGATAAGGTATTTCTTCATATATGGAAACTAAGCTATCTATTCTAAACTCTGTTATATCAAAGTTATCTATTCAAAGTTATAACTGGAAAATCTATTCTTTGCTATAACAAAGCTATCTTAAAAGGAGCGCCCGAACCGGCGGGAGTGATAAGGACTACCCGCCGCTTCGGGCGACATACTTTTCTTTTTGATACTGACGTTGCTGTCAGGCTATATTCAGATAAATCCTGAGGATTACTGAGCGGCCTTTGCAGCGGCACCACGAGCGGCACGGGTCAGCTGAACGGCGCAGACTACAGCGTTCTTGGCGTTCATCAGTTCGAGACCGTCGAAGTGGAGGTCGCCGACTGCCATAGACTTACCGAGACCGAGGTTGTCGACGTTAACGACCAG
>CAYTOR010000049.1:0-13754 GCA_964439505.1 uncultured Sangeribacter sp.
GGCCACGACGACGAGGGTCACGGCAATCATCAGGGTCTGCAGGAGATAAGCTACGAATTCTACCCAGTTGAATTCGAAGTTGAAGAAATACATCGCGATGCGGCCTACCACGATGAGGGCCGCGAAGGCGTAGGAAATCTTGGTGATGAGGTCGCCGAGACCGTCGAGCTGTTCGTTGAGCGGCGTCTTGACCGAGTCATCGATCTGAGCGGCTTCGAAAACCTTGCCGTTTTCAGTCTTATCACCAACGGCGAAGACCTTCATTACGCCGTGGCCCTCCATGACCTTGGTGCCGCGCATGGCATGGTTGGAAGGGAAAGTATCTTCGGGATTGAACTCCTCCTCGATGATGGTCTTATGGCAGATGGGTTCTCCGGTCAGGGTTGATTCGTCGATATTGAGGGAGACAGCCTCGAGCAGTTCGCCGTCGGCCGGGACTTCCTCGCCGGTGTTGAGGATGACGATGTCACCGACTACGATATCCTTACGCGGCACCGAAGTAACGTTGCCGTCGCGGATGACCTGGACCGGTTCGTCGTCGTTGACCTGATTGAGCAGGGCGAACTCCTTATCGGCCTTGAGCTCAAAGATGAAGGCCAGGCCGGTAGCCAGCAGGATGGCGATAAATATGCCTATGGGTTCGAAGAATACGCCTGCTCCCTTGTCGAGACCCCAATACTCATAGCAAGAGATGCCGATCGAGAGGGCACCGGCAACCAACAGGATGATGATAAGCGGGTCGCCGAACTTCTCCAGGAAGCGCTTCCATAGCGGGTCCTTTTCAGCGGGAGTCAGGATATTGACTCCGTGTTTACGCCGGCTTTCCTCGACCTGGGCCGCGGTAAGTCCGGAAAAATGTTGTTGCGACATGATATGGTTGTTATAGTGTATTTATTTTCCGGCTGTAAAGTTACAGAAATTATTTCAAACTCCGGCCATAACGGCGATAATTTCACCTATAAGCGCGACAAAACGCGCCCGGATGGGCAACTTCATACTATTCCGGAAGAATGAAAAAAGGTAAGGATACCGGCCAAAAAAAGTAATAATTGAGCATAATTTCAGCAATAACAGACAAAGAGAATCAAAATGAACCAAAAGAACCGGCTAATAAAAAATGTTTTAAAGCAGAAAACATAGTTATTTTAACTTTTTTTATTAAATTCGCACTTGTCTTAGACCGACCGGCTTCTTATATTCAACATTGTCGGCCGGTCGCGTCAGCCTTTTTATTCTTGGCGCAGTCGTCAGAACGAAAGCATCATAACTTCAACAATAATTAACCTGTCAAATAAACTATAGCAGATGGCTCGTAAACCTTCACGCAATTCATCTTCCTCACGTCAAAGAAGACGCTCCGGCAACCGGGGCAATTCATCGTCGTCGGCGGTAAAAATAATCATGGTAATCCTCGGAGTGGCGGTAATAGCCGGCATCGGTTGGGCTATCTATAAGTTCGCGTTCAGTAATTCGGATTATAAATTCAAGCGCGCCGATCTCGACCGCTACGTCGAGATGTCGGCCCAAAGCCATATCCTTGATGACGGAGCTTCGGTATATGTCGACATGTCGGACGGTATGAACTCCGCTTACGCCTCGCAGGACGCCCGGACGATCCTGCAGTCGATCATCAATAAACTCGCCGCCAACAACGCCATTCAGTTCTTTGGATTGGCCGATATGGAAATTACTCCTCTCCAGATGAGCCATACCGAACTTTACAACCATATCCTCAACCCGGCAAGCTACGACAAGCAGAAAGCTCCGATCGAGAAAACTCTCGAGAAGATCGTCAGCGAAAATAAGCCGGCAGTGCTGCTCTCTGACTTTGAGGAATACAAAGGATCTGTCATTGAACATGCGGCTTACGCCAAGAAATACTTCATCGAATGGCTTGCGAAGGGGTACAAGATTACTTTCTATAAGTGGCCTTTCGTCGAAAACGGCAAGGAGAAACTGATGTTTATCGCTGTCTTTGACGATAACGCCGACCGGCTCGACTCGCTCGTAGCCAACGCTATCGCAATGGCTAATCCGGGCATCCCCCGCTATGTGTTAGGAGGACATGATTTCAACTTCCCGATGCAGGCCGCTTATCTCAATGTCAAGGAGGGTGGCAATTACCATAATTCAAAGGGTGAGGATGCAGTGACTGCTGTCATCTCCAATGGTGGTGCAGAGGATTATTACCGCTACTCCCGTCCCGTAGCTACAGCCGACGGACAGGGCGGTGCCTTCCTCCCTCTCGACAGCCACTACGGAGCCTACGCTGAATATTATCCCCTCGGTGTGAACTGGGCCGACGCGATCAAGAACGCGCAGGCATATCAGGATCCGGGAGTGCCGGAAGATGATCGTTTCACCCATCTCTTCTCCAAACTCTATATCGACTTCGGAGCCCAGAACGGTTACAATATCGACGAAGTGGAAGTGCGGACGTTCGACATGATGGAGACGATGAAGGCTGTGTCCGATTCCACCTTCAATGAAGTCAAGGCTCCGGAGATCAATATCTTCCTTAAGGCCTCGATGGAGCCCGCGGAGGGGATGTCGGGAAGCTGGAAAGAACTCTTCATAGATTTCGACAGCCAGTTTGACGGCTCCTTCAGCGGAGGCGTGGATCCCGCGACCCTTATCCGCGCGAATCTGGTAATCGGCAAAGTATCGGTGAATATAGCGGAAGCTACAGATTTCTTCTCATGGGAGGGGAATCCCTCGCTTGCCGATTCCGTCAAGGAGACTCTGACAGCAGGCTCCAGCAGTCCGGAAGGGCGAATCCTTTACTCCTACTATCTCAAGACCTTCGCGCCTTAAGATAGCGATAAAGAAATATAAGGATAAAGGGGTTGAGGAGTTGGTTAAGAAGGATTTAAACTAAACTTTTTCAGAAGAATAAAAAAGATACAGCAATGAATCAAGTTAGCGTAAGTTCAGCCTATATGTGGGCACTCATCATTATGGCAGTATTCTTCGTGATTGCCGTCGTAATCGCAAATATGGTAGTATATAAGCCCCGCGACCCGGGCACTACTACACGTCGTCTCTGGTTCTGGATCCTCGGCATCGCTTCGGCTGCCGTAGGCTTCGGCATCAATATGGGAGTGGCAGCGGGTGTAAGTGTCCCCACGATCAAGAGCAGCTATGAACTCCATTCCGCTATCGCAGCAGGCGTAGCGTTGGTAATCTACATCGTAGCGGGATTCTGCATCAGCAAAATCTTCTCCAAATCAAAAGTAGGCACCTGGTTTTAATACCTGGTTCTAATATTGGGGTTTAATACCCGGTTCTAATATCCGGTTTTAATACCGGGTTATAAGATATTTCCAAGATCATAATCCAAACGGATGAACGATAAACTTTTTCTTATAGCTATAGGAGGCACCGGCATGAGGTGCCTTGAAGCTTTTGTACACCTCTGTGCTGCAGGGCTTTTCGACAACCATACCATCGAAATCCTGACTCTCGACACAGACCAGAATAACGGCAACAAGGACCGCGTAGAGCGTCTGATTGAACTCTATAATAAGGTAAAGACCAACGATAACTCCAAGATCGGAGGCGAGCAACGGGCCGACACTTTCTTTTCGGCCAAGCTCAATCTCTATCGCTTCTTTACCGATTACTCCACTCCTAACCGTCAGACCCTCAATGCCCTTGCCGCGACACGCAATCTCAACGACGAGCAGCGTCGCGACAATCAGGATCTTTCCGACCTGCTCTTCGATAGGGATACAGTCCAGCAGTTCAAGCTCGACCACGGCTATCGTGCCCAGACTCATCTCGGGTCGATGCTGATGTATCACGGTATCATCGAAGCGGCCCTCAATGCCAAGACGGGCGGAGATGCCGTAAAACCCCAGGAGAAGGAACTCGCCGAGTATCTTCAGTTGATCAACAAGCACTCCGGCAATGCCCGCGTATTCGTCTTCGGTAGTGTATTCGGCGGGACCGGCGCTTCCTCAATTCCCGTGATTCCCATCGCTATCAGCGAGGCGCTGAAGATTCTGACCGGAGGTAATAACGTGCTGAATCTGAGGAAAGTGCTGTTCGGCTCCACTCTGCTGACGGATTACTTCACCTTTAAGAATCCTACTTCCGCTCAGTTAGAAGAGGATAAGGTAGTTGCTGACTCCAACAACTTCGCACTGAATTCCCAGGCCGCGCTGAGCTTCTATAACGATGATCCGACGGTCAAGAAGACGTATAAGAAGATGTACCATATCGGTTGGCCGGGAAGTCTGAAACTGAACTACTCCGAGGGTCAGGCCGGAAATGTGGTAACCGGCGGATATGAGCAGCGCAATGCCTGCCACGTGGCGGAACTGATGTGTGCCGCGGCGGCCTACGATTTCTTCAACGCTCCCCGTAAGGAACTTGAGGATATCGGGGAAGCCGAGTATGATTTCCGTACCGTCCTTATTAACGACAATGGAAACATGCAGCTCTCCGGCTCCAGTTTCGTAGGACCCCAGAAAGCCGAAATCTTCGAGAATAAACTCGGAGCGTTCCTGTCCTTGGCGCATATCATTCTTTCCAAATACGGAGGGGCGAAGGAAGATACGTGCGGTACCATAGAGTTTCTGGATGATATGAATAGGGCTGGCTTTCGGGCATATAATGACCTCACGGATGCCCAATGCGCAGAAATTGACGAGTATCTCAAAGAGTTCGGTTATAAATTCTTCAAAGGCGATGTGATTTTCGGATGGATTTATCAGGTTTTCAGCTCTGTGGGCGCCGGAAAATTCATCTTTTCGCCGGAAGCGTTCGCAACTAATACCTTCACTCTTCAAGAAATAGATCCCGGTACTATTTTCGAGGACCCGATGCACCATTGGGATAAGTCCGGCTTCGCCATGAAATCCTCTGATCGTCGCTTCAATACTTTCGTCAATATCATCAAGAGTGATAAAAGTCTTCCGGACGAGAGCCAGTCTCAGAATCTAAAGGAGGATTTCTTGGCTCACCTCTACAATACGATAACTATTGCCCAACATTTTAACGTTAACGAATAATCCATGGCTAATAAAGCTTTGACTATAGATGTCAACCAGAATGCGTCGCCGACCGGTTCGCTTGATACCTGGTCGCAGTTGGGCAATACTTCGGTTTTCATCAAGAATATCATAACCCCGCAGCTCAGCAAGAACACTAACGTCGGTCAGCTCGTCAGCGGTATTCCGACAGCCTTCGCCCGCGTCGACCTGTTCAAGACCGCGCTGGATCACGTCGCTACCAGCGGTTACTCCAAGGAAACGAACAATCTCGTAGGGTATTATTCGCAGCTCGTCGACGAATGGAAGGGCTTGATCGCCTGCATGGCTCTCGATTATGCCCATGTTGCTGTGCGCCGGATCGATCTGACTTACAGTGACGGCCGCGGAGTCGACAAGACCACAAACATCTACGAGCCGAAGGGCGCCTTCGGCAATATGCTCCTGCGCAGGACCTCGCGGTGGTGTGACCAGAATCTTCCGGCCAACCAGACGGCGGTACCCTATATCAATGTCATCAAATATCGCGACAAGGTAGTCGGTGCGACCGCTCCTGAATCGCTGCTTTTCACTTCCTCGGGCTATCGTTGCGAGACCGTTGAAGAGATGCCCTGGGTCAACGTGGTCTCAGGCCGCTTCACCGATCCGCTCAATTCGTCGCTCAAGCCGATGCAGTTGGCTGCCCTGCATGCCTACGTTTCCCATATCCTGCGCGGACTTGACGAAGCCGAGCAGTATTATGCCGGACTTCCGGCCGGTGAGGGTGTGGACTATACTTCCATCCGCACTGTCCTCAAGAACTGGAAAACAGAAATCGAAGACCGGGCTAAAGGGGACGGGGTTGAACTTTCGATCGCGAGCACGCCCCCGGTTAGCGCATCATTCGGTGGACCGTTCGAGAAACTCTTCTGCCATAAAGACAGCCTGAACGGAGTCGAAGGTGTCATCTCGGAAAACGAGATGACGGGCGGTGTCAATTTCGATCCCAACAATCTCCTTCTCGACGACACGGCCCGGATCGCCCGTCTTGATCTCAATATCAAGCCCGATCAGCTTAAGGAACTGCCGATACTGGTAATGTCGGCCGACGTCAAGGGGATGGAGGAAAAGGCATATTTCGCGCTGCCGCTCAGTGCGCAAGGTCTGAATGTCTTCGGTAAGAACGTGGCCGCGCTCGTCGGAATGTCCGGCTCGGGCAGCGCCATCAAGTCCAAACTGGAGGCTACCTACGATCCTTACGCCCGCACAGGCAACTTAGAGGTAAACCTCACCCTTGTCACCGATACGGGAGTGCGCCGGCAGTTTAAGAAGGTATATACCTGCGACGGCTCCATCAGCAATAAGGATATTCTGATCTGGCCTAATTTCGTTTCGCCTCAGTGGGATGCCTATTTCATGTACAACGAGCTTCCCCACAACGGCACGAGCCAGGCCTACCGGGCGTTCCCCTTTGTAGGGGAGATGCAGGATAATTATTTCCGTATCATCGTTGACAAGGATAATAACCCGGTGCTGCTCAGCAATGACGGCCGCATCGAGATAAAGGATAAGGATGTGCAGGCCGAAATGATGGTCAAATCAGACGAGGCTGTCGCCGACAATCCTTATAAATATGAGATCTATCGTTCCAATAAGCCCTTCAAGGGTGTGCGTCTGCTCTCTCCGACAGGAAACGAGGGTGGCTATCTGCTGATAAACTACAGCTCGGCCCAGGGAACGTCGCTGCCGCATGACTGGATGCGCCCCGGTTCGCATAAATCCCTGCAGAAAGTAAGGGTCGGAATCGACTTCGGAAGCACCAACACTTCCGTCGCTTATTCGAGCGACGAGACCGGCGAGCAGGATTTCTACTTCGGTAATCAGCGTGTATCCCTGATGGGTAATGAATTGCCCGGTCAACCGATGTTCCCGCGCGAAAACCAGATCTTCTTCTTCCAGGGCGCAGGTCCGAAAGTAAGGTCAAATGCCGTAAAGAGTGTATTGACGCTTCATGACAACCGTCGTCTGCCGGATCTTAAGACCGGAGAGACGATCAAGATGCGCAATGAGAGAGAGGTAATCGGTGGTTTCCCGAGCTTTGCCGACAATCTTCCTTTCTCGAATTCCGATCAGTCACGCATCACTCTGAACTATCCTAACGGAGTTGGGGAAGTGACTCAGATCCATAATATGAAATGGGAGGATAATGATGACGACAAGGCCCATAAGAGTGCATTCCTGCGCACGTTGATGCTCCAGATTTACGGAAGTCTCTTCGCAGAGGGGTATGTACCCGAGAGCCTGAAATGGTCGTATCCGTCCGCGATGGCCGGCCAGTTGCTCTTCTCCTATCAGAGTATCTGGGAGACGCTTAAGCATGTGTCGCCGGTGCTTTCCGAAAGCGGCGAGCGCTATAAACTGAATGTCAGCAAATATACCGATACCCGCTCTTTAGGCAGCGGATTGGGTTCCGGATCCTTCGGCTCTTCGTCGGATCAGCCGACAGGTGGATTCGGCGGAGGTTTCGGCGGTAATGGCGGATTCAGTGGCGGATTCGGTGATAACTCCGGTTTTGGCAATGACTCCGGCTTCGGCAATAGCGGAGGTTTCGGTGGCGGAACTTCCCAAGACTCCGGTTTTGGCGGAGGGTCTACCGGCGGCTTCGGTGAAAGCAGCGGCGGCTTCGGCGGAGGGTCATCCTTCGGTGGCGGCTTCGGCAACTCCGGGTTCGGCTCGGAAGGATTCGGAGAGGCAAAACAAGAATCAGCGCCGGCTCCCGATTCGGCCGAAGACTTCATGCCGGACGATAACGAGAAGGAGGTAATCTATAAACCCGAACCTCTATATAGAATGGATAATGCCGTCGAGAATCCGAGTCTCTCGGAAGCGGAAGCGGTAGCTAACTATATCACAGCCCGCTACGCCAAGGAGGCAAACGTATTGAATCTCTGTTTTGATGTCGGTGGTAGCACTACCGATATCTCCGCTCTCTTCTTCCTGAAAGGGGGCATCACGATGATAAAGCAGAATTCGATCCGGTTCGCGGCCCAGAGAGTATCGCAATCCGTATCGGCGTTCCCGAGATTCAAGAATGTTCTTACCGGAATCTGCGCCAAGTACAAGATTACGATGGTCGGCCTTAATTTCGGTAACGACACGTATAACGCCCATACGGCTCCCTACTTCTTCGATCAGATAGTAAATCGCCTTGACGACGATCAGTTGGAGGATCTCTACCGCGCTATAGCGGCCGATTGCCCGATGCTGATGTGCGTCAACATGTATGTGACAGGTCTGTTGATGTATTATGCCGGTCAGGTAGCCCATAAACTTATCGATGACCTTTATCGGACTCCCGAATCTGAATGGGAGGCGCGCAAGCGTCCGAATGTCAGGGTGACATTCGCCGGCAAGGGCTCGCGGCTCTATCAGTGGTTGACAACGGTCAATCCCGGAGCCGCAAGAGAATATTATCTTTCCCTCTTCGTGATGGGTTACGGTAAGAAGCATCTCGAGGAAACGTTGGCCAACTGGCCCCAGATAGTGTTGCCCCAGCTGCATGATCCGAATATCAAGTTTGAGGTGTCCAAGGGATTGGCGAAGGGTGACACTGAGCTTCAGCGTCCTTCCGAACCTCAGAAGTCGGAGATCATAGGCGAGACCGGTTTCGAACTTACGGGTAAGGACAACGTCAACCGCAAGATAGACTTCACCAATTCCATCACTCCTGCAATGATGCAGAATATCGGCGTGCGCCTGACCGCTGACTCTTCTCAGCCTCAAGGTGATAAATTTACCGAATTCTGCGGGTTCTTCTATTCCGCGGCCCGGCAACTCTTCGGCTGGAACGTCAACCCGCAGGTGCTTGAAAATGCTTGCCGCAACATGAACATCACGGCCTACGTCCAGAATATGCCCGAATTCAGGGCTGCTGACCGTGAGGCCAAGAGCGGAGGAAAATCATTCAGCTTCGTGGCTCCCGTCATTATCCTGGAGGGCATGAAGTTCTATGAGGATACCCTTCTGAAACTTCTGAAGTGAAGTCAATAAACTAAAGATACATTTTCAATCTTTAAGCAACTCTTAAGGATAGCTTAAAAAAATTTCTTATATTTGTAGATAAGAATTTTTGACTTCAGTAAATGAACAGTGACAACTATAAAATAGTAATATCCCTTTCTCATCATCGCATTGCTTTCGAGTATTGGCAGCGCGATGGTGAGAATCGGCTTATGCCTGTTGCCAACATCGCGTGGCCCGTGCCTCTGGCGTTCTATTGCTCGCCGATGGGAATAGAGATAGGGGACGTTGCGGTCCGTGCGGCCAATGCCGGCACGTCGAATGCCTTCGATGACTATTTCGAGAAATTAGGTTCTGACGAAACCTATATCCTTGGTGGTCGCCGCCAGCCGCTCCGTTATCTATTGCTCGACGCGGCCGAGACGATGTTTGAGGAATTCTTTAAGAATGACCTGTTCGGCAGTCAGGGCGCGTTTAAGGACAATAAGGCTACCATGCCGGTAACCCTTGCTTGCGAAGCGGATATCCGCTCGAATGAAAGGAGTTTGATAGCCTCCCTGTTTCGCGACAGCGGCTACACCCGCTTCAAGATCACGGAATATAACGACTTCATCGAGCGCTACGTAAAGGAACACCTGGCTCAGCAGACTCCCTGCAAGAATGTGCTTGTAGCCTGGACGGAGGGTTCGGACCTGAGTCTGACGCTTTTCGACCTTCACGGCAATTCCGAACGGCATCAGATTACACTTCCCGGATTGGGCAAGGATCCCCGTCTGGAATATGTCAAGCATATTATCCGCGAGAGGATAAAGGGTCAGAATCCCTGGCTCTCCTTTGATTTTGAGGAGGAAGCTATCGAAAGGGCGGCGATGGATTTCTTGGCATCGGACGTGCCGATGCTCAATGATACGATCATCCTGTCGGACGGCAATTCCTATCATTACAGCCTCAACCGGGCTGTCATCGATAATCTGCAATGCGATGAAGGGGTCGAAATCAAGGCACGGATGGAGGAGTTCCTGCGTCAGAACGGTGTGAAGGATAAGGCTGATACCCTCCTGATTCTGCGCGGCATGGCATCGGGAAATATATTCTTCGAGCAGACCCTATGTCCCGGCTTCGGTCAGGTCATCCGCAGCGACCGCAAACTCCGCGACAATGTCATGAAACTGCTGATCGCTGACCCCAATCCGGTGGTGATCGTCAAGAAGCAGGTATATTCCGAACCTATCGAGATTCAGGAGATAGAGGAGACTCCAAAGCCGACAACTCGCAAGCCGACCGCCCCAAAGACAGGATCTTCCAATAGCAAGGAAGAAAAATCTGAAAAGAAGGGGGATAAGCAGAAAGAAAATCAATCTCCGAATGAATCCGAAGGTGGATTTATGACCGGTTTTGGTGCGAAATTGGGCGCCAGCTTGGGATCGGCCTTCGACCAGTTGGGAAATGCTGCCAAGACTACCTTTACGACCGGCATGGATCTTGTCGGGCAGGCAGTAGACAGTGCCGCCAAGTTCATGAGCACTGACGAACCGGCGCCCGATCCGGCAGTGCTCAAGAAACTTAAGCGCGAATGGCGCGAGACCAAAGCTATGGCCAAAGGAAAAGCAGGAGTTGATAAGTATGACGAGGCCCGGGATATCTTGTCAGACTTCCTTAAGAAATGCCGGCAGGCCAAAGCGGAGGAATTAGCTAATGAAGTGGCAGCCGAATTATCGGATGCCGTACAGAAAGCGAAAGATGCCGCGAAAGATAGTAAGGTGGCCAAGGGCGGGGTCGCGACTGCCCGAGCGGCGGCGGCAAAGGTAGCGGCCGGCAAGAATTCAGCATCGGAAAACAAATCCGGTGAGTCGTCAAGCCGACGCCAACCGACCGCGTCGTGGACTGCCCCTTCCAAGGCTCCGAAAGCGGCGACTCCTCCTCCTGTGGACCGGGGAAGGCAGCTCGTGGCTGAAGGCAAGTTGAAGGAGGCCAGGGAATGGTATCGCGAGAAAGGAGATACGTCAAATGCCAACCTGGTAGGCGACGTCATCCGGGCAAAGAGAAGCGCAGAAATGCGCTTGGGTGATGACCGGATTGAAACCTTCCGTAAGAGCGCTGATGCGGCGAAGGTGAAAAGGGTCGTCGACGAATTGGAGGACTTCATAGCCAAAGCCAACAATATCGGCTACCCGACTACCGATTACCGCAACGCCTTGGCGCAATATAAGAAAATGAAGCGGTAAGGGCTGCGCCCGGCAATTTTAGAACTAATTTAATCATAATATAAACATAGACTGACTATGGCAAGAAATTTCAATCTTAGCAAGGGCGAGCGTTTCTCTCTCGCCAAGGAAGAGGGACTTGAGAAGATTCAGGTTGATCTGAACTGGGATTCTGATGCTGACCTCGATGCTACTGCCTTCCTATTGGGTGAAGATGGAGTGATCCTGGAGGATGCGGATTTCGTATTCTATAACTCCGGTAACCGCTCCGAGCCTTACGACCGTCAGAAATACGGCAGCAAACGCAACTGGCAGAATTCTACGGTACCGATGAGCTTCGACGGCTCTGTACTCGGCTCGGCCGATGACCTCGGTGGCGAGGATTCCGGTGAGACTATGCATGTAGATCTCTCCAAGGTGCGTCCCGAAGTGACGGAGATCGTGTTCTGCGTTACTATCCACGGCTCTGAGTCTTTCCGTGACGTGAAGGATCCTCAGATTGCAATCATCAACGAAGAGACCGGTGAGGAACTCTGTCACTATGATCTTAAGGAGAATTTCTCCACGGAGTCTGCTGTAATCGCGGGCTCGCTCCTGCTTAACGAAGACGGAGAATGGGAGTTTGCGGCTATCGGCAACGGCTATGACGGCGGCCTGCAGACTCTGGTAGATATGTACACTTGATTTTTTTAACTATAAAAACTAATACCCAATGGGAAGATTTGATCTTAAGAAACTCGGATCGGGTGAGCGTTTCTCACTGAAGAAGGATCTGGGACTCAATAATATCCGCGTCGAACTGACTTTCTCGGGCGAGGATCTCGACGTGCAGGCATGGCTGCTGAATGAAGACGGCATGATCGTCAACGACGAAGGCTTCGTATTCTATAACTCGGCCAACCGCACCGAACCTTTCGATAAGGCAAAATTCGGAAACAAGAAAAACTATCTCTCTCAGACTCGTCCGATGAGCGCGGACGGCGCCGTACTCGGTGCGAAGGACATGCTCGAAGGGGGTATTGAAGTTGTCAATATCGACCTTTCGAAGGTTGATCCCTCCGTTTCCGAAATCGCTATTTCCGCTACTGTCTACGAAGACGGCAAGACCTTCGGCAACGTCAGTGCCGCGAAGATCACCGTCATCGACGAGGATTCCGATGAGGCTCTCTGCGAATATGAACTCAGCACGGACTACGTAAACGAAAATGCCTGCGTAGCCGGCCGCTTCATCGTCAACGATGACGGCGAATGGGAATTCGAGGCAGAAGGCAAGGCTTACGACGGCGGTCTGGAGACACTCGTAGGTATGTTTGCAGAATAAATGACCGTTGAAGAGTTACTAAAACCCAATCATTTATGGCAAAGAAAAACGGAAAGTTCGACCTTAACAAAGGGTCAGAACGTAAATTTGATATCGATAAGGGTCCGAAGAGGAAATTCAATCTCTCCAAGGACATGGATGACGATGCGGCAGACGTAGCTCCCGAGGCTGCCCCGGCTCCTGCTGAAAAGGCAGCCCCGGTTGTCACTCCGGCTCCCACAGAAGTGAAGACTCCGGAAATGCAGGTACCCGCGTCAACAGCTATGCCTGATCTCGGCCAGACGGCCACAGACATAGCGATTGAAGAGGGTCCGACCGAACCCAAGCGTAAGAACACAGCATGGCTCTGGGCACTGATCGGCGTAGCAATCGTCCTGGCATTTATCGCCATGCTGCTGCTCCGCAAGGGCGAAGACAAGACCGACGCACCCGCAGGGGATGCAATCGAAAACGTAGAAGCAGCCCCGGCTGACGCCGAAGGCGATGAAGAAGCAGCAGTCCAAAGCGAAGATGCGCAGTCCGAAGATGCCGAGGCAGCACTTCCGGAAGAAGGTGAAACTCCCGTAGCGGCAGCTCCTGCAGCCGAATCTTCCGAAGGCTCCACGCAACCCTCCGCCCAGCCAAATTCAGCCGCCACTGCCGCTCCGGCATCAGGCAACAACAGCGCAGCATCCTCAGCTACCGCTCCCGCAGCCCAGACCCCCGCAGCCACCCAGGGCACAGCAGGTTCTCCGGCCGCTACACAGAGCACATCTCCGGCCAGGACTTCCACTCCGGCCATCGACACGACTCCGACCGGCGACACAGAGCAAGACGCGAAGAAAGCCATCCGCGGTGACTACGGCGACGGCAGCGCCCGAAAGACCGTTCTCGGCGCCCGCTACCGCGAAGTCCAGCGCCGCGTCAACCAACTGATGCGCTCCGGCAAATACTAATCCCGCCCTACCCCCATACCCCAAAAGTCCCGACGCCACCGCGCCGGGACTTTTTTTGCTATAGATTTTTACGTTAAAGTTTGGAGAATAAAAATTAATTTGTAACTTTGCAGATGCAGGCCGCCATGCAGAAGCCCCGGTCTGGGGTAATGCGGGTCGGGTTGTAATTTTTTTGACTAAGTAAGTGAGAGAATTAGTTGATAAATTTTGATTACTTTTCGACCTTACTTATATAAATAGAAAGCGTTACTCGACGCTTGATTCTTGACTATCGGGAATTCTCGCAAAATTCACATTGGAG
>CAYTOR010000050.1:0-13671 GCA_964439505.1 uncultured Sangeribacter sp.
AAATTGAGTTCTTCAAACATATTGTTTAATTTTGCAGTTGCCAGTTGACTCTACAGGAGGAATTAATCGAACATAAAATTTGCGTAAAGGAAGATTTTAGAGTAATTTTGCGACATTCCAAAGGATCTCGCCTTTCATAAGGAGGATTGAAAATTTATAAGGTAATTAAGGAATTTTGAACTATGGATATGCAATTTGAAGGACTGAGGCAATTGATGATTGCGGATCGGACGGTAAGACGATTCCGAGAGGAGAAGGTAGTTTCTATGGAGACCCTGCGCAGCCTCGTCGAACTGACCCGCTACTGCCCTTCGGGCCGCAACGCCCAACCGCTTAAGTACGTCTTGGTCAATGAACCGGAAATGCGCGACAAGGTTTTCTCCTTGCTCAAATGGGCCGGATATTTCCCGGATTGGGACGGTCCGGAACCGGGCGAACGTCCGGCAGCATACCTTCTTCAATGCCTCGACACAAAGTACGGGAATAATTGCCTTTGCGACGATGGCCTGCAACTTGAGGCCCTATCGCTGGGCATCCGGTCGCTCGGCATGGGTTCCTGCATCATCAAAGCCTTCGACCATGTCAAGCTTTCAGAAGAATTAGGAATCGACGTCCGCTACATGCCACGATATGTGCTGGCATTGGGTTACCCCTTGGAGAAAGTTGTAATTGAAGATATGTCCGGCAATGAGGAGGATGATTTCAAATACTTCCGTACTCCCGACGGCATCCATCATGTTCCCAAACGCCCCCTTGATGAATTGATTATTCAGAAATAAGAATGTCGGTAAAAGAAGCTGAAGGAATATTGAGGAGAGGGGGAGTCTCCCCTACTCCCAATCGGTTGCTCGTGGTCAGCCACCTATTGGAATCCCAATCCCCGCTGAGTCTGACGGAACTCGAGCAACGACTTGACACTCTCGACAAGTCGAGTATCTTTCGTGTGCTTTCGCTCTTGGCAAACCGCGATCTGGTCCATGCCATAGAAGACGGCCGGGGGATTGCCAAGTATGAACTTTGCCACGCCAATCATACCGAAGATCTCGCTACAGATGATGACCTTCATTATCACTTCTATTGCACCGAATGTCAGCGCACATTTTGTCTTCCCGACATGAAGATACCGGAGTTGCAAGTACCCGAGGGATTCCATGTCCGCGGGGCAAACTTCATGCTCAAAGGGATCTGCCCGGACTGCTCTTGAATTAGACTTGATCCTAACCAAAAAATTAATTTAGCTTCGATGATTTTTAACCCTTAAAAACACGAAGCTAACATGACAACCATTTCTTTGAAATTCCGGCCGTCAGCAGTCAACGGCCGCGAGGGATCCATTTATTTCAGCATCTCTCACTCCCGACAAAACAGTCAGATCCGCAGCGGATATAAAATTTTCCCCGATGAATGGGACAACCTGCGGAAATCGGTCACTTCCACTCCAAAAGCCAACCGTCGGCTGATAATCCTGTCAATCCGCGATGCGTTGCGCAGGGATCTTGAGCGGCTTTCAAGGATATCCAGACGTATCGAATCCGAAGAACTGACTTTCCGATCCGGAGATATAGTAGAGGCCTATCGCCAATATTGCCATGAATATTCTCTCTTTAATTTCGCGCAAAGGATCATAGTCAGTCTGCAGGCAAAAGGTAAAATCCGAACCTCGGAAACATATATAGCTGCCCTGCGGAGTTTTCGGAAGTTCCGCGAAAACAAAGATCTGCTCATCGATTCTTTGACTCCAGATATAATGGAGTCCTATCAGGCATGGCTGACCGAACGGGGAATATGCCAGAACTCAATATCTTTCTATAACCGTATCCTGAGGGCTATTTATAACCGCGCTCTGGAAAACGATCTGATAATGGATCTGAAGCCTTTCAGAAAGGTATATACCGGCATCGATAAGACCTCCAAACGCGCAATCCCACTCGACCTCATCCGGCGAATCAAGCATCTGGACCTTTCAGATCAACCGGGTGCGGATTTCGCCAGAGATATGTTTCTGTTCAGTTTCTATACCCGCGGAATGAGTTTTATAGATATGGCTTTCCTCAAGAAGTCGGATCTCCGGCAGGGTCATGTCACTTACCGGCGCCGAAAGACCGGCCAGGAACTGAAAGTGGAGTGGACCCCGGAAATGCAGACCATACTTGATAAGTATCCGGCCAACGAGACTCTTTACCTCCTTCCCATAATACGCAATCATCGGAACGCCGAGCATATTACCTACCGCCAGGCTTCCTACAATGTCAACCGGAATCTCAAACGGATCGGCCGGATAGTGAATCTCCACATTCCGCTGACCATGTATGTCGCACGCCATAGCTGGGCTTCCGCAGCTCAAAACAAAGGTATTCCCATTAACATCATCAGCGAAGGGATGGGACACGAAAACGAATCTACAACGCGTATCTATCTTGCCGGGCTCGACTCGTCAAAAGTAGACAAAGCCAATAGTCTTATACTTAAAAGCCTGGGCTGATCTCCCTGAGAACGCCGATATAATGATGACCTTCTGAAGTCACATTATATTGCATACTCTCAAATTTTTTGCTAATTTTGCGGTCAGTCAAAGTGCCTTCGGCACCGCGCACCGGCCTTCGGCCGACGTCCGCTATTTGCAGACTCGCGATTTTCAATTGCGGTCTGTCAAAGCGCGTTCGGCACCGCGCACCGGCCTTCGGCCGACGTCCGCTATTTGCAGACTCGCGAATTTTTGCTAAATTTGTAAATTCTATGAGAAAGCCTTTCCGACATAAGCGTTTCGGGCGCCGGAATCCCGCGATTCCGACCCTGCAGACTATTATCGGAGGAATAGGTTTTCTCGTAGGATTGACAGCGTATTTGTCAGCATGCTCCGGCCATTCTTCTTCCGAAAGATCACTTTCGGATTCAGATTCCATACCGGAGGATGCGATCGTCGTAATCGGAGATTCGGCTTTGACTCGCCGGGAGGTAGCGATGCGTATTCCGGCCGGCACCGCTCCGGAGGATTCCGTAGCGTTGTTCCATTCTATTGTGGAAGGTTGGATGGAGAGAATGTTGCTGACCGATATCGCATCCCGCAATATCGAAGATATGGAGGAGATCGATCGGCTTGTCGAGGAGTACCGGAAGAAACTCATCATTGCCGGATACCGTCGTTCGCTACGCGAATCGCGCGCGGATGGCGTCAGCCAGGCAGAAGTAGACCGATATTTCAAAGAGAACGCCGGGGAGATGATTCTTGACGCTCCGGTAATCAAAGGACTCTACGTCAAACTCCCTTCGGATGCCTCCCGACTGGCCGATATCCGCCGCTGGATGATGACCGCTACTTCCAATGCCATCGACAATCTGGAGAAGTATGGGCTGAATGACGCCATTGAATATTCTTTTTTTGAAGACCGCTGGACTGACTGGAACTCCATCTCGCGTCAGATACCGTATGACTTCGGAAACCCGGATGAGTTCGTAGAGCGCAGACGAAATCTGGAGACCTCCTACCGGGGATTTACCTATCTCCTGCATATATCCGAATTCCTCCCCTCCGGAGAAAAGATGCCGCGCGAAATCGCCGAACCGTTGATACGCGAACGCCTTTCGACCGAAAACGGCAGCGATTACGAATCGCAACTGATTTCAGGTATCTACGATGAAACTCTGAAATCCGGACGGCTCCGGTTTATCAATTACGATCACCCCTCCCTCTCTCACCCTAAATAACGCTATCCCCTCCCGGAATGGGCTTAACTAATTTAGGGTCTTATTTCTAACTTGCATTATTAATCTAACCACCTCGCAGTTAATGAAACTCAGCAAAATATTCTTAGCGACAGGCGCCTGTCTCGCTGTTGGCATCTCCCTGATCGCAGCCCCAAAGAAAAACGTAGTGGATGAAGTAGCCTGGGTCGTAGGCGACGAAGCTATCTTCAGAAGCGACATCGAGGAGATGTACGCTCAGATGAGATCGGAAGGCATCTCTATCGAAGGGGACCCCTACTGCGTCATCCCCGAGCAGATGGCAGTAGAGAAACTATACCTTCATCAGGCCAAATTGGACACTATCGAACCGCCTGAATCGCAAGTGCAGGCGCAGGTCGACCGCCGGCTGAACTATTTCATCGCCAATCTCGGCTCGAAAGAAAAAGTGGAGCAATACTTCCGCAAGCCTCTTCCCCAGCTCCGGGAGCAGCTCATCGAAGTAATGCGCAACAATTATATCGTTGAGCAGGTCAAATCGAACCTTACAAAGGATGTAAAGGCGACTCCCCGCGATGTCCGTCGCTACTATGAAAGCCTTCCGGAAGACAGTATCCCTTACGTTCCGATGCAGGTCGAAGCCCAGATAATCACTATCAATCCCAGTGTGCAGCGTCAGGAAGTCGAAGACGTCAAGGCGCGTCTGCGCGATTATGCCGACCGCGTCAACCGCGGCGAGGCTGACTTCTCGACTTTGGCCATCATGTATAGTGAGGACGGTTCGGCAATGCAGGGCGGCGAACTCGGTTTTCATGGCAAAGCAGACTTCGTGCCGGAATTCTCGAATGTCGCCTTCAACCTGAATGATCCGAAAAAAGTGTCGCGAATTGTAGAGACGGAATTCGGATACCATATCATCCAGCTGATAGAAAAGCGCGGCGAACAAGTGAACGTACGCCATATTCTCCTGCGCCCGAAAGTAGCTCCGGAGGATGTGCAGAACGCCGTCTCTCGTCTGGATTCCCTCGGCAAGGAGATAAAGGCCGGTAAATTCACGTTTGATGAAGCGGCCCGCTACGTATCTCAAGACAAGGACACCCGCAACAACAAGGGCCAGATGGTCAATATGCAGACCGGGTCCACACGCTTCGAGATGCAGGACCTTCCGCCGGAAGTGGCCCTCAAGATTGAAAACATGCAACCCGGCGATATCTCCGAACCGTTCGTAATGAAGGATCAGCAGCGTAACCGCGACGTGGCGGCGATAGTACGCCTTTCTGCCCGCATTGAAGGCCACAAGGCTACCATGCAAGAGGATTACAATATGCTCAAGGGAATGTATGAGAATCATGCGGCCGAAGATATCCTGCGCGAATGGATTGAGAATAAAATCAAAGATACCCACGTCCGCATCGAAGAGGGCTGGATCCCTTGCGAATTTAAATATCAGGGCTGGATCAAATGAGCATTTTGCGCCATGATCCCCGGAGGGTGGCCGTAGCCGTCGTCTCTGTCATCCTCATTGCTTTCGCGGGAATCCTGCGGGAGGCTAACGCTCAGTCTAAAGCAGCCCAAGCCTCAACCCGGCCCGGTACTTCCGGCAAGCAAACCGCGCAGAAAGATGAATATCATCGTCCTGATCCGCGGCAGCCGATCAAGCCGCAGATACCTTCCGTACCTCGCCAGAATCCCAACAAGGTATTCTTAGAGAAGGCTGACTCGATGATCAAAAGGCCGCTGGACTTCAGGGATAGGCAGATAGTCACGGGTAACGTACAGTTCCGGCAGATGGGGATGTGGATGTTCTGCGACTCAGCTTATTATTTCCCGGAAGAAAATTCTCTGGATGCCTTCGGGCATGTGAAGATGCAGCAGGGCGACACTCTTTTCGTCTATGCCGATAAGGTCTTCTATGACGGTACCTCCCGCTTCGCCAAACTGCGCAACGGACCGACCGAACCCAAGGTGCGGCTGATCAACCGAAAGGTATCGCTGACAACCGACAGTCTGGATTACAGTCTCGTGCAGGAGAGGGGATGGTATACTGAAGGCGGGGTACTCAAAGATGAGGGAAATACACTGCGCTCGCGATATGGATCCTATTCTCCCGCTACCAAGGAAGCGGAGTTCTTCTACGATGTAGTACTCGACGGCTCGGACGATGACTTTCATCTCTATTCCGATACTCTCTATTATAATACTGCGACCAAAATCGCAAGCATCGTGACTCGCACCCGGATAATCACTGCGGAAGACGAGATCCTTACCAGCAACGGCTTCTACAATACCGATACCGGAGTGGCGGAATTGATGGCCCGCTCGACCATCCTTCATACGGATTCGCTCAATCGGACTACGACACTGGAGGGCGACTCTATCGTATATGACCCGATCACCCGCATAAGCCAGGCTTTCCGCTTCAGCGACCCTACGAAACGCGGGGCCCCGATGGTCATCACCGATACGGCCCGCAAGGCAACCCTTATCGGGGGATACGGATACTACAACGATCTTACCCGCGAGGCCATGGCTACTTCCTATCCCCTGCTGATAGAGTATTCCCGCGGTGACTCTCTCTTCCTCAGAGCCGACACCATTCTTACCCGGCTTCTCCCCTATCCCGAACCAAAGGATTCGGTCAACGTTGACTCGACAATGACGGCAGTCACTAAACCCGTCCGACACGCCTCCCAACAACCGTCCGATTCCACTTGGCATTACGCGATAGCATATCCTCGCGCCCGATTTTTCCGCAGTGACATACAGGGAGTCGCAGACACTATCGTCTTCACCGAATTGGATTCCATACTCCGGATGAAGCGACTCCCCGTAGCCTGGAATGAAGAGCGGCAGGTAAGAGGGGACTCGATCATAGTTCATCTCAACGATTCCACTGCCGACTGGGCCCGGATCCCCGGCCATGCCAAATTGATGGAACATGTCGACGAGGATTATTTCGACCAGCTGCACGCCGATCAGATGCGGATGTGGTTTGACAACGGAAGTCTCCGCCGCTTGGAGGCAGAAGGAAGCGTGGAGACAATCATGTTGCCGCAGGAATCGGATTCTACGTATAACCGGCTGGTGAATGCGGAGAGTTCCTATCTGACCATTGACATGGAGGATAATGATCTGAAGCGATTGAAGATGTGGCCGGAAGTTACGGGAACAGTCACCCCTCTCTTCTTGGTAAAGAAATCGCAGAAGTTACTCCCCGGGGCCCTTTGGTTAGAAGCCATCCGCCCGCGCAGGGAATGGTATGAAGGTGGCGTCCGCTGGGACGATGACTTAGGGGAAATCCCGGAGGAACTGAAGGATTATTTCGAAGGGAAATCTCCTCTTGTAGAGACGCGATAAATCGCGTCCGGGTTATAGAGACGCGATAAATCGCGTCCACAGAACCATCCTCAGGTAGGGGCGCTTATCCCCTGCGACCGCGCGCCAGGTAGGGGCGCAATACATTGCGCCCGCGACTAAAATTGCGCCCGCGACGGAAATGCGCCCGCTACTATCCGCCAAAGAAAGAATAAAAATTTACCGCCATAATGAGCGACATTATAAAATTGCTTCCTGACTCGGTTGCCAACCAGATCGCAGCCGGAGAAGTCATACAGCGTCCGGCATCAGTAATCAAGGAATTGGTAGAGAATGCAGTTGACGCCGGAGCGACTGAAATACATATCTATATCAAGGATGCGGGCCGTACGCTCATTCAGGTAGTCGACAACGGCTGCGGAATGTCGGCCGTCGACGCCCGCATGGCGTTCGAACGCCACGCAACATCCAAGATCACCCGGGCAGATGATCTTTTCCGCCTGCACACTATGGGCTTCCGCGGTGAGGCCCTCCCCTCTATCTGCGCAATATCCCAGGTAGAACTGAAAACCCGCACCAAGGATGCCGAAATGGGTACGGAGCTCATCATCAACGGTTCGCGTGTGGAGAGTCAGACCCCCTGCGTATGCGATAAAGGTTCTTCATTCAGTATCCGCAATATCTTTTATAATGTCCCTGTCCGGAGAAAATTCCTGAAGAGCGACAACGTCGAACTCTCCAACATAATGCGCGAATTCGAGCGCCTGGCTCTGGTCAACAACAGGATCCGACTCTCGATCGACACCGGTTCCCGCCAGTTGGATCTTCGCCCCGCCACCCTCCATCAACGCATCCACGATATCTGGAAAAATAATCTGAAGATGGAACTTCTTCCCGTGGAGGTCGACACTCAGCTGGTGAAGATCCATGGCTTCGTATCCCGACCGGAATTCGCACGCCGCCGAAATGCGCTGCAGTTTTTAATCGTCAACGGCCGCAACATGCGCCATCCTTATTTTCATAAGGCTATAGTAAGTTGCTTCGAGGGGTTGATCGCTACTGACACGCAGCCCTGTTATTTCCTGAAATTCGATGTGGATCCCTCCACTATCGACGTCAATATCCACCCGACCAAGAACGAAATTAAATTTGAATACGAATCGGAAATATGGCCTTTGATTGTAGCCGGAGTCAAGGCCTCGCTCGGCAAGAATTCAGCGGTCCCATCGATTGATTTCACCGCTGACGTCGTGCCGGTCGAACCCGTTCTCGCCGATCAGATTCCCGTCCGCCCGACGATGGATCTCCCTTCCGATTATAACCCCTTCGATTCTTACCGGTCGCCTGACAATTACCGCCAACAAAGCAACGTCCGCAACTGGGATAAACTTTACTCGCAGTTCATCGGTGAGCGCCGGGCAATGGAGGAAGAAAAGCCCGATACAAACCCTCCCGTTACGGCATTACCCGGGATGGAAGAGGCTGACCCCAACGTCGACAATCTTTGCCTGCAGTTCGCCCTGAAATATATAATCACGCGGACACGCGAGGGAGTACTGCTCATCGATCAGCACCGGGCTCACGTCAAGGTCCTTTACGAGCGCATCATGCTGAAGGCTTCCATAGGGAGCGGCGTCTCGCAGAAGGTAATGTTTGCCGACAGTATCAGCCTGGAGCCTACTTTGCAGGCGGCCCTGAAAGAAGTCGAACCGGAGCTTAAACGTCTCGGCTTTGAATTGGAATACGAAGAAGGACAGGAATGGCGGATCACGGCGGTTCCCGCCGATCTGGAGGGTGACCCGAGGGATATAATACTTCGGATACTTGACAGTGTGAGCGAAGGATCCGTCAACTATGGATCCGACCAGCGGCCGGTAGAGAGTATGCTGCAGCGCGTCGCGTTGCTTATGGCCCGAGGGGCGGCAATTCGCCGCGGCCGCCGACTGACAGCTACCGAGATGGAAAATCTCGTCAGCGAACTCTTCGCCCTTCCCGATCCGACCTACACTCCCTCCGGCCAAAAGATCTACACCCTCCTCGACGAATCCTCCATCTATCGCCTCCTCAACTGATCCTATAAACGACAAGGGCGTGGCATCTGAATGATGTCACGCCCTTGTCGTTTATAGGATCTTGATTATTTTACTTTACGGATTTGAGGACTTTGCGGTCTATTTCTACAGGATATTTGTTGCGCAGGGTTGCGATCCATTCCTCTTCGAGAGCTTCCTGATAGTCGCTCGTCACCTGACCTTTTACGTCGTCAACTTCTTCGGGAGCGGTCAGTACGCGACCGTCAAGAATCAGCGCGGTAGTATAGTTGGAATTGGAAGGAGTTGCCTCACCTTCGCCAAACATCAGGGCGTCAACCATAGCATTCTGGCCTTTTGCCATCAGGATGCGGTCGACAGTAGCCTCACCCTTGAATTCTTTCTTAAGGCGATTGACGGCCTCTGCTTTGGGAAGTTCGGCGAATCGAACCGCGATAGCCTGCGCTACGGAATCATTCTTAGCCTGAACGAGGACTCCCTTGGCGCGGGGCTCTACCCATTTGTAATCGTCGCGGTGAGCCTGGAAGAAGGCTTCCAGACCTTCTCTGTCCTGAGCCGCACGGTTCCAGACGTTCTTCACGCTCGTCTCGTAAAGAAGCGAACCGTTGCGGTATTCGTGGAGAAGATTGCGATACTCGGGTTGGTTGGCTTCAAGCCAATCCTCTTCGGTGTCGATCAGATTGCGGTATAAGTAGTTGTCTACTGCCTCATCGACATATTTGAGCGCCACATCCTTATCAGGCTGGATCGCTCCTCTGAGGGTAGATTTAAAATCACCGATACTATAGGCTTTCTTGCCGATATTCAGCAGAGCCTGAGAGTCGATGGCCGACTGAAGATAGAAGATCGAGTCAAGGCCATTCTTGGAAATCTCTGCTTTCAAAGTCTCCAGGCCTTTGCTGTTGACAGATCCTTTATGTTTCTTGCCGAGTCTTGCGATTTGGTTTTCGCGGACAAGAGAGAAACGGTCATCCTGGGGATTCTGGATGCGGCTCAGTTCAGATGGTTTCATTTCTGCCAGCGTCGGAGCACCCTTCTCATCATATTTATAGATGATATGCCAACCGAATTGCGAACGGAACGGTTCGCTCAATCCTTTCTTGGGAAGATCAAAAGCTACGGTTTCAAATTCCGGTACCATCTGGCCTGCGCCAAACCAAGGGAGCATACCTCCCTGACGTGCGGAGCCGGGGTCCTGACTATACTCGCGGGCAAGACTTTCAAACTGCGAAGGATCAGCCTTGGCAACGGCATAAATGCTGTCGATGCGGGTTTTATTGGCTTCAAGCGCCTCTGCCCCCCCATCCTTGGGATCCATCAGAAGAATATGCGCTACGCGCACCTGACCTTTGGCGGGACGGCGGCCGGTCACTTTGATCAGATGGTAACCCATGCGGGTCTCGGTCAGATCGGAAATCTCTCCCGGCTTCATTCCGAAAGCAACCTTTTCAAAGGAATAGGGATAACGTCCGGCTACCATATAGCCCAGATCTCCCCCGCGCTGACTTGTGCCGCGGTCCTGAGAATATTGTTTTGCCAATTCAGCGAAGTCAGCACCATTCTTGATCTCAGTATGTAAAGAATCAAGGAATGCTTTTGCCTTTGCATCCTCAGCCGGTTTGCCGGTCTTGAAGATCATGATATGGCTCGCCTCAACTTCCTCTTTACCTCTGTCGCAGGCTTCTTTGACGAGAGTATTGAGGAACAGGGAGTCCACGAGGTAAGGAGCCGCGAGATCATGCTTATATTGAGCCATTTCCTGACGGAATGAAGCAGTCGTGTCAACTCCGTTGGCCATAGCGTCAGCTACTTTCAGACGATAATTGACAAACATCTCAACATATTCATCCAAAGGCTGCGGCGCCAGTTGCTGTTGGGAATTCTTATGGTAAAGATATTCAAATTCTGATTTGGGCACGTCTACGCCATTAACCTTCATTATGACGGGGTCTTTGGCAGCCCAAGCCAAGGCGCATACGCCAAGTCCTGCTCCGAGCAGAATTTTAGTTTTCATCGAGTTAGTCGGTAGTATTTGGAAATACGTAATTTATTAATTCTTCATTAATTCAGTCCGCCATCGGATGCCTTTCGGCCCCCGACATATAGCGACCTAACTTATTAACGAACCCCAACTAAAAAAATTATATCCGCATAGTTATATGCGGATATAATTTTAAGTTGTCAAAGCAATTTAATTTCTACTCATCCCCCGACTTTAAATTCGACATTTCTTGGGGAGAGTAATTGTAGGAGTTTGGAAAAAGTTATTGATTCAGGAACTTCAAGAGCTCCATGAGGAGAGGAATTTGATGCGCATCAGGCGGATCTCCTCTTCGGTATATTCGTCGCCGAACTCCTGAATGGCCCCTTCAAGGTCGTCTTCTTCCGAGGAGCGGAAAAAGTCAAGAATCTCGTCCTGACATTCTTCTTCAAGAATTTCGTCAAGGTAGTAATCTATATTTATCTTCGTGCCTTCCTCGGCTATGGCTTCGAGTTCAGTGATCATCTCGTCAAACTCGAGGCCTTTGCCATCGGCAAGTTCTTCCAGGTCGATCTTGCGGTCGACTCCCTGTATCAGATAGATCTTGGTCTTATTTCTGTCTGCTACAACCCGGACCTTGATATCGGCCGGACGTACGATCTCGTTTTCCTCCACATATTTGGCAATGACGTCGATAAATTCCTGTCCGAATTTCCGTGCCTTCCCCGATCCTACCCCGGAGACGTTCGAGAGCTCTTCGACTGAGATCGGGTAGCATGTCGTCATTGACTCCAAAACAGGATCCTGAACTATGACGTAGGGGGGCACACCGAGTCGTTTGGCAATGGACTTGCGGACATCCTTGAGGATGGAGAAGAGGACATTGTCGGACGCACTTCCGGCCGGAGCCTTGGAACCATCATAATATCCGTCTTCGAAATCGGAAGCCTCCACTATCTTAAACGATCCATTGGGCAACTGGAGAAACGCGTCGCCGAGGGAAGTCACTTTCAGTATCCCGTAATTGTCGAAGTCATGGCATAAATAACCGGAAATTACGGCCTGCTGCGTCAGGGCGTTGAGGAATCTGTCTTCCACGTCGCTCAGGGCCCCGAAATATTCCAGTTCGTCGTGACGGTTGGCCTCGGCTTCTTCCGTCAGCCTTCCGGTCAGGAATGCCACAAGATATTCCGATTTATAATTCTCTCCGAGTTCGCGTATCGCATTCAGCAGAATGGAGAGTTCTTTCCCCGCCTCTATCTTCACTTTGGGATGGCGACAGTTGTCGCAGTTTCCACAGTTGTCGACCTCCATCGCTTCTCCGAAATAGTTAAGCAATATTTTGCGTCGGCACACGGACGATTCTGCGTAATGGGCGGTTTCGGCAAGAAGCTGGCGACCTATCTCCTGCTCGGCCGGAGATTTCCCCTGCATCAGTTTGTCGAGTTTCTGGAGATCCTTGTGGGAATAAAAGGCTATGCATACTCCCTCTCCCCCGTCGCGTCCACCTCGGCCGGTCTCCTGATAGTAGCCTTCAAGACTCTTGGGAATATCGTAATGGATGACGTATCTTACATCAGGCTTGTCGATACCCATGCCGAAAGCGATCGTAGCCACTATCACATCAACTTTCTCCATCAAGAAATCGTCCTGATGGGAAGCGCGGGTCGTGGAGTCCATCCCCGCATGGTAGGCCATCGCCTTGATATCATTGATACGCAACACTTCGGTCAATTCCTCGACTTTCTTCCGCGACAGGCAATAGATGATGCCCGACTTTCCGGGGTTGCTCTTGATATAGCGTATCACCTCGCGATCCACGTCCTTCGTCTTCGGTCGGATCTCGTAATATAGATTCGGCCGATTGAAACTGGACTTGAAGATGCGCGCTCCGGCTATGCCGAGGTTCTTCTGTATGTCGTGCTGAACTTTCGGAGTGGCCGTGGCAGTGAGAGCTATTATCGGCCGACGATAGACATTATCGATTATCTGGCGGATCCGGCGGTATTCGGGACGGAAATCATGGCCCCATTCCGAGATGCAGTGAGCTTCATCTATCGCATAGAAACTGATCTCGATACTTTTTAGGAACTCTACATTCTGGCCCTTTGTCAGGGATTCGGGAGCAACATACAGCAACTTGGTCCTTCCCGATCTGACATCCGCCTTTACTTGCTCGGCGGCAGCCTTGGTAAGTGAAGAGTTGAGGAAATGCGCTATCCCGTCATCCTCGCTGTATCCCCGCAGCGCATCGACCTGATTTTTCATCAGAGCTATCAACGGAGAGATGACAATGGCAGTCCCCTCCTGCATAAGGGCCGGCAACTGATAGCAAAGGGATTTTCCTCCTCCCGTAGGCATCAGGACGAAGACGTCCTCACCATCCAAAAGCGAGGAGATAATATCTAATTGGTTACCCTTGAATTTTTCAAATCCGAAATGCTTCTTAAGAGCCGAATGGATAGCGGTGGAGTCTGCCATGTAGAATAATAATTTTGAGGAAATAAAAGTCCTGTTTAGGCACTTTTCGGCGCATACAGGGCTTTCTTATTCAAAGTTAATAAAAACTTTCGATATTTCCTAATCCCGGGAGTTTTTTTGGAGAATGTAGAGTCAACTGGCAACTGCAAAATTAAACAATAT
>CAYTOR010000051.1:0-13530 GCA_964439505.1 uncultured Sangeribacter sp.
CGATTGTCCATTTCTGGATTAACAGTCAGGTGCTCTAACCAACTGAGCTACTGAACCATGTTTTTTGTGCGTTTGAGGCGTTTCCCTCAATTGCGATGCAAAGTTACGACGAATTTTTGATTCCACCAAATTTTCGGGAGATTTTTTTTAATATTTTTTTGAAATTTCTTTTCGTTACTACTCTATCCCGCTGTAATGCTTGATATATGAGGAAAAAATATTAAATTTGTAGTTTGAAATTGACGGCCCCTCGCCGTCGCAATCCGGCTAATGATGATCAGTAGTGATTCTGAGGTAAAATATTTCTTCTCCCCGGAGCCGTTCGCTCTTGAATCGGGGGCGACGCTCCCTTCGCTGACTGTCGCTTATCACACTTTCGGCCAACTCTCCCCGGCCCGGGACAACGCCGTTTGGGTAATGCACGCCCTGACGGCCAACTCGGACGTGGCCGATTGGTGGCCCCATACCGTAGAGTCAGGCAAATTCCTCGACCCGGAGAAGCATTATGTAGTTTGTGCCAACGTCATAGGGAGTTGCTATGGTTCATCGGGCCCTTTGAGACCCTTCGCAGAAGGGGCAGCTCCTATGTATGAAGATTTCCCTGATCTTACGGTCCGCGACATGGTCAATGCCCATAAATTGCTTATGGCCCATCTCGGCATCGCGCAGATCGATACTATCATAGGCAGTTCGTTGGGTGGATTCCAGGCTTTGGAATGGCTCGTCGATAGTCCGGACGTTGCGCGGCGCGCCGTACTCTGCGCCACTGACTTCCAGTGTCGCCCTTGGCTCGCCGCCATCAATAAGGCTATGTATATGGCTATCGAGGCCGATCCGACATTCGGCGAACATCGGGCTGACGCTGCCCGCAAGGGACTGGAGGCCGCCCGGGCGATAGCCTTGCTGAGTTATCGGTCTTATTCAGCTTACGATTCTACGCAGGCCGACCCTCCCGGACGGGAGAATCCATTCCAGCGTAGAGTCCACTCCTATCAGGCTTATCAAGGAAAGAAATTGGCCGACCGCTTCGATGTCTACAGTTATCTGAGAATGTGCCGTTCTTCCGACACTCACGATGTCAGCCGCGGGCGAGGCACAATGGCCGAGGCTCTCGGCCGCGTCAAGGCAAAGTGTCTGGTAGTCGCTATCTCTTCCGATATCCTCTTCCCTCCCTCCTATCATAAGGAACTCTCTGAGATGCTTCCCGACGCCCGTCTCGAAATCATCGAATCCGAATTCGCTCACGATGGTTTCCTGATAGAGCATGAGAAGCTCGACCGAATCATACAGAATTTTTATAAAGACAATGACTAAACAACATATTAATATCGGACTCTTCGGCTACGGCAATGTCGGACGCGGACTTCACGAACTTCTTGAGCGCGTCCCGGAGGCCAACGCTGAAATCAAAGTGGTCTGCGTGCGCAATCTTGACAAGCACCGCGACGAGGGTTGCGGTCTTAAGTTCACGGACAACGCCTCGGAAGTCCTCGACAATCCGGAGGTCAACCTCATCGTCGAACTCATAGATGACGCTGAGGCCGCCTACGAAATAGTTACCGGAGCGTTGCTGCGCCGTCTTCCGGTCGTCACCGGCAACAAGAAGATGCTCGCCCGGCATCTTCCGGAACTCATCCGGCTCCAGAAGGAGATGAACACAGCCCTGCTATATGACGCCTCGGCCTGCGGTTCTATACCGGTCATACGCAATCTGGAGGAATATTACGACAATGACCTGCAGATATCAGTAAAGGGGATTTTGAACGGTTCGTCGAATTTCATCCTTTCGAAGATATTCAACGACGGAATGGAGCATGAAGACGCCCTGCGTCTGGCCCGCGAACTGGGATTTCTTGAATCTGACCCTACGCTCGATCTCGACGGATGGGATTCGCTGTTCAAGCTCGTCATCCTTACTCTCCATGCTTTCGGGGTATATGTCGAACCTGAACGAATCTTCACCTACGGCATCACCTACATGACGGACGCCGACATCCGCTTCGCCCGCGAGAAAGAGCGGCGCTATAAACTTATCGGACACGCCGAGAAGACTCCCGACGGCCGATTGATACTTGCCGTGATGCCTCAACTGATCTCCCGCAATAAATTCATCTACTCCTGCGAGGATGAATTCAACGGAGTGGTCATCAAGGGTCTTTTCTATGGCAAGCAGTTTCTCGTAGGCCGCGGAGCGGGAGGCCATCCTACGTCTTCGGCCGTACTGTCGGACATCTCGGCTATACGCTATGATTATTTCTATCGCTATAAGCGTATGCACAGCCCGGATCTCCCCCGCTTCTCAAATGATATCTCATTCCGGGTCTACGTCCGGTATGCCGATGAGTCTGACCTCGACCTCCTTCGTTTTGAAGAAATCTATGAGCGCTATGCCTCAACTGATACCCAATACGTAGTCGGTCGCGTCAATCTCGGCCGGCTCCATGAGATCCGTGAGCAACTTGCGGAACGGAAGATTTTCATAGCCGCTTATCCCAACGATTGAATCCATACCCTTACCCATACCCCTACCGATGAACCTTACATCAGAAGAAATAATAGCCCTCGCGGAGCGCGTGATTGCCGAGCGCAAGGGTGTCAGCCGGGAAGAGGCGGAGCGCCTGCTTGCCCATCCCGACCTCGATGAACTTTGCGATGCCGCCGACCTCATCACCCGCGCCCTGCAGCCGAAAGAGGTTGACAGTTGCTCAATAGTCAACGCCCGAAGCGGACTCTGCGGAGAGGATTGCAAATGGTGTGCCCAATCGCGCCATTACTCTACCGGATGCGAGTCCTACGAGTTTCTCCCCTACGACGATACTCTCCGGGCAGCCCGCCATAATGAACGCGAAGGCATCCGGCGCTTCTCTTTGGTGACGTCCGGCCGCTCGCTTTCGGATAAATCCCTTGATGAGTTCTGCCGTCAATACCGGGATTTGACAAAAGATACTGACCTCTACCTTTGCGCATCGATGGGACTCCTCTCCTTCGACCAGATGAAAGCCCTTAAGGAGGCCGGCGTCAAACGCTATCACTGCAATATGGAGACCTCCAGGAAAGTCTTCGCCCGGCTTTGCACTACTCATACTCCTGAAGATAAACTCCGGACTATCGGCTATGCCCGCCAGCTCGGAATGGAGATCTGCTCGGGAGGCATCATAGGCATGGGAGAGACAGCGGCCGACCGACTGGATTTCGCCTTTGAACTCGCCGAACTGAATCCGGACTCCGTCCCCATCAACATCCTTAACCCGATTCCGGGTACTCCCCTTGAATCAACTCCTCTTATCAGCGAGGAGGAGATTATCCGGACGGCGGCCTTGTTCCGATTTATTCTCCCCCGCCAATCGATACGATTTGCAGGAGGGAGGATGCGCCTCTCTGACGAGTCGATGCGCCGGATGATGCGCGGAGGAGTCAACGGAGTGCTGATGGGCGACATGCTCACTACTGTCAGCAATCAGATCGCCGACGACCGCCGGCTCTTCGCTGACTCCGGCTGGATCTTTTAATTTCTGAATCTCCACGTCCCTTTGTAAAACCTAAATAGAAATGGATATCTCAATCGTCATTCCTCTTTATAACGAAGCAGAGTCTCTGCCGGAACTGACCGCTTGGATCGAACGCGTAATGGGCGAAAACGGTTTCTCTTACGAGATCATTTTCGTCAACGACGGATCTACCGATAAATCGCAGGAGATCATCCGCGGCCTGGCTTCCGTCAACCCCAACATACATTCGGTTGCTTTCTCACGCAACTACGGAAAGTCTCCGGCTCTCAACGTAGGCTTCGGCAAGGCTCAGGGAGATGTTGTCATCACTATGGATGCCGACCTGCAGGACTCACCCGATGAGATACCGGAACTCTACCGCATGATCGCAGGCGAAGGCTATGATCTGGTCTCCGGATGGAAGAAGAAGCGCTACGATCCTTTGTCAAAGACTATCCCCACCAAGCTCTTCAACGCTACGGCCCGCAAGGTATCAGGGATCAAAAACCTCCATGACTTCAACTGCGGTCTGAAAGCCTATCGAAACGAAGTAATCAAACATATCGAGGTCTATGGCGACATGCACCGCTATATCCCTTACCTGGCAAAGAACGCCGGATATACAAAAATAGGGGAAAAGATCGTAAAGCATCAGGCGCGCAAATACGGCCATACCAAATTCGGACTTGACCGCTTCGTCAACGGCTACCTCGACCTGGCAACGCTCTGGTTTCAGTCGCGCTTCGGCGTCAAACCAATGCATCTCTTCGGTCTTCTCGGGTCGGCGATGTTCGTGGTGGGATTCTTAGCGGTGTGCGTAGTGCTGATTCTGAAGATAGTCAGCCTCTGCAGTCCGAATTTCGCGTTTTATGTTACCAACTCCGTCTATTTCTATCTCTCCCTCGCCTGCATGATAATGGGCCTGCAGTTCTTCCTCACAGGCTTTATCGGCGAACTCATCACCCGCAACTCCCCGGAGCGCAACAACTATCTAATCGCAGAAGAATTCTGATGCAATCTCTCCCTAATTTCATATATCGGTTGCCGGGTCTTCCCGGGCGCACCCTCAGCCTCATAAGGAAGGATCAAAGGAATAATCCTGCTCCTACCCGGCTTTTCACGCGCCTTTTGCTTATTACGTGGCTGATTTTGCCGGCCTTCTGCCAGAGAGTATATGCTCAGGAAATCCCTGACTCCATCCTTGACATAAAGGTTGAAGTCGCACCCAAACCCTCTGAACCGTTGCGCCCTTCGACGACCCCGGTCGATATTGACCGCGACAAACCCGAGCAACCCTATCTCCACTACTATGACAAGCACGGCAATCCTCTTGAGACTCCGGTAAGATTCCTTGCCGAGTTAGATACGGTCGTCAACGTCCGGTCGGGGCCAAATTATCCAACTTTCAATGGAGCCTCGATAGGGTTCAACTTCTTCGACGCCATAATGATGCTCGCGGGGCAGCGTCGTGCGAGTTTCGACCTGCAGGCGGATTGCTCGATCCATAACTGGTTTTTTCCGGTAGTAGAATTAGGTATAGGGTTTGCTGACGCCAATCCCGATGACGGTCGCTTCCACTATAAAAGTTCACCGGCTTTCTACGGCAAAATCGGCATGAACTACAATTTCCTCTATAAATCCAATCCTGATTATCAGGTCTATCTCGGTCTTCGCGCCGGAGTCACTCACTTCAGTTACTCCATTGACAGGATTCAGGCCGGCTCGGAGTATTATCAAGGAGAGAAGGGCCCGACGGAAGTCGCAGGGCTCACGTCAACGGAGTTTTACGGCCAGGCGGTAGCCGGGCTCAAAGTCAAGATCTACCGCGGATTCTCTATGGGCTGGAGTTTCCGGTACGCTTTCAATATCCATAGGAAATGGAGCGATCCTCTGTATCCGGCCTGGTTTACCCCAGGACGCGGCACCGGTCCCATATCCGCCACCTTTAGCGCGATTTATACCTTCGGAACTCACAAGCTCAAAGAGATAAAGGAGAAATGATCAAGATCATTTCTCCTTTATCTCTTTGAGGATGATTCCTTATTATTGGAATAATTCCTTATTCCTCGCGGGCGCAATGTATTGCGCCCCTACATAATTGGGATGATTCCTTATTTCTGTGAAATTACTTTACTAAGTGGTGGTTCTGTGGACGCGATTTATCGTGTCTTTAAATAGCGGTTCCGTGGACGCGATTTATCGCGTCATTTCAATTAATACATCGGCGTAAATCCGGGGTTCTTTTCGAGATATTTGTTGGCTTCGCCTACCATCTGGGTATGCTTCGCAGTGTCAAGCTTCATGATTTTAGCACCCTTATCGAGATTGCATTTCTGCAGGTCGATGTAGTAATATCCGGGATTGGTCACTATATCGAAGTAATAGCGCTTGTCGCGTGTATCTGCATAACTGCGCCATTGAGTCGAAGATACGTTCGGCTCGGTCTCTATCTCGTACGTATACGGCACACAGGAATTGACCAGAATGCTACGGGTGATCGACACACCGAGATCTGTATCCCCCGTCTGCTTCACATGATGGGTGAAGTAATTGCCACGTACCGCGCGGTCAGGCGACGACACAGTACCGGGGAGGGTATTCTGCCCGCCCTTCTTGTTCCAGTAATCGATAATGGCAGTCATCGAAGGCCAATTCGGATCATTGGTCATAACCCGGTAATCCCCCATGTCGTAGATATTGATATTACCATGGTCGAACTCGAAGATGATGGATTTACCGGAAGCGTCAGTCACACCCCAATGGAGGGCGGAAACCGTGCCTTCATCAAATGTAGCTCCGGAAAGAGAGAAATTATGGGCCTTCAGCACTTGAGCCACTTCATCTACAGTCTCGTTATTATCCAGCAACCAGGCTACGAACATCGCCATTGACATAGGCGGCCGGGTGGCAGTCTCGGCATTGTCATAGACGGTTCCTTTACAGAAGAGGCCGTTGATGACCAATCCTTTTTCATTCATTCCCTCGGTCACGCCTCCGTCGTAACCAACGGCATAGACTGCGCCATACTTCGATGTCCATTTCAGGGCACCGGGTTTGTCGCTGCTTACCTTTTCGACTCCACGCGGATAGACATAGAGATTTGTCGGAATCGGAGTTTTCCAGTCAAGCGAACGACCTACTACGTATAGGGAATCCTGACCTACATAAAGTATTCTGGAGCAGGCATCAGCCCGGGGAGCTGCCACGGTAGCACCTGCAGCAAGGATAAGGCCGGAGAGAGCAATATGAAGTTTATTCATTTTTCTATAGTATTAAAGTTAGAATTTTTTTGTTTTTTTAACGCCGGGGAGGGGGTATTTGTTCAGGTTATCTTAAGAATTCCAGGTTCTTTGTGGGCGCAATGTGTTGCGTCCCAACTTGGTGCCGACAACTCGATAACGATATGGATGAAGTAAAAAAGACGCCCGGCGAGGCCGAGCGTCTTTTTCTTCGGAGATAAATATTTGATTAAAGTGCAACTTTCTTGGAAGCGCCGTTTACTGTCACTACGTAGATGCCCTTGGCAACTTCAACGTTGACAGGTTCGCCGGCAGCGGCCTTCACGTTCTTGAGGCAAACGCCATCGAGAGCGTATACGGCTACATCAGCATTTTCAGCGGCTACTACAGTGATCACGCCGTTAGCAGCAGAAATCTTAGCAGTCTCAGCAGCTACAGTCTCAACTGCATCCTTACCGCCTACGAGTTCGAGCTCGCGATAAACCTGCATGTTGTTGGGATCATAGTGATAGTAGAGCTTACCGGTAGACTGAGCATTGTAAGTCTGGATGTAGTTGTTCTGATAGCTCATCAGGAAGCCCTGCTTGTAGCCCCAGCCGATGTTGACGGGGTTGTTGAGTGTGGGCTCGGAGATGTTATGATATGAGAAATATAAACCATAGGTATCAGACCACGGTTCGGGGTTACCGTTCATGTCAGATACGTACGCGGGCACGAGAGACTGAAGCGACGGAGTATAAGTCCAGTACCACATGTCGTCGCCGAGGTCAACATCCTCTGCAGTTCCAAGAGTCAGAACGAAATCATCGTCTACAGGATTAAGTGAGGTATCCTTGTATTTGGGATCAACGAATGTGAAGCCCATGATGCCGTTGAGATGATCGCGGACGTAGGCATCACCTTCCACTTCAAGACGCTTGATGGTAAATGCATTCTTGTTGAACTTGGTAGCGGCGGGATCAAGTTCCCATTCGAACATCTCTTTGTCGCCGATAGCGAAGTACATGAGGGTAAACTCGGGGAACTCTGTCGGGAAGGGGTTGTTATCACCGAGGAGTTCAGAACTGATCTGACCTGCATTGAAGAGGTGCAGGTCGCCCCACTCCGGGAGTTCGACTGTCTGCGCGACGAAGCCCTGCAGTTCGCCTGTGCCCTGATAGTAGACACGCATGATCTTGCTGCCGTTCTGCTGGATACGGATATTGTTGTTGAAATCCATAAAGAGATCATCGGAGTCAAACTGGTTCATGCTTACCTGCGACCAAATAGTCTCGGTCAATTCGGTATAAGCAAGATCTCCTTTATACAGACAGGCCTGACCAAGCAGTTCGTTGGGCAGCATGCTGTAATAGTCCCATTCACCGTTGTTAGGATTACCACCTACACCGGCAGCTTCATTTTCACGGAAGAGACGGCAACGATCAGAGTTGTTCCAGAGTTCGTCGAAAGAAGCCGGTTCGTATTCACGCATCGGGATAGGAATCTGCTTGTTCTCATCGAGTTCGCCGGCCCATGTGAAGATCTGACTATAGATGTATTCGGAGGGCCACTCCATGTCGAATGTGATGATAGACTCCGGGGAGACATCTCCCTTCGGGATTACATTGAGCGTATATCTTACTATGTAATAGGGGAGTTGATCGAAAGGATAGTATTTAGAAACGCCATCCTCACCGGTAAACATCAGCACTTCGCAAAGTTTCTTCTGCCAAAGCTGGAACTTTGCCTGATAGACAGTACCGTCCTTCGCTACATAGTCGCGTGTTCCGATTGTCTCGCCGAGCTCTACGACGCCGGAATTAGCGATCTGCTGGAACTGTTTGATATTCTCCTGATCGCGGGAGATCTTCAGATCAGTGCGGATGCCGGGATCGACCGTAGCCGCTACCATCGCACTGCCTCCGATTGCAAGGAGGCCAAGCATGGTAAGAAATTTTTTCATATTCGTTTGGTTTAAGTTAAATATAGGTTTTTATTAATTTGCGAATCGGAGTTCCATTCTCCGATCCCCCTTTATAGAGATATTGGTAAGGTTCATCAGATAGTCCTGAAGGAGTCGCAGAGAGATGGAAAAATGCAAACTTCAAGCTGACAGCGGCATTTTAATCGCAAAGAACGAAAAGATTCTTACACGCTGATAACTTCCGAGTGACATTATGCAACCACTAAGAGTTACTTCCGCCATTCCGTCTTATTGAAGTTCAAAAGCAAAATTGGGAAAAATTTTTGAATCCTACAAATTTTTTCGTTAAAATTTTACATAATCCGAAAAAAATATAAGGCGGACCGAAAAATTTCTTCGGTCCGCCTTATTATGGTTATTGAATCTGACTGTCAGTCGGCAGAATTACTGCACGAGTGTCATGTCGATAGCATTGTTATACTGAGCCTCAGTGATGGGCACGATATAGCGCCATGCAGGATCGTTAGCCGCCTTTTCGAGACGATAGGATGCCGGGATGTTGTTGGAGTTGACATTGCCTGCTTCCCATACGCGACGGATCATGGGTTCGTTCCAGCGCTTGAAGTCAAACCAGTTGAAGCCTTCGCCCCAAAGTTCAATACGGCGCTGGAGTTTCACTGCCTTCAGAAGGGCGTCGCCGCTCAGTGAACTTACACTCTGACCGGGGTTACGAAGAGCGATTAGTTCTTCGAGACATTTGCGGGCGGCAGCCTCATCGCCGTTATAGCAGGCAGCTTCGGCTTCGTTAAGAAGCATTTCTTCGGCGCGCATGAAGGGGAAGGAGTTTGTGCCGTACATGTCTACGCCCCAGAACTTATACTGGGCGCCGAAGGCGATGATAGGATTGGAGGGCTGACCCGGATCACGGCAGACGTAAGGCTGACCGAATTTATCCTTGTCTCCGTTCGGAACTGCACTCTGACCGAAACGCATCAGCTGGATCTTCATATTGGGGTTCAACTTGGCGAGGTCCATTGTAGCGGGGTCGCATATTTGGGCATTCCAGAAGGAAGTCGCGCGCAGGGTTGTAGGCTGCTGGAGCTTATCGGGAGTGAAGAAGAGCTTGCGGCGGATATCGCCGTTGGGCATCTCGCGGTAGAGTTCATAGTTGATCGAGCCGGCGCCGAATCCCCAGATAGTGGGATAAGCGCCCTGACATGCGTAGTACGCACCGTGAGAGAAGTAACCGATGTTCTTGCCGGCAGGCTCTACGGGGTTACACCACATATAGGAATTACCACGCTCTGCGAAACCGCCGAGGTACTCTTCTGCAGTCATGAGGCTATAGGGAGCGCGGGCGGAAGCGGCCATCTTCTGGGCTGTCGGGAAGTCATGGATAAGGAGACCGAGACGGGAATATACGCCGTAAGCGATGTCTTCATCCGGCTCCCACCAGTAATGGCGGCGTGTAGTTGTGCGGTTATATATTTCAAGAGCCTCGTCAAGGTCGGCTCTGATCTGGGCGATGATATCTTTCATCTTGGCCAAGGGGACGTCGCTCGTGCTGGCATCGAGACGCAGGGGAGCTACGTAGACTTCGCCGTTATTGGCGTTCTCCCAGCGGGGAGCGTAGAGCTGAAGCAGACGGAAATAGCCGTGAGCACGCATTGTCAGGGCCTGAGCCTTGATAAAGTCGAGGACATCGCGGTCTCCTTCTGTCTTGTCATTATTAACGATCAGACGGTTGGCCTGGGAAATGAGGTTATAGCAGTAAGTCCAGCCGATAGCGGGCATCCAGCCGTTATTGAGACGGTTATTGCTCCAGTTGAAGTTATTACCCATCTGGCAGCCCCAGAAGTAAGAGAAGTAATCCTGACCCATTACATCGCCATAGAATACCATGAGGAAGGATTCACCGTTGGCTCCGAGATAGTCATAGATAGTGTTGCCGTTCATGGGATAATACATGGCGCGGCATAGGCCATAGAGGGCTGCTTGCGCACCCTCCTGCGTATTCTCCACAGTGGCCGTTGTTACGGCGGTCTTGGGGGTTACATCAAGATAGTCGGAGCTGCAGGATGCAAGCGAAGCGACTGCCAGGACGGATGCAAGACCTTTTATGATGAAATTTTTCATTGTAGGAATCTTGAAAATTAATTTTTTATTTCGAGAAGAGCGGCCGCCGGGAATCAACGGGATTGACATTGGCTCCCGGCCGGCCTATCGATTGGAATTATGGAGTTCTTTTTGTCCGAAGTGCTTAGAAACGAGCAGAGAGCTGGAAGGAGAAGACGCGTGCTGTCACGTAAGTCTGCGTCTGGCTACCGGAATAGCTCTGCTGCGGGTTCATACCTTTACGACGGGTGGCTGTGAAGATATTGTCGATCGATACTCCGACGTTGATACCCTGAAGCTGCAGGGGAGCAACCCACTTGCGCGGAAGGTCGTAAGAAACATTGAGATTCTTGAAGACGAGGTAGTTGCTGGAGGTCAACCAACGGTTGGATTCCTGAGAGTTGGAGTTGCTGTTATATTCCTTATTGGCCTGAGGCACACCTTTGGGATCGATACGGTCGGGAGAGTCGGCTGTCATGCCTACGGGAGCTTCTTTCCATGCGTTGAGCATATCCTTGTGCATGGCTGCCGGAGTATCGGTGACGTTCATATAGGTTGCGTAGTTAAGGTCATTGGTCTTACCGCCCAGACTATAGGTGAAGAGTGCGGAAAGATTGATACCCTTCCAGGAAAGGGTTGTACCGAATGAACCGTAGACTGTCGGAAGAGCGGAGCCGGCGAGGATCTTACCTGCCCATGTAGGATTGTAAGTGTAAAGCTTGCCGTTGATTTCTACCAGAGAGTTAGCTGCGCGGGCTTCGTCGAGAGTGCTGTTGAAGAGGTTATCGTTGAAGTAATATGACTGCGTAGCCTCATCATAGCTCTGGAATTCGAATGATTCGGGGTGGACTTCATAAAGGCTGCGGCCTGTCAGCTGGTCGACACCTGCGTAATCAGAGAGGTAGAATTCATAGATTGCGCTGCCCTCGTGACGGATATAGTTACCGAGGTTGATATTGCGGTGGTTGGGAAGGCTGACAACCTTATTCTTGATGATGGTTGCGTCAGCGCTGAGGCTCCAGGTGAATTCCGGAGTGCGGATCACGTCGCCGTTGAAAGCAAGCTCCCAACCGACATTCTGCATCGTACCGATGTTCTTGGTCACAGTCGGGTTAGCACCGGAGTTGCTGAGAGTACCTACAGATACCGGCAGGCTCACGTTGAAGATAAGGTCAGAGTTACGCTTGTGGAAGAAGCCGATAGAGAATCCGAAGCGATCGTTCCAGAGAGATCCTTCGAGGGCTACGTCCAATGTTTTTGTTGCTTCCCAACGGAGGTCGTCGGAAGGAATCTGAGCGGGAGAGATGTTGAAGACGTCCTGATAGTTGAAGTTGTTGGCGTAAACGCTCCAGTAGGAATAAGCGCCGGCGGAGAAGCAGTTACCTACAGCACCGTAAGCCGCACGAAGTTTGAGGTAATCCATCCAGAGGAGATCCTGCATGAATTTCTCCTTGGAGATAACCCAGCTTGCTCCGACTGACCAGAATGTACCCCAACGGTTATTCTTGGCGAAGCGGGAAGAACCGTCGCGACGGATAGAGAACTCACCGAAGTATTTCTGATAGTAGTTATAGCGCACACGGCCGAGATATGATTCGGCGTGCTCTTCAGCGATCGAACCGCCCACCTGACCGGGGATATTAAAGTTCCAGAGGTTATAGACGTCTTCGGCACGCTGATCGAGAGCTATTACGGAGTTCTGATCCTGATAGAAGGTTGTATTCTCGTGGTGGAGAAGAGCGTCGACGTGGTGGAGGCCATATTCATGGCTCCAGTTAAGTTCCTGAAGGAATGTATGGCTATTGTATTCGCCGGTAGAGTAACTGAACTGGCCGTTGGCAGCTACGCCGGAACCCATGATATTGTTCATGTAAGAGTAGCTGAGAGTCTTGTCGCGGTGCATAGTGCCGCGGACAGTAAGTTCGAAGCCGTAGGGGATCACTGCAGTTCCGTAGATAGAGCCGTCGATTACGGTAGCGCTGTTGCGGGCGCGGTCAGCGCGGGCGGTGAAGCCGATGTTAGTGCCCTGAAGATAGTTGGCACGGTTCCATACGGGCTGGCCGTTTTCCATCAGGATTGAGCCGTCTTCATTATGGGCATAGTAGGGATAGATCGGAGCCATGCCCATTGTGGTGAAGATGTCGCTTGTAGAGCCGGCAACGTTGTCGAGGAATGCCTGCTCCTGCTCCATAGCGGAGATGTTGGTACCGAAACGCAGGTAAGAAGTCGGGTTATAGTTGGCGTTCACGCGGGCGTTGAAACGCTCGAAGTCTGTGCGAAGGGTATAACCATGCTCCTTAAGGTAGCCGACAGATGCGAAGACATTGAATTTTTCAGTAGCTGCGGCTGCGTTGATATTGTAGTCCTGACGGAAACCGGATTTAACGCGGACTGCGTCCCACCAGTCAAGGTCAGTGTAACCCGGCAGAGGAGCGCCGCCTACGAATTGGCCGTCGGTATTGAAGAGTTCCGCGTTGGGCACTCCGAATACGTTGACATTGGCGTAAGAATTGATGAAGTTCTGGTTATAGAAAGCGCGGGCCTGATAGATATCCTTGAAAGATCCGTCGCTGACGCTACCGTTGACCTGGCTGTCGTAAGCAACCTGCATCCAGTCCGAAGCCTTCAGGCGGTCGTACAAGGGGATACCGCGGGTATACATACCGAGGCGTATCTGAGCTGTCACGTCGATCTTACCTACATTCTTTGCGCGCTTCGTAGTGATAAGGATCACACCGTTGGCACCCTTGTTACCGTAAAGGGCTGCGGAAGCGGCGTCCTTGAG
>CAYTOR010000052.1:0-13433 GCA_964439505.1 uncultured Sangeribacter sp.
CCCTCGAAAATTCACCGCCCGGAATTTAACATTTTTTGTGGGACGGGGTCTAAGTTCTCAAAAAAGCAAATAAGAAAATATAGCCCGGCTACGCAGGGCCGGAGGATTGCTTGTCATAAAAGGGCGATAAACTTGGGAAGGAAGATTATGAGTCCGGCTGCCACGGCTCCAAAGACCATTAACAGCACTGCCCCGGCCGCCAGATCTTTCGCCTTACCGATCAGGGGATCATAGTCAGGAGATACCTTATCGGCTATGGCTTCTATCGCAGAATTGAAAGCCTCCGCCATCAGAACGCAACCGATACATATCGCTACAGCTACCCATTCCAGAGCGCTTAAATCCAACCACCATCCGCAGATGATGACAATGACCGCCACGCAGGCATGGATGCACGCATTCGGCTGAGTGAATAGCTGTCCGATCCCTTTGAAGGCATATTTAAAAGATAGGAGCCTTTTCCTTAAGGTGAAATTTTCCATTAGTGCTTTTTGGAATAATACCTTTTCTTCGCGGGCGCAATGTATTGCGCCCCTACATAGAGCGAAGAATCGAATCCCTACTTTATTGGAATAAATAATCTATTTTACCCTCTCCTTATTGAGTCAATAAGGAGTTTTTCCGGGATCATCGTGATATCAATAATCGTAATGGAGTGAGAAGTCGTCGACATAAAGACATGCTCCCGTTCCGCCGGTGAAATAATCTCCATACTTGGAAGCCGCACAAGTTATCTGCAGATAGCGCGGCACACGCGAAGTCGAACGATAGTTGAGACGGATCTCAAACTCCTGCCATCCGTCGGTGTCATCCCCTACGATCAATTCACCGTAAGCGATCACTTCCGGAGACGCCGGATTGAAGAGTTGACGGTTTTTGGGGTTCGTGCGGATTTCAAACGGCTGAGCCCACTCGGTCATTGCTATATAGATATGGCAAGAATCAGGCCTATTCTTCAGGTAAGCCAATTCAGTGCTTGCATAGTTAATGGGTGCAGTCTTATATCTCATATATCCTCGCAGGCGGGTAGGACGCGTGGTCCAGGGGCGTCCGAAGTCGAGAATACCGTTTGTGCCGTCCACTTTCTTGAATGAGCCGGTATAGATAGATCCGGCGGCGAGTTTGCCGATGCCGGCTATCCCCACAAACTTTGTCTCCAGTTTGGCGCTCTGCCCGGTGATTCCCGGGGGAGTTTCTTCAGAAGGCACAACGTTGCTCTGGCCCAGAGTCGCAGCTCCGGTATTACCCGTATCCCAGAAACGCTCTCCATCCTTATTCCACGGGCACCAGATACGTCCGTCCTGCCACCATTGGTCGAAAGACCCGTCCGGCAAAACCTCAGTAGTCTGCGTCGTCACCTTTATTTCATTACCTTTATCTTTGCCCGAAACGGCGCGCACCACATATTCCGTCAGAGGCTTCAGATGCGGGATACATACCGAGAATGCTCCCTGTGTCTGATTGACGTCATCTTCAGCGACATCAATCCAGGTATCCGAACTTACCTCGCGATATTGGAAAGAATTCTTCACGTCAGCCGGTCCGGATCCGTAAGCCCAGATCACTTCCGACCAGGCATCGACCGAAGTAGTCTGCACGATAAGTTGAGATTTCTCCACATATATGGTCCAATCTTCCGTTCTATCCCAGCAAGTAACTTTTACGAGCAAGGGTTTCGACAGATTGATCTTTCCGGGTGTCAGCTCCGGCTCCATTGTAGTAAGACCTTCGGGGCCAAGTTTGATCCGGGTCAGGGTAAGATCTGCCAGATCCGCCGTCTCGGGCACGCGCACCAGTATCCGTCGGCCTACAGGATCTATCACCGTCTCCCCTATTTGTCCCTCGATATCCAGATAGCGCTCGATAGTCTGCTGAGCTGTGATAATCCACGGATAATCCTGATATAACGAAACTGTCACGATCAGGGGCGACGACATATTATAACTGCCATCCATAAGGTCCGGATCCGCCTTGGCACCTTCCGAGATACGAAATTCGCTAAACTTTACATTTTGGATATCAACAGTCTCCGGAAGATAGACCACGGCAGTATAATTGACTGAATCCAGAAGAGCAGGACGCTCCTCCCCTTCCACGGCCAATCCTAAGATATACTGCGGAATCCGCGGATAAGGCAAATCATTCTTAATGCAGGAAGATACTCCCAGCAATCCCGCAATGATAAGAACTACTGTTAAAGATATCTGATATATTTTGGAATAATTATTTCTCATCATAGATGGATTCCTATGCCGAAGGCAAGATTAAACAGATTGATTTTAAAGTTAGCTCCTGAAGTTAATCTATTCCCGAGCCATTCGCCGTCGACTCTTTGCTTTTCATTGCGCAGATAGAAGCCGAAGACTCCAAACGACACATTAAACGACACATTCTCCATGATGAAGATACATACGCCGGGAGAAAATGTCAACCGAGCCTCCATATTAGTGGAATGGGTCTGTCGCAATGCTCCGTTGAAGGGACGCTTGAAATCACCGTTACCGGAAGCGAATGCCAATTCCACTTCATTGAAGACTCCGAAGCGGCCGCGACGGCCGATGCCGGTATATTGCTGCAGGAATACCGCCGCCGCATACGACTCCTGACGATAATTGATATCATGAAGATTGAAATTCATATCCTCATCTATATCCACCTTAAAAGAGCCTATATCAGCGGATGTACGGGTATATTTCATCCTGACTCCGACCGCCAGATTATTGCGTATGAAATAGGACAGCTGGGGTTTAATACTGAACGACGTCGCGCTTAGATCGACATCGCTCAGAAGATCCAGCATCTGAAGATCTGAAGTCGAGAACTGACCGTAAGAAGCAGTCAAGGCCACATGCCACGTACCCTTAGGGATAAACAGAAAATTAAACAGTCCCCGGTCATAGCGTCCGAGATTGCGCGAACGCAGCACCATCGGCACCGTGTCACCTCTAAACACCACCTTTTCGTTCAGGTCAAGACGCAACGGATCGTCGACTACCCGGGAATGGCCCTTTAATAGTACGGCCACTTCCTCCGTCAGTGAATCCGGCACCCATACCAATTTGCCTCCCTCCCGGGGAGTGGAAGAGAGCGAATCCGTCAGCGAGTCATCATTTTCCACAGGAAGATATACAGTCTCCGTACGCGTAGTCGTCACTGTCGTCGTGACTGCCTTCACTTCCTTCTGCTCTACAGCTCCGGCGCTAAAAGCCATGACTGTGAGAATCAAAAATAAAATTACGTTCTTCATCATGACTTATAGATAAAAACTTGCCCCGAAGGAGATTGAAAACAGATTGAGCCGGAAATTGGCCGATTTGGAATTACGGCGGGAGACATAGATCTGATCCGTAATCGTCTTCGTATCGGTATACTTGAATCCTAACACGCCGATACTGACCTCCATTGCCGAATAATTGTTCAGGAAGACGCAGAGGCCAGGTACGAGGCCTACATCCATGCTGAAATTTCGTTCGTAAGCCCCCGTCAGTTCTGTCGATTTCCCTTGCATCAATTTCGACTGTCCCCCTCCTAAAGTCAGCTGGACCTCATTGTAGAATCCGAAGCGCTTCGAGCGACCGATCGAAAAATAATTGCGGTAACATCCCGAGACGCTATAATTATGCGACAGCCGATAGAGATGATCAATGTTATAATCAGTCTCCGAATCCAATACGATATCCGCTTCCTCCAATTTGGTCAGGGCACGCGAATAATTGAATCGGCCGCCGGCCGCCATGTCATCCTTGAAGGCGAACATCAGCATAGGCGAGATCTTAAAGTCATACGTGTCGCCCGAGATACCTTCGAATATAAGAAACTGATATTTATTCTGGTTCGACATGCTGTAATTGATGGAAAGTCCGGTGATCCATTGCCCTTTCGGGACGAATACCACCGACTCCAGATCGCGCTCAAACGACTCCTGGGCAAGAGCTACGCCCGGGCTGACGCCCAAAAGCAACGCGATAATTGCAATCAACCGTTTCAGATGCAAGAAAGGGAGTTTCATACTTGATTTAATACCTTAACAAATGCAAAGTTAATCAAAAATATGCAAAATGAAGTCATTTAATCTTGTTTCTTATCCCAGAAGCAAGATTAAATGACTTCATTTTCTACGATTCATTCAGCGAATGAATCATTCATAGATCAGTTCGAAGTCGTCGACATACATGCAGGAGCCCTCGCCGCCACAGAAGAAATCTCCGTAATATGATGCCGTGCATACGATCACGAGATAAAGAGGCTTGGTGGTCTTGGCAGCATCCTTATAGGTAAGAGGAATGGTCAATTCCTGAAGTCCACCGTCAGGGCCGTAGTTCTCTGTGAAGATCTTATCGCCGTAAGCCAAGACGCAGGGATCATTGGTATTCCAGAGTTTCTGATTGCTTGATTTAGTGCGGATTTCGACCGGCTCAGTGGTCAGAGCGACATAAATCTGTCCCTTGTCCAGATCTCCCTGACTGAGATAACCGGATTTGGCACCGTTCTTCTGGACGGTTGCCGGACGATAATTGACGAATACTTTCAGAGCTTCCGGGTGGCTTGAGTCATACGGGCGTCCGAATTCCAGACGGCCGTCAGTGCCCTGCGTCTCAAGATACGTTCCGGCGAAGAGGTTACCGGCAGCGAACTTACCTGCCAAGCCACCGAGTCCCACAAACTGAGAACGCAGACGCGCAGACTTGCTTCCGCTGTGGAACATATCCGTGGAGCTCTGCGTCAAGGTGACGCTCATTGTAGCCGACCCGTGATTACCGGAATCCCAGAATGTGCGCTGGCCACCGGCTCCGGGGAGAAGGATCTTACTATTGTCAGCGAAGTTCGACCATTCCTCAAGGCTATAGTTGGGGATGACAAACTTCCCTTCTGTTGTAAAGAACTTGGATTCGGAGTTGAAGCCGTCGGCGACTGCCTGATATTCGTAGCGAGTACCCGGCTTCAGGTTAGTCAGAGTCACGGTGAAGGACTTACCACCGATGCGAAGGGCCTGCGCAGCGGAAAGGCGTTGCTTCTTACGGGCGGACTGAGCGGCCGCGGGAGCCTCAACAAATGTCCAGGCGTCAGTACCAGACTCGCGATAACGGATACCCGGGTTGACAGCGTCATCACTGACGAGCGAGCCGCGAAGAGTAGCCTTTGTAGAGAGAATAGCCATAAGATTCGAAGGATCTACAGCATCTTCTATCGTCACGGGATCCTCTATCACGATAGCGCCCTCCCCTACTGCAATGCGCACCGCGCGGGCAGTCATTTTGCCATAGTTGTCGGTCACCTCAACGTTAAGGGTATACTCTTCGTCGCGCTCCGGCATCTTATTGAGCAGTCCGGAAGTCAGAGTGAGATAAGAAAGCACCATATTGCGGTCAGCGTTGTAGCTTTCATCCCATGTAAGCCCCGCAGCCTTGAGGCTATTGGCCACGTCTTCCGTACATTGCTTCAGATCAATTCTTGACTCCGGCAATCCGAAGGCGGCATAGTCATCAGAAGAGACAACATAATTCTTGATTCCTCCGAACGCATTGATCTTGACAAGTTTGTCGGAGAAAGCTCCGGCGTTGCCTAAGATCTGCTTTTCTACATCATAGCCTACACCCTTGATGCTCGGACGGCTGAAGATCTCTACCTCATCCTCGACGAGAATTTCCTCATCGATGACATTGATCGTGATGAATGCGCCACCTTCCTCCGGATAAGAAGGATTATAACCGAACGAAACGACGTATTCATGGGCTCGCTCCACATTCTCGATCACGTGTGTCTTTGAGAAGGGACGTCCCTCATCAGTAGTACCGGTTACGGTCACCGTCAGAGAAGACTCTCCATTGGGCATCATAAAATAACCTTTCGCATAGTCGTAGTTTTCAGGAGTAAAGTCCAGAGCCGCGCGGGTATTCTCAATCTTTACGTTAAAGTCCTTCATTGGCACGCTCTTCACGGAAGCGGCATTGATGGAGGCTACGACGTTAGCTATCTTGCAGTTCACTACGACCGGAGTGATTCCGGTTGAAATATCGAAAGGCTGATAGCCACGGAAAAACTTTTTGTCGAAGGAAGCGGAGACAGAGTCACCGGTCCATGCTTCGGCCACATAGTGACCCGACTTGAGAGTAAGTTGCTCAGGGAGATTCTCCAGGCCCTGATACTTATGAAGCAGGCCCTTGGCTCCCGAGATATATACGACGCAATTTGCTGAGAGATCAGCCGGATCATTCTCTGCGCGGGTCACATCGGAATTGATGACCAGGCGCATCTGAAGAGTGCCCTCCCCGTCGGCATTGAACGGATCGTCGAGCGCGCAAGATTGAAGGCCCGCCCCGGCCAGAGCGACGAGGGCAGCTGCGCTGCAGAGTTTTGCTAATTTGTTCATACCTTTATATTATGGGGATTAGTTAGTACGAAGTTTTACGGAGATGACCGAAGTGCCATTGGCGTCCGCCACTGTAAGACGGAATTCATGATTACCGGGGCCTAAGATCGCCATCAGGCTGAGGAAGCCGGTGATATCAAACTCGGCGGAGTTCTGTCCTCCCAAATTTACCGGGAAGCCCAGACCGGAGAGAGTCTCTTCAAATTGGCCCGGATTGATGAGATCCAGATCCTTCTGAAGTCCTACTCCCTCCAATTCATCGGGAGTAAGGGTATCCGAGATGATCTCCACATCAAATTTGGAGAAGCCTCCATCAGCCGCGGAAGTCACTTTCCAGGCGCAATAAAGTTTATCGGTCACTTCATTCACCTTAGTGAGGTCAAGTTGAGTGAACCCGGCATATTCTCCGGAGGGAACGAGAGCCTCTGCAGTCGGGGCCGGCTTACCGGGATCAACGGGATCAACGGGAGTCGGAGGGGTCGGTTCGCCTTCCGATGGACGCAAGTCATCCTCAAGGATTTCGTCCTCCTCGGGATCAAGGGTCACGTTCATATCCACTACCTCTACGCTCGCGTCGACAGTCATGCCGGCATTGATCGAACCCGGGTCCTCCTCGCCTGCGTCGTGCATACGGAAAGTAACACGGTAATAAGAACCGGGGGAGACAGTATCGTATACTTTTGACTCGACTACCGGATACTCCTCCACTTCTCCGGAGAAAGTCGCGGTCAGAGTGCAAGAGTTTTCTACGTATGCGAAATAACCCGAGCGATCGGCATCAGCCGCTGTGAACTCGAGCGTACCGCTTTCGCCGACCTTAACCGTTACTTTTGAGTCAGCGCTCATGTTATCCAGAAGAGACTGGGCGAAGACGATGCTCACGCGCACGTTGGAAAGACGCGCGTCGATCGGCTGGATATCGGAAGTGATCTTATCAGCAACCACTACAAATTTAGTGTCACCTTTATAATAAGGTGCCTCCCATGCCTGAGGAGCGTTATCGCCGTAATGGGCTACCGCTGTGTAGGCGCCGGCGGGAAGGGTCACTACCTCCGGCATTTCGGAATAGAGATAAGAGCTGGTAGGCTCCGTTTCACCTTCCTTGATGAAATCGACAGTGAAAGAATCGGCGGAAGGAGCCGTTGCGCGGGTCAATGCCGGGCGCGAAGCGACCGCCACTCCATCGGGATTAGGCACGCTGACACTGAGCGCGCTCTTCAACACCTGGCCTTCGCCATCCGACGAGCCACCCCAGAACGGATCCTCCTTCGAGCAGGAACCCAAAGCCAAAGTGGCCGCTAAAGACAGAATTATACTTTTATGAAGTTTCATGATGAAATTCTCTTTAATATTAATAGACAACTTTGACATTGGCGACCTTCAAGACAGAGCCGGAAGAGAAAGTATGGAATGTATTCTCGTTAAGCCAATGTTTATAAGGAGCCACGGGCAGAGTCCCTGACCATTCCTTAAGTCCGGATCCGGAGGGGGTCGTCAGTGAGAAATCAGCAGCTGAAGATTTGAATCCGATCCTGATTGAAGACGCCTTTTTCCCGAATGGATAACCGGACAATGCAAGAGTCTCGGTCTTCATTGATGATGACTCACCTAAATTGCGGGTGGCGGTAGCTATGACCGATCCGTCGGCTGCGAGAAGTTCTACCTTGATTAATGCAGAATCTGTCCCATCGGGAGTATAGGAATAGTCTAAGCTCAATCCTTTGGGGCGAGAAGCGAAGTCAGCGCCTTCAGATCTCTGGTCAGAGCCATTAAAGGAATAAGATCCGAGGAAAAGCTCACCTGCAGATTTAGATGCTATCGAAGGAACATTGGTATTATAGTAAGTAGTACTCCAGAAACTTCCGGTCCTTGCCGGCAGCGTGCCGTTGTGATCATACCCTACGCTTCTGATGACAGCCACGCCGTTCTCTACGTAAGTAGATACAACAGTAAACCAGGAATTCTTCGTCGACGCGCCGCTATAATAAGTCTTCGGATTGACGGAAGCCCACCCTTTCGGCTCGTTGATATTAACCTTGGCCCAATTTGTATAATCAATAGCTCCGGCCCTGTATACGCCGCCGATCTGGAGATCTTCATTTATGGTATTCTCCAGATCAGAAAAGTTTCCGTTGGGCACTGCCACTTCAGCCTCGGTTGTCAACGACCGGGTATCCGACGCGGAAGTTCCGGTTAGAGTTGTTCCGATAGAGTAGCTGGTAGCGGGATTAAGTCCGGAAATTGTCAGGATACCGGTTGAAGCATTGCGGTTGAGTTTATCTTCGCCTATCATATTGCCATTCACCAAAACTTTTACGCAGTTGGCAACTGCGGCCATATCCGAACTGTTTTTGGGATTAAGTTTCAGTTTGGCATAACCTGAGAACATATCCGCCTCCCAGGAATATTCGGGAATTACTACTTCTACATCCACTGTCTGCTTCTCGACGCCTCCGAAGAACATCTTGACGGGAATCGAAGAGCGGTCAGTATCGGGAAGAGAAATAGTAAAGATATAATTCTTTACTTCAAAAGATCTGGTATCGCTTGCTTCTACGCAAGATAAAACGTCGCAATCCTTATATACTCCGGTCTTTGACATGGCTTTGAACGATACGTTCTTTTCCGGATCAGCACCGTTGTAGGCTACAGTCAGGGAGGCTTGATTGGAGTTGAAGATCGCTGTTCCGTCTTCTGCTGTCAGCTCTACGGGGACGGTTGAGATGTTGAGAGTTACGGGCTCGCTCACGCGGGTATAAGGATCTTTGACTATGAGCGATACCATGAATTTACCGTCGGGAAGATGCTTGGGCAGCTCCGTAATATCTACGCTTGCCAGAGTCTGAGGATTCTTGAAGAGGCCTAATACGGAGATACCGTAGGCCTTCAGTTGTTCCTGAGTCTGCGCAGAAGCGTTAGCCAGTTCGACCTCATTGCCGAACGGCAGAGAAAGGCCGTCGCCGGAGATCGACAGTTTGGCAGACGCTATTCCGCCGCGGGCGATTACATCGAATTTCAACGGATTGGCGGAATCGCTGCCCGAAAGGAGCTCGAGAGTCTGACCATCGGAGAAACCGGAGGGGGTCACACTTGGAGCCGGAGAGGAGAAGAGTTCGTCGGTCAGTTCGATCGTCACGTCTTCCTGCGTCAGGTTGTCGTCGAAGATAATCTGAAGCTGAGCGGCGCCGGAAGTGCCGGAATTGACATCAAAAGTAACGTGATAATGATAGCGCGGCGCCGCCGGGAAAGATGCGGGCTGGATAGTAGCTGTCTTGCCTGAAGGGTTTGTCACCGAAACGGTCAGAGCAACTTCACCGGGAATAAGGAATGCCGGACGCGTCTCATTCTTGGCGAATTCGATATATGAATGACCCTCGGAGTGAGCAGTCACGGAATAATCAGGGAAATAAGCACGGAAGCGATCCGTATAATCGACACTTACCATGGAGTGGGCCAGTTGCGCCGTCACTGCTACTTCGGTCTGACGGGCCTCAAGCACCTGAACTTCAGCCTCACCGGTGAAATAGGGCTTCTCGAAGCCTTCCTCATCCGGATCGCCATAGAACGCTGTCAGAGTATAGCTGCCGGTAGCAAACGACTTCTGGTTGCGGAAATCGGCCAGTTTATTCCATTTCTTTACCTCGGAAGTAGCGAGATTAGTCAGCGACACCGAGAAATCCTCGGCATCCGGAGCCTCCAGTACGGGCGCCTCTGATCTAAGCATCGGAATGGCATCCTTTACATCGGCTGATGCAGAAAGCCGGAGATTGATACCTCCCTCACCTTCCGCGCCCCACGGAGTGTCGACGCTGCACGCCCCCAGTCCGCAGGCCATTGCCGTCAGCAATAATGCCTGATAGGTTACTTTCATAGATGTATAGTTAGTAAATATTAAGAATCGTAGTTAAGAATCTCTTAAAGAGAGAGTGAATTATTAAGGCTTCCGAGGAAACACTTTCTAATTTTAATGGCCGAAATGCAATATAGATTTCCCGGCCATGCAAAGGAGAGATGGTGTTAAGCACCACAAAGTTACATTTATTTTCCCTATTTCACCAAAAAAAGAGGTAAAATAGGGGAACAAAACACCAAAAAGAACAATTTTAAACCTATTTTAAGGGATTGTTATTCCAAAATTCTCCCATTTAGGAAATTTTTGACTTTTTTTACCGTCTTTTTCTGAAGAAGCCCTGTATCAGTTCCAGACATTCCTCAGCCAATAAACCGGATTGGACTTCTGTCTTGGGATGGAACGCCTTCTCCGGCTCCGCGAAGGCAGCCCGGTAACCTCTTTTCGGATCGGAAGCGCCATAGACGACCCTACCAATCTGGGCCCATTTCAGAGCCGCAGCACACATCGGACACGGTTCGAGAGTGACGTAGATGGTGCAATCTGTCAGATACTTTCCGTTTAGGTTATCAGCGGCAGCCGTGATAGCCTGCATCTCCGCGTGAGCGGTCACATCGCGCAGCCGTTCAGTCAGATTATGAGTGCGCGCGAGTACCCGGCCGTTGCAGACTACGACAGCGCCAACCGGCACCTCCCCCTCCTCAGCGGCCTGTGCCGCCTCATCGAGGGCCATCAGCATGAAGCGCTCATCGCGCTCCTGATCACTTTCAAACAGCATTTTTTTAAATTTCGTTCTTCCCGAGATTTTCGAATTTTTCGAGCTTTTCGAGCATCTCGAGATTATCGAGTTTCTCGAGCTTCCCGGTTATAAATTAATCTTATCCGCGACTTCCTGCATCAGCCATGCCGGAGTAGAAGTAGCCCCGCATATCCCTACCGAGTCAGCCCCTTCGAGCCATTCCGCGCGGAGTTCACCCGGCCCGGAGATAAGATAAGTATGCGGGTTGACTTTCAGACATTCGTTATAGAGAACCTTGCCGTTGCTGCTCTTGGCACCGCTCACAAAGATGACTACATCATGATCTCCGGCAAACTCCCGGATCTTGTCCATGCGGTTGGCAACCTGCCGGCAAATCGTATCAAACCATTGGAAATCCCCGCCGAGCGTTTCCTTACGTCGGCTAATTTCCGCTACGATACCGCGGAAGCCGTCAAGAGACTTGGTGGTCTGGGAATAAAGCCGGATATTCCGCGACAGGTCTACCCCGTCAAGATCCGCTACGTCCTTGATGACGATAGCATGACCGGCGGTCTGGCCTACCAGTCCGTTGACCTCAGCATGGCCCGGTTTGCCATAGATAAGGATCAGCGGTTCGCGCCCCTTATCCGTTTGATCAGCCGCGGCCGTCTTGATACGGCGTTGCAACTGCAACACGACAGGACAGGTCGCGTCTATAATCTCGATATTATTTCGGCGGGCGATTTCGTAGGTAGAAGGGGGTTCGCCATGAGCACGAAGAAGCACCTTCACGTCGTGAAGGTGCTCCAGATCTTCATGGGTGATGGTGATAAGCCCCTTTTTCTCAAGTCGCTCAACTTCAGCAGCGTTATGGACAATATCGCCCAGGCAATAAAGCGGAGTGGACTGTTCGAGGGCCTCCTCAGCTTTACGGATAGCCGTCACCACACCGAAACAGAAACCCGAGTTGGAATCTATCTCAATCTTTTTCATTCCTGTCCTGAAATTTCCCGGAATCGCTGTAGGAGCCATTCCATCTGTTGCTCGCGGCTCAGATGATCATTGTCGAGCGTCAGCGCATCCTCAGCCTTACGCAAGGGAGATTCGGCGCGGGTAGTGTCGATCCGGTCACGCTCGCAGATATTGGCATAGACCTCATCGTAATTGACATCCATACCCTTCTCTTCAAGTTCGAGCACACGACGCTTCGCGCGCACTTCGGGACTCGCCTCCACAAATACTTTCATCTCAGCGTCCGGGAAGACCGTCGATCCTATGTCGCGGCCGTCCATTACGATACCCTTATCGACGCCGTAACTCTGCTGGAGTTTCACCAGATGTCGGCGCACTTCCGGAATCGTAGCTACCGGACTTACGAGTTCCGATACTTCCATACCCCGGATCTCAGCCTCCACGTCTTCCTTATTGAGCATCGTATGCTGGCTGCCGTCAGGCATTAAAGCAAACGATATTTCTATTTCGGGGAGGCGGGAAATCAATCCCTCGGCTTCCACCCGACCGGCATGCGCCAGACCGGCACGGATAGCAAAAAGCGTGACTGCGCGGTACATCGCCCCGCTGTCGACATATAAATAGCCTATCTCCTTGGCCAGTTGGCGGGCCATGGTACTCTTCCCTGAGGAAGAGTACCCGTCAATAGCCACTGTGATTTTTTTCATTTCTTCTTTGTAGATTTCGCAGATTTTTTGGAATCTTCCCCCGTCTCCGCTTTCTTGGCCGGAGCCTTGCGGGTCTTGACGGTTTTCTCTGCAGTGGTTTCGACCGCCTTGCGTTGGCGCTTGGGCTGAGCCCGCTTCATGCGGAGCACCTGCGCCGTGCGTGCCGGAAGATACATTTTGAGCCATCCCTTGCCTGCCGGAGTATAGAGCGGATCCGGCATTGTGAAGTGATGAACACTATCATCGACCAATCCGTGGCCACCGAATTCCGTAGAGTCGGAATCAAGCAATACCTCGTATTCTCCCGCAGGAGCCAGGAAACCATAGCCTTCGAATGACTTGTTGGGGCTCCAGTTGAAGACGAATATCAGATCGCCGCGACGGAAAGCGAGTACCTGATCGTCATCTTTTTCCCATAGTTTCTCTACGGGAAGTTTCTCGAAGCCATATACCTTGCTGACAATCTCAATCATCGCGTTGTCGAAACGATTCAGATACTTATATTGAAGGTCCTCACGGTCGACGAGATCCCATTGGCGGCGGGCATACTTATAACTCCAGCCGTTGCCTTCGCGCGGGAAATCAATCCATTCCGGATGACCGAACTCATTACCCATGAAGTTAAGATAACCGCCATTGATGGAAGCCAAGGTGACCAGTCGGATCATCTTATGGAGTGCAACTCCGCGCTCTACGGTATAGTTGTTATCGCCGACCATCATGTGCCAGTACATCTCTTTGTCGATCAGACGGAAAATGATGGTCTTGTCTCCTACCAAAGCCTGATCATGGCTC
>CAYTOR010000053.1:0-13373 GCA_964439505.1 uncultured Sangeribacter sp.
CCTCGAAAATTCACCGCCCGGAATTTAACATTTTTTGTGGGACGGGGTCTAATACTTCAGGCGAGATCAGCTTCAATGGATTCGATGGATTTGGCAAGCTCCGGCATCAACGAGATGCGTTCGCGTATGGCTGCTATTCCGTGAAGTACGGTACCATGTTGGCGATTGAGTTTACGGCCGATGACAGTGCTTGATAGCCCTGTCAATTTATGGCTCAGATACATGATCACCTGCCGCGCGTCATTGACGTCGCGCATCCGATTCTTGGAGAAGAGAGCGTCAGGATTAAGATTGAAGTGCTCTGCCACGGATTCCACTATCATTTCGAAGTTCACCGGTCGCTTCTCAACTATCTTGACAGTGTTTTTCATTACCTCTTTGGCCAAGTCGACTGTGATCTCGGCATTCCGGCTGATCGCCCGGGTCATTACTCCCATCACGATTCCCTCCAGTTCTCTGACAGAATTGACAGCATTGTCAGCAATGTATGAGATAACTTCATCCGAAATATCAAGACCGTTCTTGACGGCTTTGAATTTGAGGATCTTTTTCCTTAATTCCGCATCAGGTCGGGGAAGGCGTTCGGTAAGACCCCATTTGAAGCGGTCGATTAGTCGATCGGCGATCCCATCCAGTTCCATAGGAGGGCGGTCGCAAGTGAAGACTAATTGCTTGCCGTTCTGATGAAGATGATTGAAAATCGGGAAGAGAGCTTCTGTAGTGCCGACCTTACCTGCGATCTCCTGCAGATCATCCATCAGAAGGACGTCCATTTGCATAAACCAATTGATAAATTGGGGAATGGTCTTCTTGATTGCTGCCTGACTATAGAGGTGCTGGAATTCCCGGGCCGTTGTATACAGCACCTTGGCATTAGGATTATGCTCCTTAACTCTTATACCGATAGCCTGGATAAGATGGGTCTTCCCCACTCCGACGTCGCCGTAAAGGAAAAATGGATTGAAGTTATTATTGCGGGGATGCTCAGCAATATTCTGGGCTATTGTCATAGCCAGAATATTGGAGTGTCCGGTGCAGTAATTTTCGAAATTATAAACAGGATTAAGCTGAGAATCTATATTGTTAGATTCTCCTTTTTGTCCGGTACCGACGTTTGCCAGACGGGCTCGCTCCATTTTAGAACCGACAACCTTGCTTCGGTGGGATTCTCCGATTACTATGTTGCTCTCTTTTACTCCTGACAACACCTGCAGTTCATAAAAGATCTGAAGAGGACGGCCGAATGATTTCTTAAGAGCCGCATGAATGAGAGGAAGGAAATCATCTTCATATTTCTCTACGAAGAAATTCGACGGTACCTGAAGAGTAATGGCGTCGTCTACGAGTTTGAGCGCGTCAGTCTTGGCAAACCACGTATTATAACGGGATTCACCGATAATGTCAAGTATAAATTGCTGACATTGAGCCCATTTCGATTGTAATTCTTCGTTCATTTCAGTCGGTCTTAAGGAGATTTATTTGAGTGAGAGCCTGCAAAAAGAAGTCGGTAAGATTCTGACGCCTTCTTTTCAGAATACAAAATAAACAGAAAAAAAGTAAAAAAAAAAGTGCAAAATAATTTGCACTTTTACATTTTTTGATAAGTGTCTAAATAATAGGACTCTTCGACAAAAAACTTTTTTTGATTTTTTCAAAAAAATCAAAGGAGCTTGATGCTGATGTATCTCTTCGGGTTCTTTTTGATGTCTATAATGAGCGAATCGATGTCGGCGCTGACGCGATGCAGCTGATTGTATAGGGCCGGATCATTGGTCAGTTTGCCGAGAGTTGAATTAGGATTGTTGAGCTGGCGGGAGAATTCATCAAGATTCGCAGTAATCCGCTCTACGTTTTCCATTGTAGGCTGAAGCGGGAGTTGGCGAAGATCGCGTGACAGAATTGCCAGATTTGAGGTAATAGTGTCAAGTCCGACTGTAGCGCGGCCCGTATTATTCAGAATGATCGGCAACTGGCGATTGATCGTATTCATTGTTGTCCCGAACCCTTTTGTCGCATCATATACGTTCCCCGTGATTCCGTCCAGGCGATTGATGGAGGCATAGATGGCAGGATCCGTCACCAATATGTTGAGGTTATAAAGGAGGGAGTCGACCTTGGGGAGAATCCCGTTTACTTTCGGCAGCATCTCGTTAGTAAGAGTAGCCATCAGATCGGACGATTCCTTAGCCGTAAGCTGGCTGCCTACTTCAAGGTAATTCCCAGACTTGGATGGTTCGAGGATGATGTAGGCCCCACTCAGCAACGTCGAACCTAAAGCGGCAACGGAACCTTGGCGCAGACGGAGATTTTTATCAAGAGCCAGTACTACCTTCACCTTTCCGGGATTTGCATAGTCAATACTTACTTCGCGGACCTGTCCGACCTTGAACCCATTTATCTGTACGGGCGCAGACACTTCAAGTCCGGCCACATCGTCATAGTAAACTTCATAGAAGTTGGTAGGACGGAAAATATTGATACCTTTCAGATAGTCGATGCCAAAAAAGAGGAGTACGAGAGCGATGATGACCGAGAGTCCTATTGCAAACTCTTTACCGAATTTCTTTTTCATTAGTTATCAATTTGACGATTTTGACTTAAGGGATTTTCTTTTGGCAGCATGCTTGGAATCCTGAGATTCCTTAGTGGAGGAATCTTTAACGTTAGGCTTGCTGTTATTCGGGTTAGAAGAGGAATTGTTGGATTTAGATGCGTTTACGATCCCCGACTTTTCGTCAGGGTCCTTTTCTGAAGACTTTTTGCCAGTTGCGACTGATGATTTTGAAGAAGATTCCTTCTTTTTCTTTTCTTCTTTGGCAAGTTTCTTCTTATAGGCGGCTATCTGACGGTCGTTGGCTTCCTGCGCTTTGCGTTCCTTTTCAAGCCGCTTCTTTTCAGCCTTGGTCATTTTGTCGCCATCCTCCTTTGATAAAGAAGAGGCAGCCCCCTTTCGGTCAGCTACCTTTTTAGTGGAAACTTTCTTTTTGGATTTCTTCTTATTCTTTGATTTATTATCTGCCACTTCTTCAGTTACCGGCGCCGGCCGAGAAGCCACGACAGTCTCAGTTTTACCGGTATATTCACTTCTCAAGGCGATCGTTCCTTCTACGTTGCGAGCCTCCGAGATTTCACGGGATTTAGCAGAGCGGCGTCTGCGACCGTCGGATGCATGACGTGCTTTTTTTTGATTTCGGGTAGCTTGCAGATGACTATGGCTTAAGTCGCGTTCCTCATCCTCAGGTACGAACGACAATCCTAAGGAAGTTCCTGTCGGGAGATCCATTTCTGTAGGAACTTCAGCATCCTCCTTAACTGTTTCAACTACCTGCTGCCCCTTCTTCCCCTTTACCTTTTTTTCTTTGGAATCCCGGTTGGAAGCGACCAGGGTCTTCGATTGTCCCTTCCCGGTGTTCTTATCATTAGCTTCTTCCCGGCGTTCGGCCATTCTGATACTCTGCCGATAATTCATCTCGTAAATCTTGACCGCCTCGAAAATGGCTTCCGCAAGTTTATTGACCCCTTCTTTGGAAGTCATAAATTTGGCGGATTCCGGATTACAGATGAAATCCAATTCTACGAGCACCGACGGCATCGAGGTTGACCATAAGACCCAGAACCCCGCCTGATGTACTCCCCTATCTTTTCGGCCGGCAATCTTTACCAGATTATCCTGTACCATCTTGGCGAAGCGATTGCTTTGCGCTAAGTTCTGCTTCTGAGCCATTTCAAAAATTATATATGACTCATCCTTATTAGGATCAAATCCGGAATATTTCTGATGATAGCCGTTTTCAAGTTCTATGACAGAGTTCTCCCGTCGGGCGATATCCATGTTGGCGCCATCTTTATGTGGCCCGAGGGTATAGACCGATGCACCGGCTACTGTCGATCTGTTTTTGTTCTTGGTGTCGACAGAATTGGTATGGATTGAGATAAAGAGATTGCCCTTAGCCTTGTTGGCTATGTCTGCGCGTCCTTGTAGAGAAACAAAGGTATCGTTGTTTCTTGTAAAGATAACGTCAGTATCTTTTAATTTCTTTTCAATCAGTTCTCCGAGCCGGAGTGCGACAGCGAGATTGATGTCCTTTTCTCGCGCGTTATTGTCTATTGCTCCGTGATCCTTCCCTCCGTGGCCGGGGTCGATGATGACCACAAAGTCATCGTACGACTTTGCCATTGAGGTTAAAGCTAACCCGAATGACAGGGCTAAAAATGCCAGGCAGACAATAACCTTTCTTATATTAATTTTAAAAATTGATTTCATTTATGAAGCGGACGCGTTTAGCACCCAACTGCAAAATTACTCAAATTTTCCATATTACTCAAATTTAGCCGGAATTTTTTGCTTAAGATATTTCCAATATCAATATTATTTACTATTTTTGCGGTATCAAACTAATCATCTTTCTAAATACTTACTTCCATTGCTTTTTTATAAGTATCTCTAAAGAATCAACTTATATAGTGTTTCTCCCGACGGTACTTATTTATAACTGATTTTATCGATATCTTATGATAGCTGACTCTCTCGACATCTATCGCAGTTTAACCGAAGATAGCCATTTATCTCGGCGCCTGGAGGATTTTATCCTCTTACACGCCGATAAGGATCCTACTATGTTACGCCTAAAATTGCTTGATGACAAAACCGAAGAATCTGACAGGCTATTTCTAAACTTCGCTCTCCTGCAATTAGAGGCGCGTAAAAAATATTCCTCTAAACTTCTGAACTTCTCTAATATAATATTTCCTTCCATGCTTGCCGGCGAACAAGCCAGCAATGTCCTTGTCAGTCGTTTTCATAGGGATTTGATCGCCGGGTCTTCTTCCTTGCTCGACCTGACTGGAGGCCTCGGTATAGATTTCATGACGATGGCCGAAGCCGTAGGGAATGACGGCAAAAACTGCATTGCCGTCGAATTAGATAATGACAAGGCGAAGTGCCTGATGTATAATTTAAGAATGTCCGGACTTACTGAAGCTACGGTAATACAGGGTGATGCCATTGAGGTGCTTGAGAGATTCAAGCAGGAGGGGCGCAGATTTGATGTAATATTCGTGGATCCGGCTCGTCGGGACAAATCCGGCAGCAGACTTTATGATCCTTCGGATTGCCTTCCTGACATAGTCAGTCATCACGACTTGCTTTTCGATGTTGCCGACAGGGTGATTATTAAAAATTCACCGATGGTTGATGTCTCCAAGGCCCTTGAAATTTTCCCTGATACAGAGTCTCTGTACTTAGTAGCAGTAAAAAATGAATGTAAGGAACTCCTTATAGACATGCGGAAAGGAACCTCTTTGCAAAAAGTAGTTACCGTCGACATCCTTTCCAACGAAGAACATCAGATAGTTGAGACCTCCCCTTCTGATCTGTCCACCCCCTATACGGGAAAGATTATGGAGGAGTCTCAACTCAGAGAATGGATGAAAGACGGGCCGGTATGGATGTATGAGCCTTCTGCGACTCAAATGAAACTCCAGTCTTGGAATAATCTTGTCCGCAAGTTCGATGTCGTAAAGAGTTCGCCTAATTCCCATATCTTTTTCAGCAGAGAATGTTTTGAGGATTTCCCGGGGAGAATATTGGTAGTAGAACGCATACTTGACAAAAAGTCGGTCAAGGAACTTAAAGGGGAACCGAGAAATGTCGTTACCCGTAACTATCCTCTTAAGGCCGTGCCTCTTACCAAGAAGTTAAGGGTGAACTCATGCAATGACCGGTTTATCTACGGTCTGACGATTTCCTCCTCCGAGCATCCTCTGCTTTTGGATACTCATCTTGACTGATCTCTAAACGCCCTTTGCTCCTGTATTCGCTCCGTTATACGCTCCGAGGCAGCCTCCTAATCCGGGAGATGGATTAGAGTTACGGAAGAAATCCCCGAATAGAGTACGGGAATCGATCTTCGGAATAGGGTTTGGGAAAAGCGTACCGGAGGGAATCCCCGTATAGAGTACGGGAAAAGAGCATAAGTACGGATGCTTAAAAAATGTTAAATCACGAGATTTATACATTATTATATAAACTTTATTTTCTAATATGGGTCTTAATGTTAGAAATAAAAGAGAAAAGATATGAAAAAGTATTTACTATTTGCTTCATTATTAGCTATGGGCGTGATCCCCATGATGGCAGAGATTGAAGACGATATATATTACGACCCCAGAAAGGTTGCTCATAAAAGTAACCAGGAGACGAACGTTGCTCCTTCCCGTCAAAGCAACTATATAGCTGAGTTTCAGGATATGGATATTGACGAGTATAACATGCGTGGTCAATACTACGCGTCTCCGGTTGACACTATCGGCGCGGCAGTAAGCAATGGTGAGGATTTCGTCTATACTACCCAGATTCAGAAGTTCTATAATCCGACTGTTGTAATTGACAATAAGGAGACTTTGGCCGACATCCTGGAAAATTCCTACGGCAATGTGACCATCGAATATAATTTCGCAGGTCTTCCCACATTCGGCCGGTGGTATACAGGCTTCTACGACAATCTGTTCTATCCTTATTACGGATACTATTCCGGTCCTTATTGGTCTTGGAATTTAGGTCCCGTGAGCATTGGTTGGAATTGGGGCTGGAATTGGGGCTGGAATTCCTGGGGTTGGGGATGGAATAATCCTTGGTCGTGGGGTTGGGGTCCTTCTTGGTCATGGGGTTGGGGCCCGGCCTACAATCCCGGTTACTGGGGGCCTTCACGTCCTAATTATTGGGCTGACTACCGTCCCGGTGGCAATCGTCCGGTCGGTCCGCGACCCGGATGGGGCAATAATGCTCATCGCCCTGTCGGAGGCAACATGGCCGGTCATAATGTCGGTGGCCGTCCCGGTAATAATTCTCGTCCCTCTGTGGGGTCGATCGGTAGCAACATGAACCAGACCAATCACAGTTATGGTCGGCAACCCGGACAGGGAGCTTACCATAGTAATAATTCCGGTTCTTCAACCAATTCCAACCGCTATCAGAGTAACGGGAACTCCGCCGGAAATTCTACTCGCCCCGGTGGATACACCATAGGCTCCGATGGTCATAGAAGATACGGCACTATCGGCTCTTCTCAGTCCGGATCTACATCCAACGGAAGTTATCGCCAGCAGGGCTCTTCTTCTTCCTCTACCTCTGACGGCACTTATCGACAGAACGGAAACAGCACCTCTTCTGGTCGTCAATATGGATCGGGAGCCTACAGTTCCGGCTCATCGACAACTAATAATTCAGGCTCATCTTATAAGCCCGGTAGCGGAAGCACTTCCACGTATAACTCCAATCGCGGAAGCAGCTCTTCCTACAACACTAATCGCGGAAGCAGCTCTTCCTACAACACTAATCGCGGAAGCAGCTCTTCGTATAACTCCAATAGTTCTACCCGAAGTAATAGCTCAAACTATAACTCCGGAAATTCCAGCCGCAGCTACAATTCGGGAAGTTATAACTCAGGTAGCCATCGTTCAAGTGGGGGCGGTTTCTCCGGAGGTGGAGGAGGTCGAGGTGGATATAGCGGCGGAGGTAGCCGTGGGGGACGTCGATAATTCGTAAATCTTAAAACTTATCTATTAATGAAGTTTACTCATTTTTTCCCGTATTGCATCGGGGGCCTTCTCCCGGCCATGCTTCTCCTCAATTGGCAGGATATCTCGGCTCAGAGTGCGATAAACGCTATGACTTTCGCAAATCCCGACATGAAAGGTACTGCCAGATATATGTCAATGGGAGGAGCTTTCGGTGCCCTCGGTGGTGATCTTACTACTCTCTCCATGAATCCCGGCGGTATCGGTGTATATCGTAATCATGAGTTAGGGGTCACTGTCGGACTGGATGCTATTTCGACATCTTCTGAATCTTCTGCCGGAAAATTCTCAGCCGATAAGACTCCTTTCCTCCTTAATAATATAGGTGGTGTCCTGACATTACGTCTCCCCTCCTCAGCCTGTCCTAATCTAAACTTCGGTTTTACATATAACCGTACTGCCTCTTTCCATAATCGTTATGGGGGGGGGCTCGGCAATCTGCGGACCTCCATGACAAACTGGATGGCCGGGGTTGCAAATGCCGAAGGGGTAACAATGGCCGACGTCAATTATAGCAACGGTTTCAATCCATACAATCCTACGGATGGCGGATATGCTGCGCCATGGATGACCATTTTGGGTTACCAATCCTATCTGATCAATCCCATAGGGAATCCCGATTCTCCCGTATGGGAAGGTCAGTTCGGTGAAGGGACCTCCGGAGTCGCCAATTATAATGTAGAGGAAACCGGAGGAATCGACTCGTTTAACATCGCATTTGGTGGCAACTTCGGTAACCTGGTATATTGGGGAATGGACTTCGACATCTCCAATCTTAACTATACCCGCAACACTTTCTACGGAGAGAACATGCAGGGAGCATACGTTGAGAGCGATCAAGGAATCCGACAGACTTCCTCAAACTGGAATCTCCAAAACTGGTATAATGTAAGCGGCACAGGCTTTACCTATAAGCTCGGAGTCATCATCCGTCCTATTCAGGAATTCAGAATCGGTGTGGCATTCCATACGCCGACTTATTATTCCCTGACTCAGTCCTTCAGCGGAATGGCGAATGCTACTTATAATGGAACTGCCTCCTATACCAACTATACAAATGCCGACAGCAGAGGTTATTGGGAGCCCGGCTATAACGATTTCCGATTCGTTTCGCCGTGGAAGGTGATGGTTTCCGCTGCCGGTGTGATAGGCAACCGATTCATTATTTCGGCCGACTACCAATGGGACCTTCTTTCAAAGATGCACTTCAAGGATCCTTCCTATTATTACGATAGCTTCGATTCCATGTACCCGTTTACTTATTATAATTCTTATGAACCTACCAATCAGGATATTCAGAATTATTATGGGGACATCCATACGCTTCGTGTCGGAGCGGAGATGAGACTTACCAAGAATTTCTCCCTGCGCGCGGGGTACAGCAACGTTTCCTCCGGAGTAAAGCAGAATGCTGAAGACGGAAGAGAGATTATCTATACCGCTGGAACTATGCCGGAATATTCTTTCTCCCACGCCACTAATTATTACACTGCCGGACTCGGGTATCGGACAGGTGGATTCTACGTAGACCTTGCTTACGTCAACAAGCAGAATACATCTACCTATCATGCCTTCACTCCTGATCCGGATTCGGCCACTCCTCTCGAACCGACAGCTAAGGTAAAATTCACCTCCAATCAGATCGTAATGTCACTCGGCTACAAGTTCTGATAACACTTCCTGTTAAAGACTAAGACCTCCATCTAATTAGAATATAAAGCAAAGAGGGGTACCATTACTTCGGTATGGTATCCCTCTCACTATATAATTAAGAAACAGCAAGAAAAGCTCTTATCACAAGTGTTCCGTTAGATGAATAGAAAACGAGGATGTGCCTTCAAGTATGGTACACCCTCATTTAAGGTTTAATTTGAAGTAAAAAGGTAGTTATTGGCTTGATAATATCGCCTTTATGGTGGTTTCATCCAGGCCTTGTTGCCTCATCTTTTGAGCTATCTCTTTTTGCATTTCTGCTCGACCTTCTGCCCGACCTTCTGCCCGACCTTCTGCCCGACCTTCAGCTCGGCCTTCTGCTCGGCCTTCTGCTCGACCTTCTTCAAGCCCTAACTTGCGAGCACTGGTCATTTCGCTATAATAGTCACGGGCCAATTTGAGATCAGCCTCATAATTCAATCTCTCTTCCGGACTCAAAGAGGCAACATTACTTACCTTTGCAACCTCGTTAAATATTTCCCTGCGGTTCCGGAACGCAACTCTCTGACTTGCTCCCATATTATTCAAATTATAAATCCATTCTTCTAAATAAGTATCACATTCCTCTTCATCCTTAATGAAGCACGGAAGTTGTATAAATGCAAAACGCGCAACATCGCTAACAGGTTTTCCATTATCTTCATCCATCAAACGTGCTCGCGTCAAAAGTTTCTTTTCAAGGCCTTTTATATATGTGTTGCAAAGAAAAACTCCAATAACGGGCGTGAGGTTATAAATCCAAGGGGTCTTTTCCTCTTCTTTATCGCGTCTCCCTTGCTCGGCGATGCTTCTGTAGACATAATATTCAGCTCTTTTCAAGAAATTCTCCTGCCAACTTTTCTGCATTTCGACAATGAACTTATGTCCGGTTGAAGTCTCGCATAGTATATCATATCGTATTCCTTTGGCCTTTTCCCACTCTCCAGAGTGTTCGGTATTCAGATATTTTATGCTTTTAATACCAGACAATTGTTCGTCTCCCTCAAATATTGCATTGAGAAATTCTTTGAGAATATGATTAGATATCTTTTCGCGTCCGAAAAGCAACTTGAAGCCTATATCGTATAGAGGATCAATCAGTTTATCCATATCTGTTTCCATTTATAATGCAAATATACTCAACAAGCGAATAAATTCCAAATTTTAATACCAATTTAGATAAAATTATATGGAAATTTTGTCAAGGGGTACTATAAAGAGTTGTTTTACAGTCGATGTTTGTTAGACATGTCGAAGACATGTCCAAGATTTATACCCCGATATTCCCGATTTCTTGATTATGGGAGGATGGCTTTTGCGAGGACTTCGGAAACAGTGTCGACAAAGGTGAAGGTCAGTCCTTCAAGGTATATATCCTTTATCTCCCGGATATCTTTCTCATTTTCTTTTGAGAGGATGATTTCCGTTATGCCAGCCCGCTTGGCGGCAATTATCTTCTCGCGGATTCCTCCGACGGGAAGGACTTTTCCCCGGAGTGTAATCTCTCCGGTCATCGCAACGCGCGGCGTTACTTTGCGGCTGGTAAAGGCTGACGCTAAAGAAGTAGCCATAGTTATCCCGGCAGAAGGACCATCTTTGGGAATAGCACCTTCTGGAACATGGATATGAACGTCATGTTTATCAAAAGTGTCTTGCGTAAGACCTAAATCGGCAGCGTGGGCCTTCAGATATTTCACGGCGAGGGTTGCGGATTCTTTCATTACGTCACCTAAGTTGCCGGTCATAGTCAAAGTCCCTTTCCCCTCGGTTATAGAGCTTTCGATGAAGAGGATTTCTCCTCCTACCTGCGTCCAAGCCAATCCGGTCACTACTCCGATTGAATCGTTGTTTTCATACATTTCCGGATTGAACTCCTCTTTTCCCAGGAGAGATTTGATGTCATCCAAGGTCAGTTGACGAGAGAATTCCTCTCCCCTGACTTTTTTTACCGCGAGCTTGCGGAGGACCTTGCCGATCATCTTCTCCAGTCTGCGAACACCGGATTCCCTTGTATAGTATTCAATAATATAGCTCAACGCTTCGTCTGAAAAGCTGATCTTCTCATCTTGAAGCCCGGTGGCCTCAAGTTGCTTGCTGACAAGATGACGCTTAGCGATCTCTACTTTTTCCTGTGAGATATATCCCGGGATGGAGATAATCTCCATCCTGTCGCGCAGCGGACTGCTGATGGTCTCCAAAGAATTGGCAGTAGCGATAAAAAGAATCTGGCTGAGATCGTAATCAGTGTCGATATAATTATCATGAAAGCGGGAGTTCTGCTCCGGATCCAAGACTTCAAGCAGTGCTGTAGAAGGATCTCCCTTATAGTCTTTTCCGATCTTGTCTATTTCATCAAGAACTATAACGGGATTGGAACTCTTCATCCTAAGAAGAGCTGCGATGATGCGCCCCGGCATGGCTCCTATATACGTGCGACGGTGGCCGCGAATTTCAGCCTCATCGTGCAGCCCTCCGAAAGCTACTCTTCCATATTCGCGGCCCATTGCGCGTGCAATGGATTTGCCCAAGGATGTCTTTCCTACTCCCGGAGGACCAACCAGACAGATTATCGGCGACTTGTTATCCTTCCGAAGGGCGGCCACGGCCATCTGTTCGAGAATACGCTCTTTGACTCTTTCCAATCCATAATGATCTTCCTCGAGGGTTTCCTCGATTTTGTCAAGCGACAGATCAACCTCTGAGTAATTATTCCAAGGAAGATTGAGAAGGGTTTCCAGATATGAGTATTGGATGCTATAGTCCGGAGTGTTGGCAGAAAGTCTCTGGAGTTTCCCTAACTCGCGCTCAAAATGGGATTGAGTCTCTTCATTCCATTGTTTTTTCGATGCACGCTCCCTAAGATTGACAACGTCCGAATCAATGCCCTGTCCCACTTCCTTCTGCAACATCTCAATCTGATGCTGAATGAAATTCTCGCGCTGGCCGGCATCAAGTTTCTTATTGACCTTATTGTTGATATCCCTTCTCAACTCAAGGAGTTGACGGAGATTCGACAGATGTTCCAGGGCTTTTTCAATGACCTTATTCAGTGTGGAGAGTTTCAGCATCTCGTACTTAACTCCGGAGGCAACACTCATTGAAAAGACTATCGAACTTACGAATTGTTGGCGGGTAGTCTTCTGCAGCAATTCGTAAGCTTTAGGGATATCCTCCCTGTTTTCAAGCGCATTTACTTCATCGGCTAATTCGCAAAGTTCATGAAGATAAGCGGCATTTTTTATCTCATTCTTCGGTTCTGAGGCAATTTTCCAATCTGCAAATTCGACCTGTGCTGAAATTCCCCTTTTTTCGTCAGGAATAAATTGGGATACCTTTAATCGCGGTCCACCGATCACAAGCATCAATGACTCACCTTCCGGCCCGGCCTCACGACGCATTATTCTTCCCCAGACACCGACCTTTGCCAATCCTTTGGTCGAAGCAGTTTGATATTTCTCTCTGTCTTGATAAAGAAGAAGTAGCGGCTCCCCACTTGAAACACAGTCATGGAGAGCATTCTCATTTTCTGCGAATGTATCTGGAATAGACATCGGGACGTACGGCATTGGACATCCTTGATCCACTCTTACTATCCTCATTATCCGGCCATCAATATCCCTTGGTCCGGCCGGGACCTCTATCTGCATATTCGGGAATCCCTGAAATCCGGAGGAGTGATGAGATCCCGGAGGATCAGCCTCAGCGTTTTCAAAAGAGATATTTCCTTCATAATCCTGCAAGTCAAAAGCTACTTCCTGAGCAATGGAAAAGTCAAGAGGCAGATCATCCTGGGGAAAAAGATCCGGTTGAGAATGATCGTCTTGAAAATTTACAAAATCCTGAAGGCCCTCTAAAGCCTTATCATCACTTGGAGATTCAGATATTTCTTTATTTTTTTTCTTCATTTTCATTGTCTTAGGGGCGGAGTCCTTAGTTATAAGTACCTTTATACTCACCTTGCCTCCTCTTTAAAATGCAAAGTTAACGATTTTTTTCGTTATACATGTTGTAATGATAGAAGAGACATTAAAAATATCCTCTTTTTGAGAACGACCATAACGACAATAGACCTGTGTTATGATCCTTGGCCTACTTACGCTCTT
>CAYTOR010000054.1:0-4775 GCA_964439505.1 uncultured Sangeribacter sp.
CCCGGGAAGCGAAGCCAAAGCCTCCAAAGAAGAGCTCCTCCTTTACCGGGTGGTGGCTTTAGCCGCCATAAAACCCGGCTTTAGCCGCCATAAAACCCGGCTTTAGCCGCCAATAAATCAGACTTTAGCCGCTTCCCCCCGGCTTTAGCCGCCCATCGCATCCCGATAATATCATAATCCCAACCGATATGATCAAGAAAATTCTTTTCGTCCTGATTGCCGTTTTCGCAATGGCCGGCCTTTCTTCCTGCAACTATAACTCGCTCGTCGAAGAGCAGCAGGGAGTCGACCAGGCCTGGGCCGAAGTCGAAAACCAATATCAACGTCGCGCAGACCTGATCCCCAATCTCGTCAATACGGTCAAAGGCTACTCCAAGCATGAGGAGGAGACTTTCGTCAAAGTTACCGAAGCCCGCGCCAAAGCGACCTCAATCACAATAGACGCCAACGATCTGACTGAAGAAAACCTCCAGAAATACCAACAGGCCCAAAACGATCTCTCCTCAGCCCTCAAATCCCTCTTGGCCGTCAGCGAAGCATATCCCGACCTTAAGGCCAACGAAAACTTCATGAATCTGCAGGCCCAGCTCGAAGGAACGGAAAACCGCATCGCGATCGCCCGGCGTAACTATACGGAAAAAGTAATGGCCTACAATACAGCCATCAAGAAATTCCCGACTAATATCTATGCCGGTTGGTTTAACTTCACTCCCAAGCCGCAGTTCAAGGCTGAAGAGGGAGCTCAGAAAGCCCCGACTGTAGAATTTTAATCCGAAACGCGACTGATGAAATATTCCATTATTCCGACCCTGCTTGCAGCAATGTTGATCATGGTATCGTCCTGCATAAAGGATAATACCGTGGACTATACGGAGTGGGAGCAGAAAAACACGGCATTTGTCGCCGCTGCTGAAGCTGAGCGTAACCCTGACGGCTCGCCGACTTATACCCGTATCGTACCCGATTGGGCACCGAATGCCTTCTCTCTGGTAAAGTGGGAAAATGACCGCACGCTGACCGAAAAGAATCTGCGTCCGTTGTCGAATTCCGTTATAAAGGTAAAGTATGACCTGGAAGATATCGAAGGCCGCAGAATCAGTGACTCTTACACCTCCACAACCTACGGCGATTCCATCTATCTATGCCGCCCGAACCAGAATATCATCGGTTTCTGGAACTGCGTTACCAACATGCACGTCGGCGATTCGGTCACCTGCATCATGCCGTACGTAAGCGGTTACGGTTCGACAGCCAACGGCTCCGTCAAACCCTACTCGACCCTGATCTATCACATCAAGCTCGTAGACATCACTGCCTACGAACTCCCCCTCCAATAATCCTCTCCGACATCCTTATAAAAGCCCTGTCTGTCAGCGGCTATGAATTGGGAAATTACTTGATACCTAAATTAATAAGACTCATGAAAAGGTCTTTATCATCTACATACGCAGCCGTCGCAGTGTTATCTGCAGCGGCTGCATGTGGTTTTGTCGCCAAGAGCGAAGCCATATCACCTGATCCCCAGGCCGATCCGGTATCCACACCTCAAGAGCTTGCGGAGAAATCTCACTCCGGGGCTGCCGATACCCTCTTCCTCTCCCGGCTCGCCGTAGGGCCGGAAGTGGCTTTGAATCTCCCGGCTACCCCGGATTCCCTTGACGATTCGCAGAATCCTTTCAAAAAGGAAAGCCTGCTCGCCGCCATGTCACCTCTGACGGAATATCAGGCCGCGGAGGAAATAAAAGCTTATCCCGTAGTAGAGGTAAGCCGGACCGAAAACAAGGGTAACAAGTCGGATCTAAAAGGGAATAAGTCGGAGGTAAAGGAAAGAAAATCGGATGCGTTGTCACTCCGCCGGTTCATTACTTCCATCCGCCCCGACGCTTTCTTCAAGGGTGAATTGATAGTCAAGACTTCGGGAATGGTGAAGGGATACCTTAACGGTAAGGAGATTCTTTCGAAGACTGCGTTCGATACCGTACCGGAAGCGGCAAAAGCCAATCTGACTTTGGAACCCGATCAGGATGCCTTGCTTGAATTCCGGATATTGTCGGAGAAATATGAAGCTCTCCCCGTCGTAATGGTCATTCCGGATAAGGGGTCGGCGAAAGTGGAGTTCCAAAGCGGACCGGGCCTGAGCCCCGTCTATAATATCTATACTATACTTACCGGCGAGAGGATCGCCAGCGTGAAAGTGTCACCGGACGGAAATTACCTTCTCGTGAAAGCTACGTTCTGCCGGGACGGCATCAACACTGACACGGACTATTACGTCCTCGATCGAAGGTCGAACAGTAAGATTGCAGAAGATCTTGCAAGCGATGCGGATTGGCTTGACAATAAACCTTCAACCATAGCCTATTCCGAATCGACTCAAAAGTCAGGGCTGTCGCTCATGGCGCTGGAAATCCCCTCACTCAAGCGAACTACTATAGCCGGGAACCTTCCGGAGGATGCAAGCGGGGGCACGATGTCACCGGACGGTAAGTATATCGTATATTATTCCAAGACGGATGGCAAAAAGGATACGGGAATAACCCGCCGTTTGCTCTCGCCCGACGACCGCATGCCCGGTCGTCGCGACAGTTATTACCTTTCGCTCTATGACTTGGAAGAAAAGACTTCTCGCCCTTTGACCTTCGGCGGACCGTCAACCTATCTTCTGGATATAACTCCCGATTCCAGGAAAATCTTATATTCCTCCACTCGTGAGACTCCGGAAAAGTTCCCGTTCTATGAAGCAACCGTAGTGGAGATGGACGTCAAGACCCTCAAGACGGATACGATCCGCGGCTTTGACGCATCCTTCACGGAAGCGGTATATTCTCCCGATGGTAAAAAACTTCTCATCGCCGCCGGTCCGAACGCCTTCGGAGGCATCGGCCTTAACGCAGGGAAGTTTGATTATGGCAATGATTTCGACATGCAGTTCTATATCGCTGATATTGCCGGGCGGAACCTTAAGGATATCCGACCGATGACCAGAGATTTCGATCCGTCGGTGATGAGCGGCATTATCTGGAATCCTACTGACAAACAGATATATTTCCGCGCTCAGAAGGGTTATGATACCTATCTCTATTCGTTGAATCCGACCACCGGGAAGATAAAGCAACTTCCCTCGGAGGTAGATTTTATAAGTGCATGGTCAGTAAGCCGTAATCATCCGGAAATAATCGCTTACTCCGGTATGGGATATAACTACATGGGGAACGCTTATACCTTGAATACCCGTTCGGGGAAATCCTCTCTCATTGCCGAGCCCAATAAGCCTTATATCTCCAGGGTCAATTCCGGCAAGTCGGGTATGTGGGAATTCGAATGTCCGGAGCAAGCCTATAGCAAACCGGATTCTTTAGGCACGTTGCCGACAAAAGTTGAATGTACCTATACTCTCCCCCCGGATTTCGACAGCTCGAAGAAGTATCCGATGATTGTCTATTATTACGGAGGCACTACCCCGACGACCCATACCAATCACTCACCCTATACTCCGAATCTTTTGGCCTCCCGCGGTTACGTTGTATTGACGATGAATCCTTCCGGCACCATCGGTTACGGACAGGAGTATTCCGCGCGTCATGTCAACGCATGGGGTGACCGGACCGCAGACGAGATCATTTACGGAGTCAAGAAATTCTGCGAAGAGCATCCCTACGTCAATTCCAAGAAGGTCGGTTGCATGGGAGCAAGCTACGGAGGCTTCATGACCCAGTTGCTACAGACGAAGACCGACATCTTTGCGGCGGCTGTAAGCCACGCCGGCATTTCCAACATCACCTCCTATTGGGGAGAAGGATTCTGGGGATACAGCTACAACTCCGTTGCGGCAGCCCGGAGTTATCCTTGGAATAATCCCAAACTCTTCACTGAAAATTCACCGCTCTTCGCGGCCGATAAAATCCATACTCCGCTCCTTCTGCTCCATGGCAACAAAGACACCAACGTTCCTATCGGTGAATCCATCCAACTTTACAATGCCTTGAAGATACTGGGACGCGACGTAGAGTTTATCACTATCGACGGGTCGGACCATATCGTTATCGACTTCCAGCAGCGTAAGGAATGGCATGCGACGATAATGGCATGGTTCGAACGCTGGTTGAAGGATGATCCGAGATGGTGGGAGGAGATATACGGTAAATAAGAGGGCTATTTTATTCACCTTCGACAAACCTTCTTCTTCGCAACTTACTCAGCAACACTAATAGAATAATCAGGATGAAAAAAATAATGATTTACTGCGCGGGATTATTACTGCTCGCCGGAGCTTGCGGCCAATCCACAAATTCCGACGGTACTCCACGGGAAACCGACGCTCAGCTTGAGGAAGCCCGCAATGCCGGCCGGGAGGCTGCCCGAAAGATCATAACCAGAGAATTCGCCGATTCGATGGAATTTCATGGTGCGATACTTGATGCCAATGCGGAACGCTCGCGCTTCAGCATGCAAAACCGCAAGGAATCGGAAGCAGCCTTCGACTCGGCCTTCTATTCCACCATCCGCACTACCCGCCCCGACCTCGCGCGCCAACTCCAATAAATTTTGACAGCCATACAATTTGACAGCATATAATTTGACGGTAAGATAATTTGACTGGAAGACAATTGGACTGGAATACAAAATAGAAAAATCGCTGATAGAAAAAGTCAGCGATTTTTTTTGCATTTTCAAAAAAAATACTTAAGTTTGCATCATCGTCTCTAACCGGACTAATACCTATACCCTCTTAGACCTCAGGGATATCTTAATCCCGGTCTTTGACCTGACGGAGT
>CAYTOR010000054.1:4875-13105 GCA_964439505.1 uncultured Sangeribacter sp.
ACTCTTCCATCTTTGACCTGACGGTGTACTCTTCCGTCTTTGACCTGACGGAGTACTCTTCCATCTTTGACCTGACGGTGTACTCTTCCGTCTTTGACCTGACGGAGTATTCATCCGTCTTAACCATGACGGAGAACATAATCTCCTCTATAACCTGACTTATACCTTAAATATATAATATCATGAAAATTGGAATTCCCAAAGAGATCAAAAACAATGAGAACCGCGTAGGCGCAACTCCCGCGGGCGTAAAGGAACTCGTAAAACACGGTCATGAACTTTTCGTGCAGCACACTGCCGGCGAAGGTTCGGGTTTCGCTGATGAGGAGTATGCGGCAGCCGGGGCCACGATTCTTCCTACCATCGAAGATGTCTACGCTACTGCAGACATGATCATCAAGGTTAAGGAACCCATCGAGCCGGAATATGCTCTCGTACGCAAAGGTCAGGTTCTCTTCACATATTTCCATTTCGCATCCGATCTGCCCCTCACCGAGGCAATGATCAAGTCGGGAGCTATCTGCATCGCCTACGAGACAGTACGCGACCGTCAGGGGACTCTTCCCCTGCTCATCCCCATGTCGGAAGTAGCAGGTCGCATGTCGATTCAGGAAGGCGCCCGTTTCCTCGAAAAGCCGCAGGGTGGCCGTGGCGTTTTGCTTGGCGGCGTACCGGGAGTGCGTCCGGCGAAAGTACTCGTGCTCGGAGCCGGCGTCGTAGGACGCAACGCAGCCCTTATGGCCGCAGGCTTAGGTGCGGATGTGACTATCACTGACATCTCCCTGCCGACTCTTCGCCATTGCGCTGAAATTATGCCGAAGAACGTCAAGACTCTCTATAGCTCACAGCATAACATCGAACAGGAATTGCCGACTACCGACCTCGTAATCGGGTCGGTCCTCATCCCCGGTGCGAAAGCGCCTCACCTGGTGACTCGCGAAATGGTAAGTCTTATGCGTCCCGGATCGGTGATGGTTGACGTAGCTATCGACCAGGGCGGTTGCTTCGAGACCTCTCATCCTACTACCCACAGCGAACCGACTTTCGAGGTTGACGGCGTTATCCAGTACGCAGTAGCCAACATCCCGGGCGCGGTACCTTATACCTCAACTCTCGCGCTCACCAACGCCACTCTCCCATACGCTCTGCGTCTGGCTGATCTCGGTTGGAAAGAAGCCTGCAAGCGCGATCCGGGTCTGGCAGAAGGCGTCAACGTAGAAGACGGCAAAGTTACATTCAAGGCCGTAGCCGAGGCGTTCGACCTCCCCTACACCCCCCTTGAGCTCTAATTACGGAAAAATCAATACCCCATCATAAAAATCGGCTCAAATTCCGCTTATCGCGAAATTTGAGCTGATTTTTATGATGATTATCCCTCGATACATGCCTAATATAACCTCGCTATGTGGGGTAAGCCTCATTTTCACCTAATATATATTTACCGTCTTAAGGTCGCGGGTTTGGATTCTCGGTTGAGGCGGTCGAGCGACGTGACGGCAAAGCGCAGACCTTCTACGGAGGCCGGATCCTCATCGTCGCTGATCTTGATCCGGTTCATGCCGGTCATGGCTACAATCGTCTCCGGATCCGAGAGATCACTCATATTCTCATCCGGTAAGAAACTATAGACTACAAACCTCACGGCATCATCCTCCCGATCCGAAATCTTCGGCTTCTCCCATTCAAGGAATGTCTTGCCGTCATAACGTTCGAGACGAAGATTCTTGGGAGGTTGGGGAAGATGGCCTTTTCCGGTAGTGGCGAGATTATCCCATGAAGGTGGAAGGGCGATAGTACTCTGGAAATGATTGCGCAGCGAGTCGCGAACGCCCTTATAATTATCAGTGACCCAATATCCGTGCCACCATATATTGCCCCCTACATTCTTCAACTTGCGGGAGAGTTCAATCTTGGAGGCAAGTTCGTTTTTGGCCTTGGTGCGTGAGTCGGGGACATCCATTGTCCTCTTCGTATCTTGACCGATATACAGCTGAGTAGGAGCCTTTACATTCTTGTCCCACCATTCAGCCAAATGACGCGACGGGGCAACCTGCAGATCCAGATTCCAGTAAAGCTGGGGTGCAAGATAGTCGATCCAACCTTTGTCACTCCAGAGAAGCACATCCGCATAAAGGTCATCATAATTCTCCAAGCCGTTGGAGTTTGATCCTCTCGGATCGCTCTTCTTGTTGCGCCAGATACCGAACGGCGACACACCGAAGCGCACCCACGGTTTCGTCTCGCGCATGACGTCGTGGAGTTGCTCTATAAGCAGGTCTACGTTATGACGGCGCCAATCCCCTTTATTCATGCCGTTGCCAAACTTCGCGTAACTCGCCGCATCGGCATTGAAGGGACTTCCGGCTTTTGGATAAGGATAGAAGTAATCGTCAATATGAATAGCGTCAACGTCATACCTTGTCATTATATCCTCCACAACCTCGCAGATGAAATCCCGGTTTTCCTGATATGCCGGGTCAAAGAAAAGCTTTCCGTCATATTTGAAATATCTTTCGGGGTGCTTCTTCGAGTCGTGGTCTTCCGGAATATTATCGGAGGCGAGATTCGCGGAGACACGGTAAGGGTTGAGCCAGGCATGGAATTCCATACCACGGTTATGGGCCTCCTGAATGGTAAACTCCATCGGATCCCACATCGGACTCGGCGCTTTGCCGCGGCGTCCCGTCAGGTAACTGCTCCAGGGTTCAAGATCGGATTTATAGGCTGCGTCGGCAGTTGGGCGCACCTGGAAGATTACGGCGTTGCATCCTGCATCCTGCAACCGGTCGAGTTGCTGCTGAATATAGGCCTTGGCCTGGTTTGTGCCCATCTTTGCCCATTGGGTCTGGCCTATGATATGAAGCCATGCTCCGCGAAACTCCCTCTTCGGAGCCGCTGTCTCGGCATAGCAGTACGATATCGAACTTAAAGCGACCGCCATGACAACCATGACGGTCCGCAAAACATTAAACATTTTCTTCGTCATACTGCAAAGATACAAAAAAATAAATGATAAAACGACTAAGACTTTAGATTTCTATCGAATGTGACAGAAATCTAAAGTCTTACAACGTACTTGAAATTAAGAATTATTGATCTTCAGAATCCTTGAAATCAAAGGCGTTAGCCCGAATAATTGCGGAGCTGCAGAATCCTTGGAATTAAAGACTTTATCTCACAATTATTCTTGAGGAAAGGCTTTGCGGTACCAATAGGTGGCAGCCGGATAGAGACCGCGGGAGTTATAGTCTTCCGAGAGGCGCTCGCAGGCTTTTAAATCACCGGCCTGGGCGGCTTCGGTCAAGTAGCGGAGAGCCGGCACGCCTAATCCAAATTCTGTATATGGTATATAGATTGAATTATCAATCAGATCATAAAGCTCAATCATTGCCCCGGTATCTCCATCCTCGGCTTTCTTGATAATCTTGTCTTTGCGATTTTCCAGATCAATAAGATGGTCAAGTTCATCAACCCAGCCCAGACTGTCATCTTCGGGACAACATTCAGGATAAAGATTGGGTGACTGGAAATACTCCGACGCGGGCCATTCTATAAGTGAAAATTTTTCCCAAGCCTCATCACCCTCCTCCAAAGCCTTCTCCATTTCATTTTGCTGATTGGTGATTATTTTCAGGAATTCACTGATATGCTGTTTGGCTTTCTTGAAATCATGAGCTATTCCACCCTGATTCCAGTAGGCATAGCCTAAGGCAAGTTCGTAACGCGGATCGGCCTTAACCCATTCCTCCAACATCCGCAAACCGTCCTTCCGGTCAGGAGCAGACTTCAACCCGTACATCTTGTCCCAGATCAGACACTTCTTTGCATCCGGATCTCCGTCCTTAGCTATCTCCGCAACAATTTCCGGATCTATCTCCATCTGAACGAGGATAGTTGCGACGTTATCTGCATAATTCTCATCCAATAAATCCGAAGTCATACCCTCATCGTAGAGATATTTGAGAAACGCAAGCATTTCCGGATTATCCTGCAGCGACTTACCTTCCCGTTCAAACAATATCTCATCGATCAGGCGCTCGTAGATATCAGTCCTGTCGGCCATAAGTGCCTTTGAAAGATAATGCCGGCATTTGTCATAATTTCCCCGGCGTAATTCGTAGGTCGCGCGGTTGACTGAAGCGTATTGATGGCCGACTTCAGCTGCCCTTTCTATCAATTCAACAGCTTTATTAACATCCTTTTCGACTCCGGTTCCACCTAAATACAGGCAGGAAAGATTATTAAGAGCCTGCGGCACATTCATCTCAGCCGCCTTGGCATAATAGATGGCGGCAATTGCCGGATCGTAGGGTTTAATCATACCCTCGTCATAAAATACCCCCATATTGAACATGGCTATGGAATCTCCTGCGGCGATTCCCTTCTCGGTCCATTCCAGAACTTTCTGACTGTTGTCCCCATCCAGGAAACTTTTGCCAAAACCCCGTCCATAGTAAAGTTGGCCAAGTGTGCTTGCCGCCGTCTTGCAACCACGATTCCAGGCCGTTTCAAGCAGTTTGATGGCTGTTTCCCGATCACCTTCGTCATCGAAATAAACCCCTATCCATTCCAACTCATCCGGAGACAATGCCTCAGCTCCTACGGAATCATAGCGCGCAAGAGCATCTTGAAAGTCGAACCATTGACGATAATCCGCCAACCTTTTCTCGGCGTACGGATATTTCAGGATCCTCAGCACACGATAACATTCCACAGCATCCTCATGCCGGTCATCCTGCCCGGCTTCCGCAGCCAATCTGAAAGTCAACGCCGCATTCTTGTCAGAAATATACGGATTTTCCTTCAGTTCACTAAATTCGTGGAAAGCGTCATATCCACTCAGAGATCTTTCCGCCCATGATTCTGCCCACGATTCCTCTGGATCGGGTTCTGTTACTTGCTTTGTGTCGGCCATTGCGAACAGTCCTGAAAGTCCTGCCGCCAAGATCAACAATCCAATTAATCTCAGTCTTTTCATCAGTTTATCCAGGCTGGTTGTTATTTATTTTCCTCGGCTTTCATTTTCCAATAGTTGGCTTCCGGATACTTTCCCTTATCATCGTAGTATCCAGACAATTCCCGGAATGCCGGCTTATAACCGGCTTGGGCTGCTTGAATGAGAAAGCCCAACGGAGAATAGCGTATCCCGGGTGCCAACTCAGGATTATAGATTCCCATACTCGTCAATTCATACATATCATACATTGCCTGCGGATCTCCGGCCTTGGCCTTCTTTAGAATGTCGGCTTTACGGGATTCAAGTCCGATCAAGCGATCAAGTTTTTTAACTATCTCTTCATTTACAAGGTTCAGCAAACGATAAGTATTGATATCATAATCGGGGTAGGCATCACTTCCCCATAATTCTATCCGTAAGGGTGAGAGTTCCGGGTATCCCTCATATACTTCACTTGAATCTATCTCTTCCGAATTTGAAATTTCCGTAATAATTTCATAATTATATTTGGCTTTCTTTACATCATGCACTTTTCCGTACTGATTTAAATAAGCCACTGCCAAGGCAAAACGATATTCCTCACTCTGTTTGACAAGATTCTCCAAGCGGCGCATTGCCTCGTCGCGATCCCTCTGGGAAACCAATCCATACTGCGCATCCCATATCATGTAATGGTTAGAAAGTCTATCTCCCGTAAGGGCTTGCTGTTCTATCGCTTCCCAGTCGGCATCCAACAGCTCGAGAATTGTACGGATATTTCCGATATTGCAAACCTCATTATTTGTCATTCCATCGCTATACAGGAACTTCAGAAATTCTACCTTTTCGGGATTACTGCGCAATGGAGAGCCATCACCTTGTGTCAGAATTTGATCGGCTAATCTTTTGTAGATTTCAAGTTCACCGTTCATAAGAGCTAAGTTAAGATAATGTTTGGTCTTATCGTAGTTCCCCTTCTCTAATTCTACGGCTGCCCGATTAAAAATACTTCGTGTATCGCCGTTTTCAGCCGCTCTTTCTTTCAGGCTAACCGCTTTCTCCAAATCCTGATTGACACCCATTCCTGACGCATACATATCGGCAAGACGACTCAAGGCTTCAGGTTCGTTGAGAGCGGCCGCTTTTTCGTAATATTCAGCGGCAAGTTTCAGATCGTAGGGCATAATAATTCCCTCTTCATGGAAGCGACCCATATTATAAAGGGATTTTGGATCTCCCGCTTCTGCCCCTTTTTGTGCCCATTCAATCGCTTTCTTCCGATTATTCTCGTTATTGAATCCTTCGGGAAGAGTTGAATAGTAGGCAGTAGTCAGACTCGAGGCGGCTGCTTTGCAACCTCCTGCCCACGCTTCCTCTAAAGGTGCGATTGGTTCCTCGGGATTATCTTCATCTAAATATGCCATGCAATATAGTCCGAGGAGATTCAGATCTTCGGGTGACACCGGTTGCGGCTCATCATTGAAATACCGATCGATAGCGGTCATCGTCCTGTCGTATTTCAACTTATCCTTCATCAAAAGTTCCGCGTAGGGGTAATGCTGATCGCACAGAGCCTGTAATTTGGCCATAACCTCCTCTTCTTCCTTACTTCCACTCTGATATTTTAAAATGTATGCGAAGTCAGCAGCCGCGCCTTTATCCCTGATATAAGGGTCCTCATTGATTTTTTTGACGGTGGCGGCATATTCTTCGGCAAGATACTCATCGAGGGAATCATCGTCATACTGCTCATCATCATCAAAGTATGAAGATACGTCAAAGTTCGCAGGATATATGGGTTCCCCGGTGATGGAGTCGACAATTACAATCATCGTCACCTTGGATTCCTCCATATCCGGTTCTGTGACTTTCTTTGTCTCGGCCATTGCGAACAGTCCCAAAAGTCCTGTCGCAAGGGTCATCAATCCAATCAATCTCAGTCTTTTCATCAGTTAGTAGGTAATGGGGTCATCCCGCAAGGGAATTTGCCCGGGTGAGTTAAGTTATTTAGGTTCTGCAAATTGATAATTTGACCATTTGACCAATTTGACCAATTGCAAATCCCCTTAGGGTATATATTAATAAAGATTCCACTGTATCAGAAATCTATCACCGTCAATAAGTAAAAAATGGCAACCGCAGAATTGGATTCTCGCGGTTGCCAATCTTATTGTATTATGTACATTATCTTTGGGTGATATTTTTTAGAGGCTTGCAAGAGCGGCTTCGATAGCGGCGATCTTGGTCAGGGCGTCTTCACGCTTTTTGCGTTCGAGCGCCACAACCTTCTCCGGAGCCGAACTTACGAAGCGCTCGTTGGAAAGCTTTTTCTCCACGCCGGCCAGGAATTTCTGCTGATAGGCAAGGTCGGCCGCTAATTTAGCGCGCTCTGCCTCAACGTCTACGTTGCCGGATAGGGGAATGATATATTCCGTAGCCCCCACGAGGAAGCTTTGGTTCATACCGGTCTTTTCCTCTACTGCCTCGATCTTCTCGAGATTGCCCATCTTGATCAGGATCGGGTCAAGACCGGAATCATGATTGCCCTTTACCTGAAGGGAGAGCACCTCGCGCTGCGGAAGCTGACGCTGCTTGCGGACCGTGCGCACGCCGGCAATCAGTTCCTTGAGGGTCTCGAACTTACCGATCAGTTCTTTCTGCTCAGCCGTCAATTCCTTAACTTCGGGCTGAGCGGCATACATGATGCTCTCCCCTGCCTTACGCTCATAGAGATGTTGCCAGAGTTCTTCGGTGATGAAGGGCATGAAGGGATGAAGGAGCTTCAGCAGATTGTCGAAGACGCTGAGCACTCCGGCGTAGGTCTTGGAATCTATCGGTTGGCCGTAAGCAGGCTTCACTACTTCGAGCAACCAGGAAGAGAATTCGTCCCAGAAGAACTTGTATAGGGTCATCAACGCTTCGGAGATACGAAATTTACCCATGAGGTCATCAACTTCGTTGACTGCCTCCTGAAGTTTGGCTTCCATCCATTCGAGACCAAGACGGGAAGCTTCGGGCTGGGCGATGTCAGCGTGTTCCCAACCTTTGACCAGACGGAAAGCATTCCATATCTTATTGCAGAAGTTACGTCCTTGCTCACAAAGCGAGTCATCGTACATGATGTCATTGCCTGCCGGAGCCGCCAACATCAATCCCATGCGGACTCCGTCGGCGCCGAAGGTATCTATCAGATTCAGGGGATCGGGAGAGTTGCCGAGCGATTTCGACATCTTGCGGCCGATCTTATCGCGTACGATACCTGTGAAGTAAACGTTATCGAAGGGCTTATTGCCT
>CAYTOR010000055.1:0-12951 GCA_964439505.1 uncultured Sangeribacter sp.
TCGAAAATTCACCGCCCGGAATTTAACATTTTTTGTGGGACGGGGTCTTAATTGAATCTTCGTTGGAGTTTTCCGTTTGGAGTACGGGGTAGGGAGGAGAGGAGAACGATCTCGGCAGGATATTCATGAGGTAAGATGATTGTATTTTTATACTTTTTGAGATAGGCATCTATCTCCTCGGTTAGGTTCCCTGTAATAGTGATGTTGGAGGGAGTGTCAGGGAGTTCCAGTAAGAGTATGGGGACTTGTCCCCATTTGGGATGAGGTCTGCTTGAGATCATAAGGTCGGAGAATTGGGTGGAGAAGGGGGAAGTTGCAAAAATAGCTTTTAGTTTGGATTCGAGTTGCTCGGGGAGGACTTTCAGGCCTCCGGAGATTATGACGTTGTCAAGGCGACCGAGGATGCGGAAATTACCTTCGGCGTCTATTTCGGCAAGGTCGTTGGTGGTGAGCGGTGCTTCGGAGGCGTTTTTTATTATCAGGGTATTATCTTCTGATTGAGCGATTTCTATCCCGGGTAGCGGAGTGAATGGTAGGTCGTTATCAGCAACTTTTCGCAGAGCAATGTGCGAACAGGTTTCTGTCATGCCGTATGATTCCCATGCTTCGAGTCCTTTCTCTACGATCTTAGTGCGCAACGATTCAGGTATGGCAGATCCTCCGATCAGAAACTTTATATTCTTCTTTTCCCGTTCGGTCAAAGGATACTCCAAGATATGCCACATCTGGGAGGGAACGATAGATATGAGCGACGGCCGGTCGCTGCTTAGGAATGTCGTAAGATCGGGGCGGTTGGAGGGAGGGATGCAGATCAACGGGCAACCGGCTTCAAAAGCCCTTACCATCATCATTTTGCCCCCGATATATTTCGCAGAGATACAGGAGCCTAAAAGCCAGTGAGGGTCAATGCCGAAGTAGGCTATAGTTCGCTTGGCGCTCTGTTTCATCCGGTCCTTGGGAAGAAGGATCTTTTTCGGGGCGCCGGTTGAGCCGGAGGTTTGGGCCTCTATGGTCGTTATTTCGGGGTTTTGCCAAGAGGAGGCAAAATTACGGTATTCTTCGGTAAGGATGCAGTAATGAGAATTCATTTTTCTGCGTGGGTGGCTTTTTGAGGAAGTTGCTTATTCTCTGTGGGCGCAATGTATTGCGCCCCTACCTGTTCTTGGAATAATTTGAAGTTACTTATTCTCTGTGGACGCGATTAATCGCGTCCCTACCTGTTCTTGGGAGAATTGGAAGTTTCTTATTCTTTGTGGGCGCAATGTATTGCGCCCCTACCTAATTACGTCCCTACCTGATGGGGGAGGAGTTAGGATTTCCAGTCGAGGTTGGCGAATTGTTGGCGGTCGAGGGGTGAGGATGGATCGTAGCGGAGAATTTCTCCTTCAAGGCGGAGGGGTGAGGTGAAGTTGTTGGTGAAGAGGCCTCCGGTGCCGAGCCCCTGGGGGATGGAAACGTTGAGGGATCCTGTAAACTGAGCAATGGCGTCGAGCCCAACGTTGGACTCCAATGCTGAGGTTACCCACCATCCGATCCCTCTTTCTTCAGCCAACTGAATCCATTCCTCCGCACCGGAAAACCCTCCGCAGAGGGCCGGCTTCAAGATAATATAGGCCGGCTTCTCGAAATCAAGCAATTCGGCTTTTTTCTCCTTCGAATAAATCCCGATCAATTCTTCGTCCAATGCGATTGGAAGAGGGGATACCTGACATAGAAACTTCATCAAGTCGGGATGACCGGCAGGAATCGGTTGTTCGATTGAGTGTACTCCCAAGTCTGCCAAAGCCTGCAGACGCGGAAGGGCCGCTTCCATGGAGAAGGCACCGTTGGCGTCAACCCGTATTGTCAGTTGGTCGGTACTATAACGTTGTCTGATAGAGCGGATCAGTGAGAGTTCCGATTCCCAATCAATAGCGCCGATTTTTATCTTTATGCACTTGAAACCCTGTCGTAACTTCTCTTCGAGTCGGGCCATCATTTCCTCATGCGAACCCATCCAGATCAGGCCGTTGATTACGATTTCACTCTCTCCGGCTGTGAAATCCGAAGGGAAATAGAGTCCACGGCCACCGGATGCGAAATCACGCAGAGCCTGTTCGAATCCGAACTGAATTGATGAATGGGCAGAGAGATCTGTGGGGCGACCGATAGCAACGTTTGCAAGGAGTTCTATGAGCTTATACTCATATCTATAGTCAGCCTCCGGAGAGAGACCGGGGAAAACGGCGGCTTCCCCGATACCGAACACTTCCGGATTCCTTTCATCCCAAAGTTTGAGCAGATATGTGGGTTTTTCGGTAAGGACGCCGCGGGAAGTTCCGGCCGGTTGGCGGAACTTCAACATATAAGGGCAGATAGCAAGACGCATGGTTATGGGGGCTACCTTGTTATTGGGACAATATGGTGTTTATGGAATAATTCCTTATTCTTCGCGGGCGCAATGTATTGCGCCCCTACATTATTGTGATAGCTTGGGAGTATCAGGGAAACATTGGGAATTGGTCGAAGTCAGGATCGCGTTTTTCGAGGAAAGCGTTTTTACCTTCCTGAGCTTCATCCATGAGATAATACATCAGAGTCGCGTCGCCTGCGAACTCCATCAGGCCATGCTGTCCGTCGAGTTCGGCATTGAGAGCCCGTTTGATCATTCGGATTGCCAGGGGAGAGCGCTTCATAATGTCGCGACACCATTCCATAGTCTCCTCTTCGAGGCGCTCAAAGGGTACAACGGCGTTGACCATACCCATCTCCAAGGCTTCCTGTGCGGTATATTGGCGGCAAAGAAACCATATCTCGCGGGCTTTCTTCTGACCGACGCAACGGGCGAGATACGAACTTCCGAATCCGGCATCAAAGCTTCCGACCTTCGGTCCTGTCTGGCCGAAGCGGGCGTTCTCCGAAGCGATCGAGAGATCACATACGACATTCAGCACATTGCCTCCACCGATCGAATATCCATTGACCATGGCGATTACAGGTTTGGGCAGAGACCGTATAGCTTTGTGAAGATCCAGGACGTTAAGGCGGGGAGTGCCGTCGGCGTCAATGTAGCCGCCATGGCCTTTATAATGCTGATCACCACCCGAACAGAAGGCCTTGTCACCGGCTCCGGTAAGGATGACGACCCGGATGGAGTTGTCTTCGCGACAGATACGCATCGCGTCGAGCATTTCGGTATTGGTCAGAGGACGGAAGGCATTGTAGACCTTCGGACGGTTGATAGTGATTTTAGCTACTCCTTCTTTCTTTTCAAAGAGTATATCTGTATATTCTTTAATAGTTTGCCACATATTGATTAAGCTTTATAATCTTTAAGCTAAGTATTCTATGAACTGAATTGTCTATAGACTATATTTTCTAATCTATAAGCTAAATATTCTCTAATCTCAGGTATTACTTTGACAGACGCAGGAACTGTCGGAGATAAAGTGCACTCTTATCGCCGGGAACTGATACTTCGAGGATTTTGCGGGAGGGAGAGTCCTCTTGATCGAAGAAAGTTTCCAATCGGGAGCGGAGACCGTCGAGCGAATCTACTCTTGAATACTCAAACCCGAAAGCGCGGGCCAGGGACTCAAGATCCAATCCCGGGTCAGCGCAAAGATATTCTTCTCTTCCCGGAAGATTAGAGGTGCTTCGGACGAATCGGAAAATTCCTCCCCCCATATTGTTGATGACTATTATCTTCAGGGAAGAATTCATTCTTTGCGCCAAGGAGAGACCGTTGAGGTCATGGGCCAGCGACATGTCTCCCGTCACAAGAAGAGTTGGAGCATCAGTCGAAACGTCTCCTCCGACGGCAGTGGAGGTGGACCCTTCTATCCCCGAGACGCCGCGATTGCAATAGGAGGCGTGAGGAAGTTCGTAGGGAATCAGTTGCGCGTAGCGGACGGTAGTCCCGTTGGAGAGGAAGAGATTATAATTCTTGGGAATGTTATTGAAGATATCGATATAGGCGGTCAGTTCCGACCAGGTGATTTGCGACGCGAAGCGGAAAATCCTCTGATTTGCCAATTCTTTCAAGCGCAGGAAGTTTTCGCGGTAATTCTCCGCTTTCTTCAGTTGAAGGAATTTGTCGTCAGAAAGACTCTTGAACTTTTCCTCTTCCAATAAACGTCTCTGATGGGCCAATTCGGCGGAAAGTTGGGAAAGGAACAGACCCGGATTAGCATTTATTCGAAGTGTAAGAGCCTGAAAACAATCGACAGTCGTATGAGCCGGACCGACACTCCAATGCTGCATAGTGTCATTGGACGCGCATTTGCGCAGATAATCCTTTAACATTCTGGAGACTAAGGCACCTCCGAAACTGATTACGATATCCGGTACGAGTTGGTCTTTCTTACCCTCCGGGATGTCGCAAAGCATTGAGTCGACGGCGTAATCCTCAGCCGGAAGATGAGTATTGGAGATTGTCTCCGCCATGACCGCGACGTTCGGATGCGAGCGGAATTTCAACAGAGCTTTGTTCAGACGGGCGTCAGGGAGCATGAAACCGACCGTCACGAGAATTTTCTTCCCGATCAGATGCGCTGCCAAATCCTTGATCTGTTCCTTATCCGGCATGGCGTACTCGGGAATTTGGGAGATCAGCCGGATAGGACTCAGGTGATTCTTTTTGAATTCTATAAGTGTATCCAAAGGAGGAGAGAGGCGGACATTGATATGTACCGGTCCCTGTTTCGGGTGGAGTGCGGTCAGCATGGCGTCATTGGCCACGCGGTTGTCATACCAGTCGGCATAGTCATGTTGCTCCCGGTCGCTGAGTTCATAACTTGCTTTGACAAAATTGCGCAGGGCGTCAAATTGCCGGATAGTCTGGGAATCATCCTGATCTATCCATTCCAAAGGGCGGTCAGCGCTGATGACAATCAGAGGAATTCCCTGATAGTAAGCTTCTGCAATAGCCGGAGAGTAATTGAGCAGGGCAGTCCCTGAAGTGCATACAAGAGCGACGGGCTTTTGCTTGACCGAGGCAATACCCAAAGCCATGAAGGCAGCCGAGCGTTCGTCGATGACGATATGTTTCTGGATGTCCGCCCTTGCCCGGGCAGCCATGATAAGAGGAGCGTTGCGGGAGCCTGGCGAACAAACTATATCCTCTACTCCATGCGCTTCAATGACGTCGAAGAGGGTTGCGACAACCTTCTTGGAAGTGTCATGGAAATAGGTCTTCTTGACCGGTGTATCGTCAAGGTTAAGTTTCTGAGACTTTGAATTTTGCATCAGTCAGTATTATTAAGGTAATGACTCGATTCATCGCATGCCCGCCTAAAAGATGAATTATAACAGGTGCCAGCGGGTCAGTTAAATGCAGCTGGGTGATAACCAAGGATATAAGCAGATGCAGGCATCGCTTTCTTGCCGGCCGGCTGAATCTCCAGGATTTCAATTGGAGAGGATGAGGTACCGGCAAAAAGTCTTTTCCCCTCGATTTTCACTTCTCCGGGTTTGAGATTCATATCGGAGGGGATATTGCTGAGGGAAGTAGCGAGAATCTTTACGTCCGAGGGTTTTCCGGAGTGCTCTACCAAATGCGACCAAGCGGCAGGATAAGGGGCCAACCCTCTGACGAAGTTATGAAGAGAGGCGGCATCCATACTCCAATCTATTTTGCACGTATCCTTGAAGATCTTGGGAGCCGGGGTGAAATCTCCTTCCGGTTGGGGGATTGTGGTCAGAGATCGGTCCGAGATTGCTTTTACTGTCTTCAGCACCTCTTCCGCTCCGAGTGCCATCAATCTGTCATGAAGTTGGCCGGCATTTTCATCCGGTCCGATTTCTATTTCGCGTTGGGAGATCATGTCTCCGGTGTCGATCGTATGCGTCAGGAAGAAGGTAGTGACTCCCGTTTCCCGCTCTCCGTTGATTATGGCATGGTTAATAGGAGCGGCTCCGCGATATTTGGGGAGCAGGGAGGCGTGGAGATTGAATGTGCCGAGACGGGGCATCCCCCAGACAACTTCCGGGAGCATACGGAAAGCGATTACGATAAAAAGATCGGCATCTATCTTCCGAAGTTCGTTCAGGAATTCCTCGTCGCGGAGCTTCTCCGGCTGAAGGACCGGAAGATTATGTTCCAAAGCGTAGGCCTTGACGTCGCTCATCCGGACTTTCTTTCCTCGTCCGGCGGGTTTGTCGGGCATGGTTACTACAGCAGCTATATCGTACCCCCCCTTCACGAGCGCATCCAGGCTCGCTACTGCGAATTCAGGGGTTCCAAAGAATACTATCTTCATTATTTATTGTCTAAGTAATTGAAAAAAGCCGATAATAATTCGAGAGGTTTTTTCGACAGTTCTCATTTATAGATTAAATTAACTCTTATAATTTATTCCACTGAAATATAATAATATATCAATCATCGGAATAGTGGCGTAGCACACGTCGGTAGGAATTGAAGATCTTTGATTTACTGACGAATCCTACATATTCGCCATGATCAACGACGGGAAGATTCCATGCATTGGTCTGATCGAAAGTCTTCATTACGTTCTCCATCGAGTCCGAGATCTCTATCTTTGCCGGTGGCATAGACATGAACCGCGAGACGGTCATAGTCTTGTAGAGGTCAGGCCGGAACATAATGTTTCGGATATCGTCGAGCAATACTATTCCTTTCAGTTGGCCGTTGGCGTCTATTACCGGGAAGATATTGCGATGGGATTTTGATATCACGTCGACCATTTCCTTGAGGGTCATCTCCGGCCTTACGGGAGTGCAATCCTTTTCGATCAGATTGTCTATCTTCAAAAGGGTCAGGACGGCCTGATCCTTTTCGTTAGTCATCAATTCTCCCTTCTGGGCAAGACGCATCGAATAGATACTGTAAGGGAGGAAGATCTTGATGGTCATGTAGGAGAGGGTAGAGACGATAAGAAGAGGGAGGAACAGTTCATATCCCCCGGTCATCTCGGCGGTAAGGAAGATTGCCATCAGGGGGGCGTGCATGACGCCGCTCATCACTCCGGCCATGCCCATAAGGGCGAAGTTCTTGTTGCTGATGTCAACCCCAATATCAAGATTGTTGAGGATATAGGCGAATAGGAAGCCGCACATCGCTCCGACGAACAAAGAGGGCGCGAATGTACCTCCGACGCCTCCCGCACCGTTAGTAGCTGAAGTTGCGAATACCTTGGTCAGCACAATCAATCCGATATAAAGCGCAATGAACCAGACTGAATCTCTGTCAAGAAAGAAAAGCGAACCGTCGACGATAGAACTGACATTACCGTCCAGAAGTTGATTGATCGCTCCGTAGCCTTCACCATAGAGAGGGGGGAAGAGGAAGATAAGTCCGGCAAGGATCACTCCTCCGGTGACGATCTTGATGTAGGAATTCTTTATCTTGCGAAACATTCCCTCCATTGCAAACATCATCCGGGTGAAGTAAAGCGAGACGAATCCGCATACTATGCCTAACAGGATTGTGTAAGGAATCTTTCGCGTCAGGAAGGGTTCGTTTTGAGAAAAGAAAAACTCATTATCATATCCCTCAAAAATATAGGCTACCGTGGCGCCCGTGATAGAAGAGATTAGGAGTGGCATGACGGTCGCGCCGGTAAAATCTATCATCAGGACTTCGAGGGTAAACAACATTCCGGCGATTGGAGCACGGAAGATGCCTGCAATTCCGGCTGCGGCTCCGCAGCCCACGAGTATCATCAATATCTTAGGCGACAGACGGAAGGCCTGACCAATGTTGGAGCCTATCGCTGCGCCGGTGAATACTATAGGACCCTCGGCCCCGACCGATCCGCCGAATCCGATCGTGATCGAAGAGGCTACCAATGAAGCATAGCAATTCTTCTTTTTCAATCTGGACTTGCGCTGCGAAATTGCATACAATACCCTTGTTACGCCGTGAGAAATATTGTCCTTTACGACATATTTTACAAAGAGGGTCACTATCAGGATTCCGACAACCGGATAGATTAGATATGTGAAGTTGGCGGATGTGTCACTGATATGCGAGTTCAATATGCCGGAGATCCAATGGATGAGGGTCTTCAGAATTTGGGCCGCGATGCCGCAAAGTACGCCGACTATAAGGGCAAGAAGATATAAAAACCGACCTTCGTCGATATGGCGCTCGCGCCAACCGACGAATCCCATCCACATTTCAGTGAAACGGTTATGTGTCTCTTTATATGCCAATTTTTTATATTTTACTTCCCAAGTTTCAAAATAAAATTCTTTTTCCCCTAAGATGCAATCTCCATTTCCTTTTTCATCCCTGTAGATCCCCCGTCGCATCAGACTCCCCGTCCTCCGATGACGGTCGAAATAGTGTGCAGCAGTATCTTGAAATCCACTATGACCGACATATTGGAAAGATAAATCAGATCATAATAGCTTCGTTCGATCATCTTGTCAGTATCGCCGGCGTAGCCGTATTTAACCATTCCCCACGACGTGATTCCCGGTTTGACCTGGTGGAGCAGACTATAATGCGGGGCTTTCCCTACTATTTTATCGATATAGAACTTGCGTTCCGGGCGCGGTCCGACCAAAGACATTTCCCCTTTAAGGACATTCCAGAACTGCGGCAATTCATCCAGACGGTACTTCCTCATGATGCGTCCGATAGGAGTGATTCGCGGATCGTTATCGCATGATAACTGGGGTCCGGAGGCCTCGGCATCTTCCCTCATACTTCTGAACTTAAGAATCCGGAAAGGTTTCTGTCGATAACCGATTCTTTCCTGCCGGTAGATTACCGGACCGGGGGATGTAAACTTGACGATAAGGGCAAGCGCGAGCAAGAGCGGGGCCATTATGATCAAGGCTAAAGAAGAGAATACTACGTCGATCACCCTCTTGATATTGATCTGGGAATCTGACATCGCCGGAGAAGAGAGGTCTATGAAGGGTTCGGCATAGATATCGCCGGTGCGGATCTTTGAAGTCAGGTAGTCGAGGGCGGAAGGCCTGATGCGTATAGGAACTCCCAAATGGAAATACTCATACAGCAGTGATAGTATTTTCTTTTCGGAAGTGTCGCCTTCCGTTATGATGATTATATTGTCGACGTTGCCTTGCCGGCATAAGGTCTCCAGTTGCTTTTGGGTTAGCAGATTATGGTTGGAACCGGCCGAAGATTCGCCCGGAATCGGGATGTATCCTATGATATTGTAGCCTAAGCGGGTCTGGGCTTTGTCGAGCCTGCGGGCGTCGGTCAAAGCCTGCGGGGAATTTCCGATGATGACTGTATTGAAAGCCCAATTCCGGTTTTCCAGGTTGCGTATTGAGGCCTGGGTCAGGATTATTCGGCCGAGATAGGTGACGCTGAATAGTAATCCGAAAAGAAGGATCAGCAACTCATAATTGAAAGTTCTGGTCGGAAGTTGATCATTGATCAGGAGCGCCAAGTAGATCCAAAGGGTATTGAAGAGAGTTGCGCCCAGTGTCTGCGAGAGTTCCTGAAGACGGGATTTCCCGAAAGGATGATTGTAATAGCCCGATACCCAAAACACGGCAAGCATTGACAAAGGGATGAGACATTGCTCCAAAATCATTTTGGGCATCAGGATGAAATCCATAAAGGAGATTCCATATCGAGCAGCCATGTCCATCATGACAAAGCGAACGCCGTTGAAAAGAAAGAAAGCTAAAGAGGATGTGACCAAATCCATGACCACATACCGTACTCTCATGCTTTTTATGGAGATAAGGTTACCTTTCACTTTCTTTCCAAGGATTTAAGAATCTGTTTATGCTTGTCCGGTTATATTCGAGTATCTGTTTGGCTGTCCGGGATGCCCGCGCAGAATCGCGTCCATACCTTTTTCTATCTGTCGGTTGGTTGGGTCCGGATGCGAAGAATCGAGTCCCTACCCGGTCTATCTGATTATGACAAAGGATTCATCGTCGCGTACCTTGATGATGCCGCTTGGTCGATGGCGGGAAGTGTCGTCACGGCGATATTCAACTATGTAATCGACTCCTTGTTTGATTTCTTCCGATATCTCGGAAAATATACCGGGGGTCTTTTCTCCGCTGATATTGGCGGAGGTAGAGACGATCGGTACTTTTGCTTTCCTGCATAAGGCCTTACAAAACCTTTCATCAGCAACCCGGATACCTAATGAGCCGTCGGCAGCCAAAAGATTGGAAGCGATCCCGACCGGTGAATCGTAGATGATAGTCAGAGGATCTACAGCGACCTCCAGTAACTGAAGAGCCGTCTCGGGAACATTTTTAAGCCAGCGGTGCAGATCGCCGCTATCTCCTAAGATGGCGAGCATCGATTTGGAATCCTCACGTTGTTTAAGAGCGTAAATCTTCGCTACGGCTTCCGGGTTGGTAGCGTCGCAACCGATTCCCCACACGGTATCGGTAGGATAGAGGATCAGGTCGCCCCGGCGTATTGCCGCGACTGCCGATTCGATATCTTGGTTGAAGCTTTGGTGATCTTGCATCTTTTGCAGCGTCATTAAATGAAACTCAAATTTAGTCAAAATTTTTGGAGTCAGCAAATTTTTCGCTACCTAAGAATCCCAAGCTACCATAAAAATCAGGTCTAATAATTCTAACAAGAATCAAAAGTCCTTATAAAAATAGAGAGGTTTTCAATGATAAAACGAAATAAATATAGGGACATGGTTTTGCATGTCCCTATATTGAAGCCTTACATTAGTTATGTCAGGCACTCGTTTGATATTTAGTAATCAGAATATTACCATTCTATATTTTTCTCTATTTCTTCCAATTGGCTTTGCCATAGGCGGGAGGACGCATCTGAGGGCATTCTCCAGTCGCCCCGGGGCGACAAGCAGACGGAGCCAACTTTCGGGCCGTCAGGAAGGCAACTGCGCTTAAACTGCTGGTTGAAGAAGCGGCGATAGAAAGTCTTCAACCATTTGAGAATTGTCTTCCTGTCGAATTCCCCGCGGAAGGCTTCGCAAGCAAGGGAATATATTTTCGATGGTTCAAAACCGTTGCGGAGTGTATGGAAGAGAAAGAAATCATGAAGGATATAGGGTCCTACGAGATCCTCTGTCTTTTGTTCGATTTCATCAGCCCCTTCTTTAGCCGGAACGAGTTCGGGTGAAATCGGTGTGTCGATAATATCCAACAGTACATTCTTGATTTCTTCATTGGTCTCTTTGAGAGCAAACCATTCCACCAGGTATTTTACCAGAGTCTTCGGAACCGAGGTATTGACGGCGTACATCGACATGTGATCACCGTTATACGTGCACCATCCGAGGGCCAATTCCGAAAGATCGCCCGTTCCGATAACTATTCCTCCTGTCTTGTTTGCGTAATCCATCAGAATCTGCGTGCGTTCGCGGGCTTGGGAATTCTCGTAAGTGGCATCGAAAACTTCCGGATTCTGATCTATATCCTTAAAGTGCTGAGCTACTGCGGCGCCTATCGGTATTTCGAGGGTAGCGCATCCCAATAAGGTCATGAGTTTCCATGCGTTATTGTGGGTGCGATTTGTAGTGGCCAACCCTGGCATTGTTATTCCGATTACGTCCGAAGGTTTCATCCCGGCCAACTTCGCAGTGCGAACCGCTATGAGAAGAGCCAATGTCGAGTCGAGTCCGCCGGATACCCCGATTATCATCTTAGGGTATCCTATGGAGCGCAGACGTTGAAGAAGACCATGGCATTGGATATTGATTATCTCCGTGCAGTTCTCATTGCGGTGAGCCGGATCTGACGGTACAAACGGGGCAGGATCGAGACTATTGTTGACCGGGCTGATTCCCACTTTGAGTTCCTCCCGGTCCCGAGAGGTATCCACCCCGGCTTCCGTAGAGATAGTCAGGTAAGACTTAAAGAGGGGGGAGTTATGCGAATCAGTAAATGTATTGAATCTGATACGTTCCGATTTGAGGCGTTGGGGATCTACGTCGGCGACGGCAATCTTGAGAAATTCAGAGGAGTCGAACTCAGCATCGTCAGTGGGGAAGACCTGAGTCTCATTGAGCATTGAGCCATTTTCGGCAACTGCCGCGTATCCCGGAAAAGCCAGGTCAGTGGAGGATTCCCCTAATCCGGCCGAAGCGTAAAGATAGGCGCAGCGGCATCGGGCTGACTGTTGCAGGATCAGTTCCCGGCGATAACGTTGTTTGCCAAGTACGGCATTTGAAGCAGAGAGGTTTACTATGACGTCCGCGCCGGCCATGGCCAGTGAGGAGGAGGGAGGATTGGGAGTCCAAAGATCCTCGCATATCTCTGCGCCGACGGTCATTGAATCATGATTGAAGAGCAGGTCTGTGCCGAACGGAATATCCTTCTGGCCGGCATAATTGATGGTGAGGTTACCCAAACCGGCAGCGGATTCAAACCATCTGCGTTCGTAAAACTCTCCGTAATTGGGAATATACGTCTTAGGGACTATTCCGAGAATCCGTCCTTTATAGATTGCTATCGCGCAATTATACAGATTGGATTTCACTCGGATAGGAGCGCCTAAAAAAATCAGTGCGTCAGTCGCTTTTGAGCCGTCATGGATGTTGGCCTCGGCAGTTTCCTTAGTCAAAGCTGAGCATAGGTTACGGATTCCCTCTTCAGCCCCCTTGATTAGGGTTGAGTTCAGGAAAAGGTCGGCGCAGGTATAGCCGGTGATTCCGAGTTCGGGAAAAACGATTACGGAAGAATGGGCGACAAGATTCGAAAACAATACTTCTTTAATCTTGCTGACATTGAAGTCAATGTCGGCGATCTTGACTTCAGGGGAGACGGCTGCGACTCTACGGAAGCCACATTTACGGAAGGTCGAGAGATACATGGGGATTCAGGGTTGATTCAGGGTTGATTCAGGGGGACTTATTAAAAAATCGCAGTCAACAAAGATATTGTCGACTGCGATGTATTTATTAATGGGGAAGTGAATTCCGGATTACTTAAGAGCTGCCTGAACAGCGTCATTGGGCACCATTTCCTCTTTGAAGACATAAGCGCCTGTCTTGGGAGACTTCTCCATTTTGATGACTT
>CAYTOR010000056.1:0-12826 GCA_964439505.1 uncultured Sangeribacter sp.
CGGGGCACATCTGCGACCCGGAATTTAACATTTTTTGTGGGACGGGGTCTTAATAAGTTTTAAGTAAAGTCAGTCGAGATATGGTTTATTTAATATCTTTATCGGTTGGCATTTGGCGCGGAGGTGCTATTCCGGAGTCGCATCCGGACTCTGTTTCATGGAATTGGACTTAAGGCTCACTCGTTACACAGTTTTACATGGTAGGGATAGATTCAGGCTTTTCTATGGTATATTGCCGGCCTGAAAGCCGGCTTCTGTACAGGATTAAGGAATATCACTATTCCTGATTGTTATCATTCTCACATTTCCCAGAGTGTGGCGACTTCGGAAAATCCCTCTGCGGCTTCGCGCCTTTTGCAGAGTTATGTTTTTTCCGATGCATCGACTGTCCGATTTTGCCGCCCTCAAGTCAATCCTTTCCGGGTCGGCAGCCTTCAGGCTGAATTTGACCACTCCTCGGAGCGGCAGGACAATCAATACGCTGTCGGGAAATTATCCTTCTTCAAGGTAGAGGTATAAAATAGCTGACTTGGATTGAATCCGTTGCAACTTCTTACTGCACTCTCCGCGCCATTTGCCTTGTTTTCATGATGTCATTTCAGTCGATATCTCTTTATCGATAGGGTCAACAGAAGTTGGATTTGTTGGCCTCCCGAAGGAGGCCGTTGAGTTTTACATTGCAAAGATAATCACCATTCCCCCATTTTCAAAATTAAAATGAATATTTTTTATAAGCATTTTATACAATTTGCAACTATTTATTTGCCAAATAAACAAATAAAATATTGCGATGGCTGACCAAAGTAAGCACATCGCAATATTTTTGTTAGATTATTGTTAGATTTTTAGCAAATTGCTATCGGAATTAAGCAGGCTGATATGTTGTGTAACATATTTTTCTGCCTCTCAATCGATGATTTCCGGCAATTTTTTGCCCTCGGAAGGGAGTTTTTACTTGAATTCAACCTTCTCCTCATCTACCGCACCGGCTACCACACCGTTCGTATCGTTAGAGGGAGTCTCAAGCTCGAGACCGGCTGCCGCAGGGTCTGTATTGATTGTGGCCCACGCAGGAGAAGAAAACCATTCATAACCCGCGTATTTGTCGACCAACGCTACATTATCCTGACCTACCTGTTCGGCGCTTGCTTTATCAAGTACTGACTTGAAGCTATCCAGAAGCGGATATTCATCTTTAAGTTTGGTCAGCTGATCCTGGAAAGGCACTGCTTTAGGATCTTCTGCCGGCAGATTGTTGATCTGATCCTGAATAGGCTGTGCCTTTTCGGCAAATTTGCCCATGTAGTCAATGATGGTCGTATAGTCAGCCTGGGTAAGGGCCTCACCTTTTTCGATTTTCTCATTGACCTTATCAGCTTCGGAGGCCATTGAGCACGCGGTCGCCACTACTCCTACGAGCATCGCCAGGAGAAGGACTTTCAGATTCTTAAGAACTTTCATTTGCAAATGATTTTTATAATGGGTTAATATATACTCAGAACTCATCGCCTAAGGGAGTGACAGCCGGTTCGCGCAGACGATAGAGAAGATGCTGCTTGAGGGCATGATCGTGGCGGACGATATGGCTGAGCTCCCAATGATGGCCTGCTTCTTCTTTAAGCAAGGGGGAAGTCGCGTCTACGTCGGTCAGATTCCAGGTCAGCAAGACTGTCTTTATCTTGAGGGCTTTCAGTTTGCGCACGAGCATCTCATGGTCGGCATCCCCGGTCAGAAGGACGACGTAATCAAACTTCCTGAAAGTTGCCAATTCGTAGGCCTCCAATGCGAACCAAACGTCTACCCCTTTCTCGATGACCTGTACTTCTCCGTTCTTCTCCACCTCGCGCAGATGCTTATAATGGAATATGACGTCATTCTCGATCAAGGAATCCTCGAACTTACGTTCGTTATAGAGGAGATGCTTGTCGTAAGCCTCCTTTACGCGGTAGCGTCCGCGGAAATAATGGGCCTCTGTAATCTGACAATCGGAAGGGTTCACTCCTTCTTCGTATGCCAAGCGACCGCAGATAAAGTCGAACAGTGACTTTACCCTGATAATGCTGCTTTCCGCTGCTTTCAGCGCACGATTGACCTTGGCGTAATAGCCTCCGTCGATAAAAACTCCGACTGACAGATATCCTAACATATATTTCTTATTCGCTTATGGGGTGTAATGTTATTTGTTATCTACTTTATAAAGTATTAAAGTCAATATTTCCTTTAAGGTCTATTATAAAACCTATCTTTCTATTTCAGCTATTTAAGGTAATATAACAGAAACTTTAATAAATAAAGGAGATAAGGGTTTTATATGATAACCCGCCTAAGGGGAAAATAGTTTTTGTTTTCTCACTTAGGCGGGACTTTTTATTAAGGTTTGCCTGAAACGTCTCTATTGCTATAGATTTGTCTTAAAATCTTCTTTTGCTATAGACTTGTCTGAAACTTCTCTGTTATGCCAAGCGACGCAGAATATCTGTAAGGAATTTCCAGAAGTCCGCTACACTGGGGATATTGGCTTTCTCGCTGGGGGAATGGATATCCTTCAGCGTGGGTCCGAACGAGATCATGTCAAGACCGGGCATTTTTTCCAGGAAGAGGCCACATTCCAATCCGGCATGAAGGGCTTCGACGCGGGGCTCGTAACCAAACAGATCCTTAAAACTTTCTTCAGCAACCTTGAGGACCTTTGATTCGGGATTCGGAGCCCAACCTACGTAGGGATCTTCAAATCTTACCTCGGCGCCTATCATCTCGAAGAGGGCCTTTACACGGTCTGCGATCTCATCACGACGGGAGTCAACAGATGAACGCTGATGGACCGTCACTACGATCTTCCCTTCCGGCATCTTGATGGAGGCTACATTGTCGGAGGTCTCGATCAAGCCTTCTACGGCACGCGACATTCCCTGCACACCGTTAGGACAAGCAAACACGGCGGCAATAACCTGACGGGCAGTTTTCTCTTCAACCACTTCAGCAGGAGCCTCCGCCTTTGCAGCTGCAAATTCGAAGTCAGGATTTTCTGCAAGGAGGAATTCAGCATGAAGCATATCGCTGAATTTCTTGACCTCTTCCTCGAATTTCGCAGCCTTGTCGGCAGCGATGCCTACTACGGCATGACATTCTCTGGGGATCGCGTTGGCCAGGTTGCCACCGTCGATAGATTCGAGTGCGAACTTTTCTGTAGAACCCCATTCCCAAAGGAAGCGGCAAAGCTGCTGATTGGCGTTTCCACGTCCCAATCCGATCTCCATTCCGGAGTGGCCGCCTTTGAAATGATCGAGTTTTACCTCATACCATTCGAGGCCGGCCGGAGCAGCCGTCTTAGCGTAGGGAATCTCGCAGACAGTAATCTTGCCTCCGGCGCAACCGATGACCAGCTGGCCGTGCTCTTCGGAATCAAGATTGAGAAGGATGTCGCCTTCAACAAAACCGCTTTGCAAGCCATTTGCGCCGGTGAGTCCCTGCTCTTCATCGACTGTGAAAAGACATTGGATAGGACCGTGGACCAGAGTATCGTCAAGAAGTACTGCCATTGCGGCTGCGCAACCCATACCGTTATCGGCTCCGAGAGTAGTGCCGTCGGCCTTTACCCAATCGCCGTCAACGATAGTAGTGATAGGATCAGTCAGAAAGTCATGGACTTTATCTCCGCGTTTTTCCGCTACCATATCCTGGTGGCCCTGAAGTATGATGCGGGGGGCATTTTCATGTCCGGGAGTAGCAGGCTTGGACATCATCACGTTGCCTACGGCATCCGTCTGGCATGCGATGCCATGCTTGTCGGCCCAGCCTACGAGAAATTCCCGCATCTTATCAAGATGAAAAGTAGGACGCGGAACCTTGGTTATCTCATCGAAACATTCCCAGATGAGTTTGGGTTGAAGATCTGTGATTTTCATTTTATCAGATTTATTCTCAATTTAGTTTCAGTTCCTTCCCGGCGAGCTTGCCGTCGGGCACGGGAGCTTTTTTGTTTTTGGACTCCTGAGCCTTGAACTTGGAGTAGGCATTTGCCATTTTGGTATGATATCCACGCTTGGCATAACTCGGCCCATTATATTTCCGGGCGAACGCAGCCCAGTTCTTGGCCCGCATGTCGCGTACGTAGCCTGTGCTTATAAGGAATTCGGCAAAGAGTTCGAGTTGCTCGAGTTCTGAATATGACATCCGGCTGACAAACTCCTCGACCGACTTGCAACCGCAGATTTTATAATTGAAGCCGCCGATCTGAAACATTCCCCAGAATGTCCCCATATCGGCCCCTTGCAGATTATTCTTCCGCGCATTGGTCAGTTGGGTCCATTCGCGCAAGGCATATCCGGTCAGACCGGAGGGTACTTTTGCATTCTTGTCTCCTGCCCTGTCCGCTGCTTTGGGGGCATACTTGCGGTACATCGTAGGGTCGAAGTTGATAATAGGTACTCCCGGCGCCCAGAAACCTTTCATAGCGGAGCCTGCCTCAATGGATACGACGGCCTTGATTGCGGCCGTCTCCACGTCAAGTTGAACTGCTACCTTTTCGAAGTCAGCGTCTGTCAGATGATCATACCGGTCGGAGGCTGCATGTCCTTTTCCGACGGAATCCGTCTTTGCCGGCGAGGCCGTCTTATGCCGGGTCCTATCGGAGTGTTGCCCGCTCTGGGCACACCCGATAAAGACCGCTCCGGCTATAAAGACCAGTCCGGCAATGGCCGATCCCAGCTTGCGGATCATAAGTTGGCCACTTTCTCCAATACGCGACAGAGATGTTTCCAGAATTTATCCACTGTCGGAATCAGAAGTTGCTCATCAGGAGAGTGCACGCCCGTCATGGTCGGTCCGAAGCTAACCATATCCAGATTGGGATATTTAGACAGGAACAATCCGCACTCCAGACCTGCATGGATAGCCTTGATGGCGGGTTTTACGCCGAAGAGTTCTTCGTAGGCCTCGGCTGAAATCTTCATTATCGGAGACTCCATATTGGGAGCCCAGCCGGGATAACCGTCGGAGTGGCTTACTTTAGCACCGGCTAACTGGAAGTGAGCCTCTACCTGTCCGGCTATGTCATTCTTACGGCTCTCGACGCTTGAGCGCTGCGAGGTCGTCACCTTGATCTGATTGCCCTCGATCATCTTGACCGCCGCAAGGTTGGTAGAGGTTTCTACCAATCCCTCCAGATCGGCCGACATGGAGTATACGCCATGGGGCGCGGAGTACAGGGCTCTTACCAGACGCAGAGAAGTTTCGGAATCGATACAGTATTCCGGTTTCTCTACTCTCTCCACTTCAAGTTTGATGGAGGGCTCGACCGCCTTGTATTCATTGATTATTTCCTGTGAATATTTATTAAGGTGTCTTACCACTTCTTTCTCATGATCCGAGTGGACACCGAAGACAGCGTGAGCCTCGCGGGCGATAGCGTTACGCAGGTTGCCACCGTCGAATTCGGAAACTTCTATATCCCAGCGCTGCGAACATTCCCAGATGAAGCGGGCGATGACCTTATTGGCGTTGGCGCGTCCGGCGTTGATATCAGAACCGGAGTGACCGCCGAGAAGGCCGCTGACCTTGACTTTCATGAAAATGAAGTTCTCGGGAGAAAGCGAACGATTATATGTGAAGATGGCAGTAGTGTCGATACCTCCTGCGCAACCGACGAATATCTCTCCGTCATCTTCAGAGTCAAGGTTCAGAAGCATCGAGCCCTTGATCATGTCTTTACCGAGATTCTGGGCTCCTTCGAGGCCGATCTCTTCGTTGATAGTGAACAGAGCTTCCACGGGGCCATGTTCAAGAGTCGGATCTATCATGACGGCCATGGCCGCAGCCATGCCGATGCCGTTGTCGGCGCCGAGAGTGGTGCCTTCTGCCTTCACCCAGTCGCCGTCTATGTAAGTCTTGATGGGATCTTTCATGAAGTCATGTTCTACATGTCCGTTCTTCTCGCAGACCATGTCCATGTGAGACTGAAGAACTACAGTCGGAGCATTCTCATGGCCCTTGGTAGCTGCCTTGCGCATCACGACGTTACCGCAGGCATCCGTAGCCGCTTCAACCCCATGTTTCTTCGCAAAATCAAGAAGGAACTCACGAATCTGCTCCTCATGACAGCTGGGACGAGGAACTTTAGTAATCTCATCGAAACATTGCCAGATCAAGGCCGGCTTCAGATCTTTTATTTCCATTTTGGATTATATTTTATGGTTTAGATTAATCAGTTAATAATTCAATCGGATAAAAGGGCTATGCCACTTCCGCATTGATTTTTTGCTTTGAGTTCCCAAAGATAGTAATTTTTTCGTCAGTATCGTGTGTTTCATTGATTTTTTTTCATTAATTTTGCGTCCGGATAGCCGAATAGGGGGGTATTGATTCCCTTTTTCCCGATTCCCGGAAGGATTTAACCGACTATTTTATATCTGTCGGCCTCCCGTATATTATCACTAATACACTTTCAACCTCTTTAACCATATTATGAAGAAAAATCTTCTTACGATTCTCTCCCTCGCCCTGATGCTGATCATAGGCATCTCATGTTCGAATGACAAGAAGGACGCCAAGACTCCCGCCAAGAAAGCTCCGGCCACTGAGAAAAGTCTGCTTCCGACCGAGAATCTTCCAAATTACCGCTACGTCGATATCGACACCGTATTGACAAAATATAATCTCGCTCTTGATTATAATGATGAAATGATGCGTCTTCAGTCAAACATGGAATCTGAAGCGAAGCGCCATGAATCAAGCATCAAGTCTTTCGCCAACACAATGCAGCATAAGTATGAGAACGGTCAATATACCAACCAATCCTCCTACGAAGCTGACCAGAAAAAGATGCAGCAGATGCAGACCAATGCCGCCAACGCAATGGATAAACTCCAGCGTTCGGCTCAGGAGGCTGCCCTGAACGGCGATAAGGTAGTACAGGACTCCATCAAGAACTTCATCAAGGTCTATAATGAGGCTCACCACTATGAGGCTATCTTCCTGAAAAACGCTACCCTCTATATCGATCCGGCCCTCGACATCACTGATGAAGTAGTAGAAGGTCTCAACGCCCGATATAACAAGAAGGAGAAGAAATAACTGACTTCTTACTGAGATATTTCCGCGCCTATATCTCTCGATATCTGACCCCGGTCCCATACCCTTTTCAATAAGCCAGGGGTAGACTCAGACAGAGTGGCCCGGATATTGAATTGCAGCCTCGTGACAAGCCTTCAAAAGCTTCCCGAAGGCTGCAATTAATATTTTATCCTTCTTTAAATGTTATATTTAAAAAAGGAAAAATTCAGCCATGCGGCCATGTCCCTCAGCTTGGTCCGTGCGACCGCAAATAATTAGTGAAAAAATATGCTTGATGACAATATAATCCAAACTGAATCCAACGAGCGAACAGTGCTCGTCGGATTGATCACACGCGACCAGTCGGAAGCCAAAGTCAATGAATACCTCGACGAACTGGACTTCCTTGCCCATACAGCCGGCGCCGAACCGATAGCGCGATTCATCCAGAAGCTCGACTACCCCAATCCCCGGACATACGTCGGGACCGGTAAACTTCAGGAAATCGCTGACTTTGTAGAGCGCGAAGACATAGGCCTGGTAATCTTTGACGATGACCTTTCTCCCAAGCAGGTTGCCAATATCGAAAAGGAACTGAAAGTGAAGATTCTTGACCGTACTTCACTTATCCTCGATATTTTCGCCAAACGCGCCCAGACCGCTACGGCCCGCACCCAGGTCGAACTTGCTCAGTATCAATATCTACTGCCCAGGCTGACCAGAATGTGGACCCACCTCGAACGTCAGCGGGGCGGTATCGGCATGCGCGGCCCGGGTGAAACCCAGATTGAGACCGACCGACGCATAATCCTCGATAAAATATCCCGACTAAAGACTGAACTGCGGGATATTGACAAGCAGAAGAATATCCAGCGAAAAAACCGGGGCAAACTGACCCGCGTAGCACTCGTCGGATATACCAATGTCGGCAAATCGACAATCATGAATCTTCTTAGCAAAAGCGATGTCTTCGCTGAAAACAAGTTGTTTGCAACCCTCGATACGACAGTAAGAAAGGTCACTATCGAAAATCTTCCTTTCCTGCTGACCGACACCGTCGGGTTCATCCGTAAACTCCCGACTCACCTTGTCGATTCGTTCAAATCTACCTTGGATGAAGTAAGGGACGCCGACCTTCTGCTTCACGTCGTCGACGTATCGCATCCGAATTTCGAGGAGCAGATCGCAGTAGTCGACAAGACCCTCAACGAAGTATGCGATGCCGGCGACAAACCCCGGATTCTGGTCTTCAACAAAATTGATGCGTTTAAATATACTCCCAAAGACCCCGATGACCTGACCCCGGCGACTCGTGAAAATATCTCTCTGGAGGAATTCAAGAAGACCTGGATGGCCAAGATGAATAATAACTGCGTCTTCATTTCCGCCAAAGACAAGATCAACATCCAGGAACTCAAGGATATGCTTTACGAGAAAGCTAAAGAGATCCATACTAAGCGTTTCCCCTACAACGACTTCCTTTATCAGACCTACGATGAGGGCGACTTTTCCTCCGAGGGAACTTCCCCAAACGCCGAAAATAACCAGGATTGACATGTCGGTAAATTCAGCATCTTCAAATATGGGTTTCATTTCCGAACCCTCCTCACTCCCCTATCCCGAGCTTTCTGCCGAAACTATCGACCAACTTAAAAAGGTCGGTTGCAGAGCTACGGATTGGTCGCAAGTGAGAATCCATCCGGAGTCTGACCTTTCGCTTCTGCATAATGTCGAATTCGAAGGGAGCGTGACGATCGGCCTTCTCTCAGCCTCGAAGTATCCCCGTTGCGGAGTGCGGGACGTGTTGATACGCGACAGCGTAATCGGCGACGGGTGCCGGCTTCGTCATGTAGTCGGAGGTATAATCAATGCGCAATTGGGCAAGGAGGTAGAAATCGAGAGTACCTATAAGGTAGATTATACCCCCGGAGCCTCTTGCGGAGTAGGACAACGAGTAAGCGTGCTGGACGAGACCGGTTCGCGAGAAGTCATCCTTTACCCCGGATTGTCGGCTCAATCGGCAATGCTGATGGCAAGGAGTAAACGCAAGGACGCCGAGAAGATATACGCCGCCATAGAAAATCTAATTGACGAGGGGAAACTTCATGTCACTCCCGGCATCGGGGATCGCTCCAAGATACTCAACTGCGGATCGTTGACCGACACTTCGATCGGCCACGATATTACCATCGACTCCGCTCGTACGCTCAGAAACGGAGCCGTCATCAACAATTCTCCGGATGGAATTGGTCTTGCCTACATAGGCTCCGGAGTCGACGCGGAAGATTTCATTGTCGAAGATGGCGTCGTTTCGTCCGGAGCACTCCTGCGCAATGTTTATGTCGGTCAAGGAGCCATACTTGAGAAAGGCTTCACGGCCCATGATTCTCTTTTCTTTGCAAACTGCGCCATGGAGAACGGAGAAGCTTGCGCGGTATTTGCAGGACCATATAGCGTCTCAATGCACAAAGGGACTCTCCTAATCGGATGTCAGACTTCATTCATGAACGCGGGGAGCTCTACCAATCAGAGCAACCACATGTATAAGCTCGGACCTGTCCATTGGGGAGTTCTCGAACGGGGAGTCAAGACCTCTTCCGGCTCCTATCTCATGCTGGGGGCCAACATAGGAGCTTTTTCTCTTCTTATGGGGCAGCACAAGACACATCCCGATTCACGCGAGTTTCCCTTCTCCTACCTTTTCGGGGATGCGCAGGGGGCGACTGTCGTGGTCCCCGGGGTGATGCTTCGCAGTTGCGGCCTACTGCGCGACGAAAAGAAATGGCCCTCGCGCGACCGACGGAACAAGATTTCCGGACTGCCCCATCTCGACCGCATCATCTGCGATGTACTTAATCCGGTGACGGTCGACGCCATGTTGGAAGCTCTGGAGATAATCCGCCCGCTGCTCAGTAAACCCGCTGATGACGACCGATATCACAGGTATAAGGGCATGAAACTATCGCGTGCATCACTCGAACGTGCCATAAAACTCTACTACCTCGGCATAATGAAATATCTGTCGGGATTCCTAAATGAGGATGGTCGGATCGAGCTCTTCTCGCCTGTACCTGACGGAGTGGAATTTCAACCCGAAGGTAAGGGAGAATGGGTCGACATCTCCGGCCTCCCGATGCCACGCAGAAAGCTCGACGAAATTCTTCAACTCGACTCCCTCCCCGAAATGGAAAAAGTTTTCGAAGAATGCTTCAAAAACTATGTTGATTACCAGAAGGAATGGATCGACCGGCGCTTTCCGGTTAATCTCCGGCTCGCTGCCGAAGAGATCATCCGGGGCGCAAAAGAATTTGACCGACTCGTAGAACTCGACCGGGAAACCTACCGCGAATCTCTCAGCGCCGAATCCGCAATGCTCCGCCTATAATAGTATTTATCATGGATATGATGCATATCATTTTGTATGCCGTTGTCCCGATTCTGGTAGTCATGCTTGCAGGCTTCCTTGCCGGCAAGAAGGGCGCCTTCACGGGGCAGGATGCAAAAAAATTCAATAAAGTTGTCCTCGACTTTGCGTTGCCCGCGGCCTTATTCATTTCAATAGTACAGGCCAGCCGGGAAATGCTTGCTAAGGAGATCAAACTGACTTTGATCTCACTGGTAGTGATCATGGGGTGCTTTATGCTGGTCTATTTTATCTTCGGATACTGCTTCAAGAAAAACACAGGAGCCGATGGAGCTATCATGGCCCTTATCAGTGGTTCTCCGACAATCGGCTTCCTGGGGTTTGCCATTCTGGAACCTATCTTTGGAACTACTCCTTCGGTTGCCTTGGTAGTAGCTATCGTCGGCATTGTTGTAAATGCAGTCGGCATTCCGGTTGGCCTCTCACTTCTTAACGCCTCGGATGCGACTCTGGCCGCGAAAGCCGGCAAAAAGAAGGAGTCAGCCTGGAAACCCGTCTTGCATGCTCTCGAACAGCCGGTAGCATGGGCTCCTATCCTCGCCGTAATCATGGTGCTCTGCGGAGTCAAATGGCCGGCATATCTCAGCCCTTCCTTCGACCTCATCGCCAAGGCCAACGCCTCGATGGCGGTTTTTGCAGCCGGTATTACTTTATCAGCCGTAAAGATCACTATCAACTGGCAGGTGATCCTCGGTTCGATCCTAAAGATGATCGTCATGCCTGCGATGCTTCTGATAGTAGGACTTCTCTTCCACATGGACCCCCTGAACCTTAAGATGCTTGTCGTAGCGGGCACACTGCCCCCTGCATTCTCCGGCATCATAATCGCCAGCGAATATAACACGTATGTCGCCAACGGCACGTCCTCACTGACGCTCAGCGTCATCCTCTTCATGGGCTTCTGTCCGCTATGGATCTGGCTCACAGACCTGGCCTTAGCAGCCTTCTGATAAAAATATTTTCCCAAGATTTGTTCTTCCAATGGCAAATCAACCAATATTAATACAAAAGGGTTGGTCATCCCGGGCCAACCCTTTTGTATTTTCAAAATTATTTGTATTTTTGCAGATAAATATCTGTTCCTTATGAGTAAGACCAAGAAAAAGGGGTCCCGCTATATGAATCTTCTGACTGACTATGCTTTCAAACGCGTATTCGGTTCGGAACAGAACAAAGGTGTCCTTATCAATTTCCTTAATGCGGCATTAAACGGAAAGGAGAAGATAATAGACGTTGAATTCCGCGATAAGGAAGTTCTACCGTTTGTAGAAGACGGCAAACGGATGATCTTCGATATCTATTGTACGACTTCTGAGAATTCCCATATAATAGTAGAAATTCAGCGGACACTGCAACCATCATTTTCAAATAGAGCTTTGGCTTATTGCTCCCATAGCATAGTCAAACAGATATTGAAAGGTCAGCGGTATAACTTCGATAAGGTATATGGAATCTTCATAATGAATTTCCATTTGGTGGATACGGATCCCAGGTTGATCAGAAGGATTTCACTTATTGACGAGCAGAGCCATGAGATTTTTTCAGATAAGCTCCACATGATTTTCTTTGATTTGAAGATGATGAAACGCAAGAGTCTGAATACTTGTAAGAACGATATAGAAAGAAGATTGTTTTTAATTAAAAACATGGAGAAGATGAAAGAGAGACCGAAAGACTATCCGATATACGACGAACTGTTTGAAGCCGCAGATATGTCCTACTTGACCAACGAAGAAGTGGTCAGTTACAATGAGTCTAAAATGAAACTTGAAGACGACCATGAGGGCATGCTGCATTATGGACAACAGCAGCTACAAAAAGGGATGGAGAAAGGGATGGAGAAAGGGATGGCGAAAGGGATGGCGAAAGGGATGGAGAAGGGAGAGAAAAATATGCTTCATAAGATCATACAGAAGCTAAAGAAGAAGGGTATGACTTTGAAGGAAGTCATCGACGCGCTCGATTTCCCCAAGTCAGAGATCGAAATGCTTTGGGAATAGTTTTTTCTGTAAAAATATAATTTTGACCGCCGGGATAACTATCTCGGCGATTTTCATGATTGACTTTTCTGAAACCAAATCAATTCTATAAAATAGGGTCAGCTGATGAAATTGGTGATAAATTTTGCAAAAAAAGAGGTGATTTATTGCGTGTTAAAAGATTTTTTTGTAATTTTGCGCCGCTTGGTTGCAAACCGGTCGCCGGCCCGGGATGCTTTTGGAGTGTCAGGGAGCGGCAAGGTGCAATCTGAAGCAAGAGATTTTTTAACTTTATTAACCAATTATTTTTAATGTCTGAATTGAAAATTCAAACACCCATCGAAGATTTCGATTGGGAAGCCTTTGAAAAAGG
>CAYTOR010000057.1:0-12592 GCA_964439505.1 uncultured Sangeribacter sp.
AATCTGCTCACTAAATTCAACCGAAATGTAGGGGAGATAGAAGAATTGAGGGTAGAGGAGAGAGGTGAGTCCGGACGTGCGAAGCGCTTGAGAATCATAGGGAGAAACGGCTCATTGAGTATAGGCAAAGAATTGATGATACGTCGTCTTTTAGCTCCCACCCATCTTTATTCCTCCTGGATAGATATAACGCGATCCGCAAGGCACTCCGATATATTTGAAATCGAAGGTCACGGCTGGGGGCATGGCGTAGGACTATGCCAGATAGGAGCAGCAAGAATGGCTCTTGAAGGCTACAACTTCAAGGAAATCCTTTACTTCTATTATCCGGGATGCATCATTGAGTGATTGACAAAGGATTTTCGGGCCAATTATGCTTCGGATAGCGGCGGCGTAATTCTTTGCGTATCTCAAAGTAAGTGTCTTTCCAGAATCCTTCCATATCCTGAGTTAGCTGAACGGGTTTGAAGCCCGGCGAAAGGAGTTCCATCAAGACCTTTCGTTTACCTTCATCGATGGTCGGCGTCTTCAGCAAACCGAAGCAATCCTGTATGCGAGCGCTGACTACGGGAACTTCAGCCCCTTTCCTATACCGGATTTTTACATTTCGTCCTGACGGGAGTTTGATCGAGGTAGGTGCAACCCTTTCGAGGTCGGTCTGCTGTTGATATGTCAAAAGGCCTGTGACGACATCCTGCAAATTTATCTTTCTTAGTTCCTGTACGTTAGTAGCACTTCCGATATACATCGGAAGCCAATCGCCTGCGGAAGAAAGAATTGCTTCCGTAGAAGCATCCGGCAACCCGAATTCAGGATGCCAATCGGAGACAATGGCTATTCGAAGCTGCAGACTCTTTACCTCTTCGTTAAAATCAAACATTGACAAGCCATCCTTTTTGACCGCCTCCACAACGGCTGAGGTAATAGCATCTCTTGATTTGCCGGTAATCTGACGGGTTGCTATTACGAGTGTTCCCAAGCACAGTTCTTCTTGAGCTGTCACCCTCCCCTCCTTGCTGTTCCATACTATATTTTCTTTCCAACTACCCAATCTCTCAACTTCACACCTATCGATAGGGGCGGCTGAAAGTATTCGGTTGCCGACGGATGCAACCGCGAGAAACTCATGTCTCGCCAAGTCGTCATCGGGATTAAGCGAGACTAATTCTCCACCGGCAGAAAGTTTATATTTACCCTTATCGTCGCGCATAGCAATCCTTTCCGGATAAGCCTTTGCTATCAGTTTGCCTATTTCTTCCGGATCAATAATCTCGGTTGAGATAACGTTCGAACCATGCGAAATTTTCAGAAGCTTTCTATATTGTTCTGAAACATCATTTATCCTTTTCCATCCCGCAAATCTCCGGGTGCGCCGAGATTGTTCGAGTAACTCCAGACGAGTAGTAATATCCGCATCATTTTCGTCCTTAAACGGATCCCGTTCTTCCAAAATTGCCGCAATATCACAAGCCGCACATTTCAACACCCCGGCCTCCGTAAGCATTACGGCAATGCGCGGATGACATGGAAGTTGTAAAATCTTTTTACCTTTCTCGGTAAGTCTCCCACCTTCATCAATTGCACCGAGGAGTCTTAGTAGTTGGCGTCCGTTCTCTACATTACCTTTTGGTGGGAAGGTTATCCAAGGCAGATTCAGCGGATCCGATTCTCCCCAGGATGCTATGTTAAGGATTGAGGGTGCCAGATCTGCCGTAAGGATCTCCGGCTCGCGAGTAGCCTTAAATTTAGCCTCGGAAGGTTTTGACCAAAGTCGATAGCAGACTCCCGGTCCGAGACGTCCGGCACGCCCGCTTCTCTGCACGGCCATGTCCATGGAGATTCGTCGGGTAGTGAGTCGGCTTAGTCCCGAAGTCAGGTCAAACACCGGTGCGCGATAGAGACCGGAATCCACTACAACCTCTATGCCCTCTATCGTCAGGGAGGTTTCAGCGATAGGAGTAGCCAAAACGACTCTTCTTCTCCCATACGCTGACGGTATCATGACTTTATTCTGCTGCTCTTGAGGCATCATACCATATAGTGTCAGAATATCCACGTCCTCTATAATCTCCGACAACAGATCCTTGCACTTCATAATCTCTGCCTGTCCCGGCAGAAAAGCTAAGATATTACCTTTGTGATTGCGCAGTGCCTGATTTATTGTCCGCGCCACCACCATGGCGCAGTTCCGGGGATCAAAATCTTCTCCATAGATAATCTTGACTTCATGATTCTTGCCCGGACAATCGATATGAACGGCCTCGAGTTTCTCGGAGAGAGAAGTAGCGTCGATAGTTGCAGACATTATCAAAATACGCACATCCGGACGGAGTACATTCTGAATCTCCCTTACCAATGCTAAAGAGAGATCGGACGACAGATTCCGTTCATGAAACTCATCGAAAATCACAGCGCTGACGCATTCGAGGGTAGGATCCTCGATAAGCATACGTTCCATTATTCCCTCCGTTATGACTTCTATCCGCGTGGAAGCGGACACTCGCGTGTCAAAACGGACTCGATAACCGACTGTCCCACCGATTTCTTCCCCCAGCATGGACGCCATTCGCATAGCAACTTGGCGCGCCGCGATCCTTCTGGGTTCAAGCATAAGGATCTTGCCTTCGGGAAGGCTATTCAACAGTATCAGCGGAATGAGAGTCGATTTCCCTGTTCCCGGAGGTGAGGTCAAGATCAGGCGAGGAGTCTCAGCCAAAGAAGCGCAAACCTCTTCAGCCACCTCGCTTATAGGCAAAATTCGAAATTTATCAATAACGCTATCTCTATTAGTCATGTATTACAAATATCATACTCCCGACGCTGAGGTATCGGACGGATGTGCGAACCAATTCATTGTCCTCTCCGTTGTTAAAGAAAAAATTCTATTTATATGAAGATACAAATTTGGTCCGATTTTCAGTGTCCCTTCTGCTATATGGGAGAGAAAAAACTTGAGGAAGCGATTGCCTCCGTTGAGCTTACTGAACCGATAGAAATCGAATACCGGGCTTATCAACTTGACCCCGAAGCACCGGCTATCCCAACCGAGACCATGCTTCAGCATTTTATGTCGGGACATGAAGTTTCCCGTGAAATGGCTGAGAAACGTATGGCCGACATAACCTGCATGGCCGCAAAAGTCGGGCTTAAGTATAACCTTGAAGGAGTCAAAATCTGCACTACTCTCCCCGCCCATCGATTGATGAAATGGGCAGCAAAGAAACTTATGCCGGGGAAACTCAAAAAACTGAACTTCGCTCTCTTCAAAGCAAATTTCGAAGAGAATCTCCTGCTTTCGGATTTTAATGTCTTGGCTGACATAGCCGCCGGAGTGGGAATCAATCGGGAAGAAACACTCGAATTCCTCAACTCGGACGCTTTAGCAAAGGAGGTAATGCACGATCAGGAAGAAATCGATGCTCGCGAAGACTTCGAATTCGTTCCTTACATGGAGGCTCCCGACCATTTGGTCGTTCAGGGAGTAGTAAGAGAATCTCAACTTAGGGAATGGTTGACAGCAGCCATGGCCGGTAATCATGAGGCCACCTCCCTGAAAGGTGACGGATGCGGCCCGGAGGGTTGCAAGATTTAGACCCAAATTTAGAGGCACCTGTATACCAGAATTCAGATTCCGGGTGTACAGGCCATGATTAGGTTCTATACCCTATTAACGGGAGTTCCTGCGAGGAAGGCTCTGAGATTGGAGGAGGCTATATCGATCAGCCGTTTGCGGGCTTCTTTGGTAGCCCAGGCGATATGCGGGGTTACAATGCAGCGGGGTGCGCCGGTCAGTGGATTATCCGCCCGGGGCGGTTCCTGACCTAATACGTCAAGACCGGCTCCGCGTATCCGTCCTGCCTTCAAAGCTTCGGCAAGTGCCTCTTCATCTACGAGCGGACCGCGAGCCGTATTGATCAGGATAGCCGAACTTTTCATACTGTTGATCCTCCGGGCATCAGCCAAATGGAAAGTGTCATCGGTAAGCGGACAGTGAAGTGAAACGACATCGCAGGTTGAGAATATCTCGTCGGTGCTCAGTTTCTTCACCTCCGGAATCTCTTGCTGAGGCTTGCTGCTGGCGGCAAAGACTTCCATGCCGAAGGCTCGGGCTATAGCGGCGACAGCTTTTCCGATATGGCCGTAGCCGATGATGCCGAATTTCTTGCCGGAGAGTTCCGTAAGATCGGTGTCCACAAAACAGAAATCGGGACATTTCGCCCATTCTCCGGCATGGAATTGGTCGGAATAATGTTCGGTAGAGTTAGTGAATGCCAAAAGAAGGGCGAAGACGGCCTGAGCCACGGACATCGTTGAGTAAGAAGGTATATTGGTGACAATGATTCCAAGTCGGGCCGCCTCCTTGAGATCCACTACGTTTACACCGGTAGCCAAGATGCCAATATATTTCAATTTGGGCAACTGAGCCAAAATTTCCATGTTCAGGACTACCTTATTAGTAAGGACTATTTCTGAATCTTTTGCTCGCTCGATGACTTCCGTCGGTGCAGTTCGTTCGTAGACCGTGAGATATCCCTCAGATGCGATTTCATCCCAGGATAAATCCCCGGGATTTACGGAATATCCATCCAATATTGTAATGTTCATGTCTATACTGAATTTTAAGATTGGATTCCCTTTTCAGGGTTCCATATAGGCCTTAATACATTGGCCACGCGAATATACTAAAAAATACCGATATGGTAAAGAAATATCATAAAGATAAGAAAGATATCAGGGCGATAGTAAAGAAAATCTTTGATATCGTTTTGCCGATCGCAGTTTCGGTAGTTATGATCGTATGGCTGTTTCATAAAGTAAATATCCATACCGAATTGCAGATCCTACGGGATGAGTGTGACTACCGTTGGCTGATTCTTATGTGTTTCGTAGAAATCCTGTCCAGAAGTGTACGCGGTATCCGCTGGGGGATTCAGCTTCGCGCAGCCGGGGTAAAGAGAATGCCGGCATTTGCAGAAATGGTTTCGATTTATGGAGCTTACGCACTCAATCTGCTGTTGACTGGCGTAGGCGAGGCATGGAGATGTATCTACGTGGCAAAACGCCAGAAAGCGAGTCTTTCGACCGTCATTGGCACCGATATTGGAGACCGCATTTCAGATGCGATGATGATAATGGTGACGATCGGATTGTCGTTGACCGTAGCCGCTCCGATGCTGGAAAGATTCATGGATACCTATCAGTTCGGCCGGGACATAATGCACGTATTTTTCTCTCCATGGCTATGGTTAGGAGCGGCCCTGTTTGTGGGATCAGCCGTCTGGTTGCTGTGCGCTCATACGAATAACATCCATATTCAGAAAATCCGGGCCCAGATTAAGAATCTATGGAATGGGTTCAAAATCCTATTCACGATGAAGCATCAGGTTCGATTCTGGACCTATACATTGGTTATCTGGATTGCGTATTTTCTGATGACTTATCTTTGCTTCTTTGCATTCCCGTTTACTCGCGAACTAATTCGTCCGGATCTTGCTTACGGTCTTGTCCCGGGATTAGTGGTCTTCATATTCGGTTCACTGAGCATCGCGATCCCGGCGTCTGGAGGCCTGGGACCATGGAACATAGCAGTAATTTTTGCCCTCACTCTATATGGCGTCAACAATGCAGACGCCGCAGCCTATTCGATGGTAGTATGGGCTTTCCAGACCGTCACCCAGGTACTGATGGGTGTGGTGGCCGCCGGCTACGTAGCCTATGACCGCCATCACCACCTCGCTTAGACCCCGTCCCAATCAAGAATAGCGGCGTAAGATTGAAACTCAATCTTACGCCCGCTATTCCGCTATATTCAGTAGTTAGTGATTCCCCCGGTTACCGCAGTTGCCTACATAATCAGAGAGCTTAGAAATAGTAAGTAACCCCGAGGCCGAGACGGTTTTCGCGGAAAGTGAAATCGCTTTTGAGCAGGTCGGTGATACCGAAATCGGCCTCCACAGAGATGAGAAAATCATTGATCGGGACTCCGGCTCCTACTTTCCAAGAGAAGTCGAAGCGCCGTTGTCCGGCCCAGAGATTGACGTATTCGTTAGAATCTTCATTAAGGTGCTGATTCTTGAAAGCTATCTTGCCTGCAAAGGCATATCGAACCTGCGGACCGGTGAAAACATTCAATGCGAAATTGTCGGATATATCTATCGAGTAACCAACGATCAAGGGTACCTGTAGAGCCCATTTGTAGATTTTGGGGTCCGTTTCCCAAGCGACACCATTCGAGTCTAAGAACGCTACATCCTTATACTTATACTGCGAATACGCCAAAGCTACTGACGGTTCGAAATAAAAATTCTTTCCTAAATATATGTTGCTGACGCCGCCGATCGTAAATCCGACTCCGGGACGATACATTGTCACAGTTCCACCGTCTCCATGCCATTTACCGGGAAGTTCGGCATCTATGGAGGCTTTGACACCCCAGATTACATTATTGTTCTGAGCGAGAGCAGTGACGCTCGCCAACACGCATACGAGGATTGCTAACAGAATTTTACGCTTCATCGTCATCGGGTTAATTTTTACTATAATAACGAAGATGAGGATAAGATTATTTTACTTATCCTCAACTTCCTTAGACCCCGTCCTACAAAAATGGAGGGGATTGCTATTGGGCAATCCCCTCCGGGGTTTTTGATAACGTATGTGTGAAATTGTGAGTTATCAGCACTGGCAATCGCAACCGAGTTGAGCCTTAACGCTTTTCTTGAAGGCCTCGAACTGCTGACCAAACTCTGCGAATATTGCGTTGTCTGAGTTTTTCTTGATTACATGGTGCATGAAGCGCATGGCAAGCACAAACTCTTTTGCATGTTTGTCTTTCGCGAAACCGAGAGATTTGGCTTTCTCAACCATGTCCGCGATATCATGATGACCACCGAAGTTAAAGTCGAGTACTTCTGCCATCTTGATTTTACCATTCTCGTTGAGGTTAGCCTCGACCATGTTTACATAATAGGATTTCTTTTGCTTTTCCATAATTTATATATTTTAAATGATTCTGCCCGGGAGGCATTGTTCCTCCCAAGCTTCATCTATATAACAATCTGCGACCTCTTAAAGCCATCTAATAAATTCTAAAAATCACTAATTCCGATTACGCTCGTACTAATCTATTGCGTATTTGCGCGCAACGCCGTCTCATTTTTTCACGCAGGGGCGCTTTATATTTGCAGTGTGAAAGTTGATCTGGTCAAAAGTACGCAAAGGCTATACTTCGGGAATTGCGTCGACCCCAAGCCACTATAATTGGACGTCAAGGTCGCCGAGAAGGCAAAGTCCGCAGAGCTTGACCGGCTTCGCCGGTATGGTTACCAACGCCTTCGGTAAACTACCGGCCGACGTACGCTTTTTGCTACACGCGAATATTTTTGTATATTTGCGTAAAAGTAGGGTTTTGGGAGACAATGGCGCCCTACCTAATGAATAGAAATAACATTAATCCCATGGGAGTAGAGATCAAATTTTCTCAGACTTATTATTGGTTGGATTCCTGGATCTTGGCCAATATACTTCAACTTGCGACTCAGGAGTTTTGTGACCGCTTTATCGATTATCGAATCGATCCCGGACGCCGCTTGGTAGACCAAATGGCGATGGCAGCCCGTTGCGGGGTAGCCAATATTGCAGAAGGCTCTGCCCGACATTCAACTTCAGTCGAAACGGAGATGCGACTTTTAGATGTCGCCAGAGCGAGTTTCGATGAGCTTCAGGGCGATATCTTCAACTTTCTTCTCCGCCGCAGGACTGATGTTTGGGCAATCGGTAATACGGACCGGGATACGCTTTGGCGAATCCGTTTGGACCCACCAAATTATTCCAACAACTATCTTCACGACGCCGCTTTACATATCCTGACGCAAAAAATGAAGTTTGATCCTTGGCTGACTCACGAGGATCCTTCGGTCGTAGCTAACGCAATGCTTGTTCTCTGTCTTCGGGTGAACAGGATGCTTCATTCGCAACTGAAGGGGCGCCATTCGGACTTCAAAACCTACGGCGGCTTTACCGAGAAGATGACTGCTGACCGCTTAGAGATGAGACGATCCCAGGCTTCGGAGCAAGGCTCACCTGCTTGTCCGAAGTGCGGCAAGCCGATGCTAAAGAGAACTCAGCGCAAGGGTGAACAACAAGGACGAGAATTCTGGGGTTGCAGCGACTATCCGCGCTGCAACGGGATTCGGCAGATTTGGGATCGAGAAGATCGGAAATAACGAGATTCTCGAAAATAACAGGATTCTCGAAAACCTCGAGATGCTCGAGAAGCTCGAAAAACTCGAAAATAGCGGGATTCTCGATAATCTCGAGATACTCGAGTTTCTCGAAAATCTCGTAGGAATCTGAGAGAACGTATATTTTTTCGTTATGATGATGATTGATTTAGAATATAATGGGATGAAGCTCGCAAGAGAGGTTATTCATCAGGACGAGGAGGTCTTGGTGGCTACGGTCATGGCACCGGATGGGGATTGCTATGATGATCTTAGGCCGATTTTTAAGGAAATAGCTGTTCTTCCGGAGCAGACTCATTCCTTGAATATAGGAATCTTAGAAGGAGGAGGGGAGTCATCCGGAAAGATCTTTGAAGATGCAGTTTCTGAGGAGGCAGCCCCTGAAGATATAATCTTTGATGAGGCAGGCTCTGAAGATGTAATCTTTGCCAATAAAGGCTCTGAATACGCAGTCTTTGAGGATACCGATGGATTGATATCTCTCGGTAGGGGAGCGACAGTCGGAGTAGTAACCGCTGACTGCGTGCCGATACTTCTTTACGCTCCGGATCTTCGAGCTGTCGCAGCTATTCATGCGGGATGGAAGGGGACGTTGGGGGGAATTGTAGAAAGAGCATTGGATATCCTTGAGGAGAAGGGAGCGGATATGTCGGGTTTGAAGGTGTGGTTCGGACCTTCGATCAGCAAGGAGATGTATGAAGTCGACGAAGGTTTGGCTGAGAAATTTCGGGAAGCGGGTTTTGAAGATTATGTCAGCAGAATGGATGATCGACCCCATATTGATTTGCAAGGAGTTAACACCGAAAGATTTATGCGGAGAGGGGTGAAGAGTGATAATTTGCATCTGCATCAAGGATGTAGCTTTACGAGCAAGTATCATGATGGCAGACCAAAATATCAAAGCCATCGTAGAAGCCGTGGCAAAGCCGGAAGAATGCTCAGCTATATTCAGGTTGCTACTTAGACGACACTTGGAAATAACTGATAGTAAGATTAATCATGCAGAATGGGATCCTTATGTCCACAGTAATAATAAGAAATGAATATAGAGCAGATTCGAGAATATTGCCTTTCTAAACCGTACGCTACGGAGGATATGCCGTTCGGTCCGGATTATATCGTTTTCCGGATCGGGGGTAAGATCTTCTGTTGTCTGGCCCTCGTACTCGGCAATGTCGTTCAATTAAAATGGTCGCCTGAGGAGTTTGATGATGTCCTTGCTCAATTCTCATATATTCGTCAGGCGTGGCATTGGCATAAGCGCCACATGATCCAGTTCGACCTCGAAGAAGTTCCCATACCGGATGACGTAATCGTGAAGCTGATCGATCGGGCGTATTCATACGTAAGAGGGCGTCTACCTAAAAAATATAGATTTAATGGTTGTTGAGTCAACTATTCTATTCTTTCTGTTGTTTAATTGATGCTATGACAAAAGAAAAGATCTTATATGAGATGCCCAATGTGGGGTGTATGGTCGGGACGGCCTATCAGACCCTCCTGAGTCAGCTTGCGGATGAATTAGAGAAATCGGAGCTGGGGATTACGGTGCCGGAATACCTTATTCTTCGGGCACTCTATACTCAAGACGGTATGCAGCAATGCGAAATCGCATCGATGGTCGGAAAAGACAAGGGGGCAGTCTGTAGATGTGTTGCCTCTTTGGCTAAAAAGGGATTGGTGACGACGGAATGTATAAGCCATAAGTGCCTGAGAGTACACCTTTCTTTGTTGGGGAAGTCAATTGAGCCAAAAGTGATGGAGATAGCAAAATCCAGGCACGAGGCATTAGGATCATTGCTGACTCCGGAAGAAAGAACCATTTTCGCCACAGTATTAAGAAAGATAATTCAACAAAAATAAATCTTTTAATAAGAGAATAGAAAACTAATTTAGAAAGGAAAAACACTATGATGACACTCACGATTTGGTCGGATTTCGCATGTCCTTATTGCTATATCGGCGAGACTCGCCTTCAACGTGCGATTGAGGAACTCGGTATAAAAGACGATGTGCAGATGGATTTCCGTGCGTTTGAGCTTGATCCAACCGCCCCGAAAGAGGTAATGACCACTACACCCGAACGTTTTGCAAAGAAATATGTACTTTCTCTTGAAGGAGCTAAAGAACAGATTCAGCAGATTTCCGACTTAGGCAAAGAATTGGACATCGATTTCCGCTACGCCACTACCAAATATTCCAACACACATGACGCCCATCGGCTCATGAAACTTGCGGAGGCTAAATATGATCGGGCGACGGTACGTCACCTCAACGAGGCCCTGTTTGCCGCATATTTTACAGAGAATCTGGTACTTTCCGACCATAAGGTATTGCTTGATAAAGCAGTAGCAGTAGGAATGGACGAGAAGGAGGTAAAGGAAGTGTTGGATTCCGATAAGTATGATGATGAGGTTCGTTTCGATGAGCGCGAAGCCATGATGCGTGGTGTTCGGGGCGTACCGTATATCGTATTCAACGGTGGTTTTTCAGTTCCGGGAGCAATGACTATCGACAGCTTCAAGTCTGCCTTGAGAAGAGAACTTAAGAAGCAGGAAAAGGAGGCAGAGGAAAATGTGTCTGAGCGGCCGCACGCCTGCGGACCTGATGGCTGTCAGCTTTTATAATACGCTTCAATAATTGTAAAAGGAGGAACAGAAATGATCAGTGAATTGACAGTGCAAGGCGTATTTGCCGAGAATTGCTATTTCTATGTTGATGAAGTCTCGAAATCCGGTTTCCTTATTGATCCTGGTGCGCAGGCCGGACTGATCTATGAAACAATCCGACGTAATGGCTGGCACATCGAGAAGATACTTCTTACTCATGGTCATTTTGATCATCTGGGAGCAGCCGAGCAGTTGAGGGAAAAACTCGTGGCGCCGATCTACGTCTATCCTTCGGATGCCCGTTACCTTACAGACCCTTATCTTAATCTGAGCGAAAATTCCGGATCTCCTATTACCGTCCCTCACTATGAGGAGTTGTATGACGGAGTGATCATCAGGTTGAAAGCCAACTCCGGTTTTTATCTGAAAGTCATCCACACTCCCGGCCACACTCCGGGCTCGGTGACATACTATTCTCCCGATGCCGGAGCCGCCTTTGTAGGAGACACGCTTTATCAGCATGGTCTCGGCCTGACCAATTTCCCGGGTGGCAACCGACAGGAATTGGAAGAATCGATCGTAAATAAGATCCTGACACTTCCCGATAACTCGGTTCTGCTTTCCGGTCACTCCTCCCCGATAACTGTTGCGGAAGAACGCCAGCTCTTACTCTGATAACCCCTCACATCTTTAACCAAATTGGAAAACTCGAACGCAACTGCCTTGAAAATGTTTGACCCGGTCAATCAATTTCGGTCAAGACCCACATTCGGCAGCCAAAAGAAACCCAACTTTAGAATCTTGTAACTATAAGAAAAAAGTACTGAAAATCAACTATTCAATGTAGTTGATTTTCAGTACTTTTTTCTTATAGTTAACATGTCGGGCTTGTAGCGGTCACCATTTGGCGCGCAGTTCAATTCAGGGGAAAGTCTTAGTGGCAGTGAAATTCCAAGTTCACTTGCAGTTTTAATTCGGATAGTAACAGACATGAAAATTCAGGAATTTTTTGTAACTTTGCTATCTAACAACCTCAAAGATGATACATATTTGGTTAGACGAAAGCGATAAACACGGTACTTACTATTCCAACTTTTATGGAGGCATACTGGTTCTATCTCAGCACCGGAAAGAGGTACTGCGAAGAATGGAAGCGGTAAAGAAGGAGCTTAATATAATAGATGAAATTAAATGGCAAAAGGTAAATGCCTATCATTATGACAAATATATTAAATTGATAGACGAACTTTTCGCCATGGGAAAAGAAGGATTATTGAAAATTAGGATTTTCTTTCGTCATAATCAGTATGAACCGGATTTGACACCGGAAAAAAGAAAAGAAGAATATCCGATACTGTATTATCAATTTATAAAATTTGCCTTTGGCCTTATTTATGCGGAAGATAAAGAGGGGATACGTCTGTATCTTGACGAAATTCCCTTAAATCAGCAAGAAAAGCAGACCTTTGTAAAGCATATATATGGTTTGAATAAGGATGCAGATTTTAAGGCAAAAGGAATACGTTTTGTAGAAAAAGGTATCTCGGAAGTCGATTCAAACTTTCATCTACCCTTGCAATTCATGGATGTGATTCTCGGGGCAATGTGCTTTAAATTGAATGAAAAAGATAAATTAAAATCAGACGGAGAAGGACGTCCTGGCAAGCGAACAATTTTAAAACTAAAGTTATATAAGCATATAAATAGTAAAATTCGTGAAATTTACCCTGATTTTAATAT
>CAYTOR010000058.1:0-12224 GCA_964439505.1 uncultured Sangeribacter sp.
TCCGCGACTATGCCTACATTCCGTTCGGATACAACCTCCGTCATCAGTTGATCAATCTGCTGACCGTATTGTTCCTGACCAGCATATGGCATGGAGCCAGCTTGCACTTCATTTTCTGGGGATTATACTTCGGATTCCTCCTTGTCATAGAAAAATACGCCATATTCCCCAATAAGCGCTGGATACCGAAGTTCCTCATCCGCCTCTGGGCCCTTATGGCCGTCCTGGTAGGATGGGCGCTCTTCTACTTCGACGATTTCGATAAGATGAAGCAATGGTTCTCGACAGCCTTCACAGGCTCTACAGAGCTCAATCTGCTTGAGGAGACTGCCTTGACCGATAATTTCTGGATCTGGGTGATTGCTCTTTTGGCCTGTATGCCCCTGCGTGCCAAGCTCGAACGCTTTGCGGAGCGGCGTCTTGCCGGTCCGGCCGGACAGTATGTCATGGCCGGAAGCAGAGCGATAGCTTCTGCCATCATCCTGATTCTTTGCGTAGCCCTTCTTGTCGGAGCTACCAACAACGCATTCATCTACACCCGTTTTTAGACCCCCTTAGCCCCCTTTACTGACGTGAAACCATCCAGATTATATATAATCATCACTACCATAGTCTTCATCGCGATGGCCGTGGTCTTTCTCTGTTTTCCACGCAGCGAATACTCCGATTTGGAGAAGCGCGAGTTGGCTACTTTCCCCGAATTCAAGACTGAGAAACTGAAGGGTGCGCAATATCCTCAGGAAGTCTCCCATTGGTTTAGCGATACGGAGCCTTTCCGCGATAAGTTCATGCTCTTCAGCATGACGTTGCGCGATAAACTTAAGCTCAGGATAGGATCCGATGAAGATGCAGTGACATTCCATTCGACTGACGGAAACGCTACTCCCCGTCCCGGAGCCGGAGCCAATCCCGAAGAGATCGCGGATTACGAGAATAGGATAAATGCCAACGAGAATGCCAAGATAGCCTCAGCGGGTATAATAATCGTAGGCAAGGAGCCTAACGTCCGCGCCCTGAACGCTTTCGGCGGCGAAGCTACCGGAGGAGGAGCCCATGCGTCCGTCGTCAGCCAATATGCCGCCGAGCTCCCCGGAGTGAACGTCTACACCATGATCATCCCCCTCTCCTCAGAATTCTATATGCCCGACAAGGCCAAAGGCCGCAGCAAGCCCCAGCTTCCCTTTATACGCAATATCTATTCCAATCTGAAAAACGGAGCGAAGGGAGTAAACGCGTACGGTGCATTGGCCGATCATGTTGAGGAAGACATTTATCTGCGCACTGACCATCACTGGGCACCGCTCGGGGCATACTATGCCGCGCAGGCCTTCGCCAATGCGGCCGGAGTCCCCTTCAAAGATCTGTCGGCCTATAACAGAAAGGTCATACGCGGGTATGTCGGCTCAATGTACGGCTATTCAAAAGACATATCAATAAAGAATTCCCCCGAAGATTTCATATTCTACGAGCCCAAGGGACTAAATATTCAGACTACATACAGGGACTATAAGGTCAACGACAACTATCAGGTCGTCAGCGAAGGCCCCGCCGTAAAGGGAGATTTCTTCTATAAATATCCCGACGGCAATCCGGGAGCTTACTGCACGTTCATGGGCAGCGACAAGCGCCTGACCCATATCCATACCGGATCATCGACGGGTCGCCGATTGGTCATCATCAAGGACTCCTACGGCAATCCCGTCCCGAGTTTCCTTTTCTATAGCTTTGATGATATCTACGTTGTCGACTTCCGATACTTCAGCCGGAATATCAAGAAATTCGTAGTTGACAACAAGGTTACGGATCTGGTATTCGTGATGAATGTCTTCAACGCCTATTCCAAAAATTCAGCCGATAAAGTCAAGAAATTCCTGACTCAGGGAGACGGCACTTTCGCGGCGCCGACCGAAGCGAAAAAGCCTGCGGGTCAACCCCAATCTCCGGAGATTCCCAACGAGAAGACTTCCAAACCTGCAGATACTTCCAAGAGTCCGGAGGGCGCCAAACCAGCCGAGCAACCAAAGAAGGCCTCCGAAAAAGAGACCGCCGCTCCTCCTACGGAAGTAAGAGAAACGACGGCTGCCCCCGATGAAGATTTTTTTGTCGAATAACGAAAAATTTAGTAATTTTGCACTTTAATTGTTTCACTCTAATTACAGACAGTTTCTATGGGAGGTATAATGGGCGTGGCTGCCCAAAATGAGTGCCGGACCGACCTTTTCTATGGCGTCGACTATCACTCGCATCTTGGAACCCGTCGGGCCGGTCTGGCCACGTACGATCCTGAAGATCATCGCTTTTGCCGCTCTATCCATGCCTTGGAGCAGTCATATTTCCGCACTAAATTCGAGAAAGAACTTTCCAAGTTCAAAGGCCATCTCGGAATCGGAGTTATTTCCGATACAGATCCTCAGCCTATCGTAATCAATTCTCACTTAGGGAAATACGCGATCGTCACTGTGGCGCATGTCGAGAATATGGATCATCTTGAACATGAACTGATCGAGGCCGGAGTCCACTTCGGCGAACTCAGTTCGGGAAAGACCAACCAGACGGAACTCATAGCCCTTCTCATCAATCAAGGCCGAACTTTCCGCGAGGGCATCAACTATATGTTTGACCGTATCAAGGGAAGTTGCACGTTGCTTATCCTGACGGAGAAAGAGATAATCGGTGCCCGCGACCGTCTCGGTCGCACGCCCCTCGTGCTTGGCCATAAGGAAGGATCTTACTGCATGGTCTCGGAATCGACCGCCTTCGAGAATCTCGGCTACGAACATGTCAGGGATCTCGGCCCCGGTGAGATAGTCGCCATTACTCCCGATTCGGCTGTGACCATCGCAGTCCCGGGCGACAAGATGCAGATGTGCTCCTTCCTTTGGGTCTATTACGGATTCCCGACTTCGACCTACGAAGGCCGCAACGTAGAGGAAGCCCGCTTCGCATCCGGCTTTGAAATGGGTCAGACTGACGATACGGAAGTAGACTGCGCCTGCGGTATTCCGGATTCAGGCGTCGGCATGGCGCTTGGCTATGCGGCCGGCCATAATGTACCCTATCACCGTTGTATCTCCAAATATACTCCGACCTGGCCGCGAAGTTTTACTCCCTCTGAGCAATCGATGCGTAATCTTGTGGCCAAGATGAAACTTGTGCCCAACCGGGCCATGCTCCGCGGCAAGCGCGCACTTTTCTGTGATGACTCCATTGTCAGAGGTACTCAGCTTAACGATAACGTCGCCGACCTCTACAACAACGGTGCGACCGAGGTCCACATGCGTATCGCCTGTCCGCCTCTCATCTACGGATGCCGTTATATCGGTTTTACATCCTCCAAGAGCGACATGGAACTTCTTACCCGTCGCCTCATCGAGAAATTCGAAGGGGACGCCAATAAGAATCTTGACAAATACGCTACGACGGATTCCCCTGAATATAACCGTCTTGTAGAGGCAATCCGCGACCGCTTCGGCCTGACTTCCCTGAAGTTCAACCCGATAGAGACATTAGTAGCCTCCATCGGTCTGCCTAAAGACAAAATCTGCACCCACTGTTTCGACGGAAGCAGTTACTTCGGCAATACAATTGACTGAGCCAATTCCGGTAGGGATGCGATTTATCGCGCCCACGCAGAATGAGGAATTATATATCTACATGGCATCCCAAAAGTTAGGATAACTTTTGGGAGGCCATGTATGTTTATGGAGAATAGAGGTTTACCTGCGGAATCTTCCGAAGAGGTACGACGCGGCTTCGGGGAGTTCCGGAATCCGGAGAAGACGGAGCAGAAGCAGATAGATCCCCGCTCCGGCGGCCGCCTGAAGAAGAAGTATCAAGCCGTTGTATACGATACGGAGCGTCATTGGGTCGACCAAGCCGAGATCAGGAAGAAAGAATGGAGCCGTGCTCTTTATCACCAGGCATGCGCCAGCCATTACCGCGCTAACAATTGCGAAGGGAAGAAGATGGGAAAGGAATCGGCCGACTGTAGAGCCTAAGGATCGCGTCGTCAGTGGGAGCAACAGAAGCCATGTCGCTACGCTGGCCGCCAACTGGCCGATTATCAACCAGGTAATATCGCGTAAAAAGATTGTAGCCAAGATGGCGATGAAGATCAGTCCGTCTTTGACGGCCTCGGAAATAAACAGATTGCGCGCCTTCCCTAAAGCCAGCAGGTAATTGCTGTAAAGAGAGATCAGCACCACGAATATCCCTCGGATCGAAAGTATCTGGAAGAGCGGGATGGCGGCATCCCATTTATGCCCGAACAAAAGATGAAACAGCGGAGCCGCCATGACGGCAAGAAGGGTCATCGCCGGCAGAAGAATGAAGGCCGTGAAGCGCCCGGTCTTATCGACATAACGCAGGAATGTTTCTTTGGAATCCTGCACTTTCGACAGCAACGGCACAAACGATGAGGTCAATATCTGCGACAGCGACGCAGACCCCATCTTAGCCCACTTGTCGGCCTGGGTATATATACCTAAGGCAGAGATAGTATAGAATGCTCCGATGACGAAGTTATAGATATTCAGGGATATAGTATTGAGCAGAGAGGAAGAGAAGACGCTCAGCCCGACGGCCCGGATCTTTCGGATAGTTGCTTTTGAGAAGCATAGGCTCGGGCGCCACCCTCCGGTGACCCATAAAGTAAGGGTCTTCACCGAAGCCAAGACTATGCTTTGCCAGACCAATGCCCAGGCTCCCGCGCCCTTGAGGGCCAGCCAGATAGCGACTATGCCGCTGAGGACGAGACCGAGGGAATTGGAGACCGCTATCATCCTGACATCCATCTTTTTCATCAGTCGGTTGACCTGAACTATGGCTACTCCGTTGATGACGAAAGTAAGAAACATCACCTTCGACATCGGAATCAGAACTTTCTGACCTTGGAAAATAGTTGCGATGAGAGGGGCGCTGATGAAAAGGACGGCGTAGATAGCCAGACTGACGAGGAGGTTGAACCAGAATACAGTGGAATAATCCTCCTGAGTAGGGTCTTTCTCGCGCAGCAAGGCCGCTCCGAAACCGGAGTCCACCAATATCGTTGCGAAAGCCTGAAAGATAAGCAAGACTCCGACCAGACCGAACTCCTCAGGGGAGAGGATATTGGCCAATACCACTCCGACCACGGCATAGAGGATCTGCGTGGCGACGCGGTCAATGGCGTTCCATTTCAGGGTGCGGGCGGTCTGGAGTTTCAGCGACATGGTTGCTGCGGAATTACTGCGTGATTACGCAGTAAAAGTAATAAGTATAAGTAATGGTTAACCCTTCGGCTAAAAAGTAATTTTTAATTGAATTAGGTGGTCGGGATCAGTTTGCCGCCGCCACGGCGTTTGATGACCGGCTCGCCGCGATAGTAGATCTTGGTGGAGCCGATTCCTTTCACCTCGAGGGTACGCAGGGGATAAGTGGAGATAGAGCCTCCGCCGAGTATCTTGCAGTGTACGTTGGAGGCTTTCAGCATGTCGGCCTGAATGGTACCCGTCCCGGTAAGTTTGAAATCGGCGTTCGTACATTCTCCCGAGAGGATGATCGTCCCCATGCCGGCAGTGATCTTCGCGTTGACATTGGTCGCGTCGATGTCGCTGACAGTGATCGAACCATTTCCGATCAGTGAACATGAGAATGTATCGGCCTTGATATTCGATTCGACGCGGACGTTAAAATCCGAGTAATTGTCTACTTTTTCCAGATTGTTGGAAGATACGTAAATAGTCGGCAGATCCGGTTTGCCTACATCTTCCGTCTGGACCTGAATCTTCAGGGAGCCCTTGTTGTTGGTGAATATGAAGGCATCCTCGAAGTCCGGATCAGCCTTGTATCGGACGTGGCCGATAGTGTCGTTGCAGTGGGTGTACACTACGTTGACATTATTCTGTATACTTAGATTGACGAAGTTGCCTACTTCAAAATGATAGTCTATCAGAGTGGCGTCATCCTCTTTTTGCCGGGCAGCGTATGCTTGCAGCAGACTTCCCATGGAGAGGATGACCAACAGGGAAAGCAGGCGAAGGAAGCGGCTGCCGGGTTTGTGGAAGTTAGAAATGGTAAGCATATCGGACATGTGGATCTAATTCTGATGGTCTGATTGTCTGGGTTTGATTATTTGGGTCTGATGATGATGGCCTAATTGTAATGGTCTGATTGTGAAAGGCTAATTATCTATAATCTGCATGAGGCGCTCCTCAGTATGGTCAAGGAGATCTTCCAGTTCGTCGCGCTTGGTGGCGCGCAGCATCTGTATGCGAGTCTGGCGGAAATCTGGGATGCCCTTGAAGAGGGGAGAGGAAGCCAGATGTCTGCGTATATGCAGAATACCCCGGTATTCATCTATGCGCTCGATGCTCTCATCAATCTGGCGGCGGAGCAAGGCCATTTTTTCGGGGATGGAGAGAGGGGTATAGGAGCCGGTGTCGAGATATTGGCGCACTTCGCGGAAGATCCAGGGCGCTCCGAAAGCGGCGCGTCCGATCATGATTCCGTCAGTGGCGTAAGTCTCGAAAGCCCTACGGGCTTCTTCCGGAGAGGTTATATCACCGTTGCCGATGATGGGAATCGTCATCCGGGGATCCGCCTTCAGTTGGCCGATGAGGGTCCAGTCAGCTTCTCCGGTATACATCTGCGAGCGTGTCCGGCCATGGACTGTCAAAGCCTTGATGCCGCAATCCTGCAGACGCGGGCCTAACTCGGTGATTATCTTATTTTCGGCATCCCAGCCCAGACGGGTCTTGACCGTCACGGGTATATTGACGGCCTTCACGACTTTCTCCGTGATGTCGAGCAACTTGGGAATATCCCGCAGCATGCCTGCACCGGCACCTTTATGGGCCACTTTTTTCACCGGACAGCCGAAGTTGATATCCAGGATGTCAGGGCCGGCCTGCTCCACTATTTTGGCGGCTTCGACCATGGCCTCCGCTTCGCGGCCATAGATCTGTATGGCTACGGGACGCTCCTCCGGGTTGACCTTCAGTTTGCGGGTAGTAGACTTGATATCGCGGATCAGCGCTTCGGCGGAAACAAACTCCGTATAGACCATGGCAGCCCCTTGTTCGCGGCAGATAAGTCGGAAAGATTCGTCGGTGACGTCCTCCATGGGGGCCAACATGACCGGGCGGTCACCGAGATTTATATCGGCAATTTTCATAGTTATCTGATAGTAAGCCGGCAGAGGGGAGCCGAAGCAAGCATCTCGGCGATCTGTCGGAATTCCTCTTTGGAGACGTTGTGGATATGCTCCGTCATCTTGCGGATATCGTGGATATTATCGTAGTAAAGCAGACTCTTGCCCATGGACATGGCAGTACTCTCGCGGTGATCCGAACTGACGAGCAATTGTCCGCAATATTGCGTGCGGATCGCTTCGAAAGCCCGGTCGGAGAGGGTAGTGGAGGCCAATCGGTCGAGCTCCTTGCGTATAATGCGGATGCACTTGTCGGAGCCTCCCGGGTCGCAACCGAAATAGATCTGCATAAGGCCCGTATCGGAGAGCAGTCCTACGCTCGAGTCGACCGTATAGACCAATCCGCGTTTCTCGCGCAATTCCTGATTGAGACGCGAATTCATGCAAGGTCCTCCGAGATAATTGTTGAGCAGGAAAGTGGCGAAGCGACGGGGATCCTTGCGTCCGAAAAGCCTGTAGGCCAATATCGTATGGGCCTGATGGCCGTTGCGGTCCCGGACTTCGTCGAAGCCTTTGCAGGGTGGGGGAGCCTGGCGATCATGTTGGCGCCCAAGGAAATGAAGTTGACCGAAATGCTTTTCCATCAGGGCTATCAGTTTCTCCGGATCTCCCGGATCGGAGATGTAGGCCGTCATGTTCGACGGCACATACCACATATCCAGAAATTCCCGGCAGTCCTTGGAATTCAATGAGCGTACGCTCTCCTTAGACCCTAAGATATTATGGGCCAGACCACTTCCGGCGAAAATCAGTTCCTCCAATTCATCATAGACCGAATCAGCGGGAGAATCGAGGTAGGAGTTGATCTCCTCGATGACTACCTCGCGTTCCTTTTCCAGTTCAGCTTCCGGGAAACGCGAATTGGCCACAATGTCGGCAAGCAGTTCGATCGCACGCTCGGCGTTTCCGGCCGGGGCGTTGGTATAGATGACGGTTTCCTCCTTCGAGGTATAGGCGTTCAGTTCTCCGCCGATGCTCTCCATGCGGTTGGAGATATGCCATGAGCGCCGGGAGGAGGTGCCTTTGAAAATGGTATGTTCGACGAAATGGGCCAGACCGTGGAGATGGGTCCCTTCGTCGCGGCTGCCGGCATTGACGGCCACTCCGATGTAGCTGACCATCGAATCCGCGGAATGGCGGAGAGCCACTTTCATTCCATTGGAAAGGACGGCAATGCGGTATATGGGGTTATTCATTATATCTTCGGACAAAATAAATACAAAATTAATGATAATTCGGATTAAAACTGAAAAATTTGAGAAGTAAAAAAGATTGAAATGTAAAAGTTAATTAAAATTTTGTTAAATTTGCATGATGAATAGGAGTAGGGGAGGAGAAAGGAGTTGCAATCGGGATGGATTTTGGTAACAAGGGTCGCGGCCTTTACCAAAGTCCGGGACTTAGAAGATCCAAATTCCGGGGTCTTAAAAAGATCCGAAGTTTGAGGGTCTTAAAAGATAATGTCATGAAAATGAAAAATGTAGGAGATAATCTCCTGAAAAACGATAACTTCATCTTTACGTTCTTGCGCTCAGCCGTCTCATCTCAGACTTCCGGCTGGGTCGATTTTGCAGTAAGTTTCGTATTCTTCCAATGGATAGGTTTTTCGCCATTGTTTGCCTCGGCGTTGGGAGCTGTGGCCGGAGGGATAGTCAACTGTCTGATCAACTACCGCTTCACGTTTCACGCCGACGGCGTAGACTGGCGAGCGGTCGTGGTCAAGTATGCGATGGTATGGTTGGGGAGCCTGCTGCTCAACTCTTTCGGCACCGAGATACTCTATAATCTTATCAAGGACTGGGACTGGCTCGAGACTTTGGGCTTCAAGAAAGCCGGTTACTTCTCGGCTGCAAGATTGTTTGTGGCGTTGATCGTATCCTGGGCCTGGAATTTCATGCTCCAGCGCTATTTTGTCTATCGCGTGACTCGATTTGACCCGTATGCCATTCGGTTGGTCAATAGGTTAATTCCCCGCTTGGAGAAAAAGATAGCCGCCAAGGAAGCAGAGTAAGGGGAGTTAGGGGTTAGGATTAAGGTGTCAGTGGTTAGGGAGAAGATTTGAGGTTTTGGGGTTCCCGGTTATTTATTAAGGAGGTTGAAGATCTTGAAGCGGAGGTCGCGTATGGTCAGGGCCATGGGCGACAGGAATGGTATTTCCGGAGACATAAGGGCATGGAGTTTGCGCTTCTTTTCCGTTGAGAAGAGCCGCAGGGCACCGTGATGACAACGGATTTCGATCTCTTCATCCAGCGATGCGGGTTCGCCGTCGAAATGAGCCGCTCCCTTGTTGCGGCGGATGATTCTCAGTTCAGGAAGCCGGAGAGTTGTTGAAGAAGCCGTTTTACCCGTAAGACCCGTCAGCATATCCAAAGCAGCTATGGTATTTTCCAACAGATTGCCGTGATGGATGATCGTCACGTCGAGCAGGCCGTCTTTGATTGAGGCGTTCGGAGCGATATAAGCGTTGTTGCCATACTGCGATGCGTTGCAGACCGCTACCAATAATGCGTCTTCCGTCAGGCGCTTGCCATTGGAAATGATGGTATAGGTTTCCCCTTTATATTTGAAATATTCCTCAAAGACTGCCTTCAGGTAAGTTTTCAGCCCGCGTCCTGGAAGTTTGGCGAATTTATCTGTCACCTCCGCGTCGAATCCTACCCCGAATGTGCAGAAAAAAGGTCGGCCGTTGGCCGTGGCATAGTCGGAATGTAGGATGCGGTCTTCGGCTATAACTTTGAAGGCTCCCGGAATAGTCAGCGGGATACCGAGATGACGCGCCAGTCCGTTGCCCGAACCGAGTGGGATAATCCCCAGACTCGTATTTGATCCGCAGACGCCAATGGCCGCTTCGTTAACCGTACCGTCCCCTCCGCAGGCTATCACACCGTAATAATCCTTCTCGACCGCTTCGCGGGCAAGGTCAGTCGCGTGGCCGCCGTGGGCCGTGAATCTTACGTCGATCTGATAAGTAAGTTCCTTCTCCGGGTAAAGAGAAGGTTCAGGATGATAGCGCAGGTTATTCGCCTCCGCTTCAATCATTTCGATGGCCGATTCCCCGGCGCGCGCGCCGGCGATGGGATTGATGATGAGCATCAATCGCCGCTGTTTGTCGGGGGTAGGAATATTCATAGTCGCAAAATTACAAATTTTTTTTGTAACTTTGTTCAAAATCTGCATCCTCAATTTAAAATGAATCTAAAATCTGATAAACTCCCCGCGTTCCTCCGCATTTTCCTCGGTTCGGCCGTGGCCGTCGTGGCGGCCTTGGCTCCTGTCGGTATGAAGGCCTCGAAAGTGGACCTTCCCAAAGAAGATCTCCATAATCTCAATCGGGTGATGGCTGCAGCCGACATGTATCAGCGCGACAAGATGATAGTAGTCGACTCGCTGAAGGATGCCTACTCCCGTATCCCGGAGACCGAGGCCGAGACGCGCAGCCGAATGGCTCAGGATATATCCCGCATTTTCCTCCCAATGAGAGCTGATTCGGCATTGGTCTATTCCGAAATAGCCCTGCAATTCGCTCAAAAGAGTGGCAACGAACTGGAGGTCTTCAATAGCCGGATAGCCCGCATCAACGCATTGAGCACAGCCGGCATCTTCACCCGCGCGGTAAGCGAATTCGAGGATGTCGAAAGTTCCGTGGCCGACCGCGATATGAAGATCTCCTATCTGCTCGCCGGCCGGAAACTCTACGGCTATATGAGCGTTTACGTCGAAACCGACCGACGGTTCTTCAGAGAATATTCGAACCGATATAAAGAATATGATGACTCCATCATCAGGATTCTTCCTGAAAATGACCCGATGCGCAGATTCTTTATCGCCGAGCGTCTCGTGCAGGAGGGTAAGAACGCAGAGGCTCGCAGAATGCTCGAAGCTCTTTGCAGTACCCTTCCGGAAGAGTCCAACCTCTACGGTATGGCCGCCTTCCAGTTAGGGCTGGCCTGCCGCAATGAAGGAGACCCTACCGGCTATGCCTCCTATCTGGCGAAAGCCGCCATTTCCGATATCAAGGGTTGCGTAAAGGACGGCTACGCTCTCCCCGCCCTGGCCGACTGGCTATATCAACAAGGGGAACTGAGTGATGCCTTCAAATATATCAATTTCGCGCTCGAAGACGCGATGAAGGGCAATGTCAGGATGAGGACTGTCTCGATCGCTGCCCTGCTCCCGGTAATCGACGAAGCTTATAAGGAGAAAATCAATGCCTCCCGCGACGAACTGATGATATATTTCCTGCTCGTGACATTCCTTTTCATCGTCTCGGCGGTACTGATCGTTGTGTTGTTGCGCGTCATCAAGCGTTCGCGACAGAAAACATTGAAGTTGGCCCAGACAGCGAATCTTCAGGAGACGTATATCGGCCACTTCATAGGTCTTTGCTCTACCTACGCCAACCGTCTCGACAGCCTTCAGAAGCTCGTGGCCCGCAAGCTCGCCGCCGGCCAGAGCGATGAACTTGCGCGACTGATCAAGACCGGTAAATTCGCCGACGACCAGAATGAAGAATTCTACAAGATCTTCGACTCCGCTTTCCTCGATATTTACCCCGACTTCATCGACGAGATCAATAAGCTGCTCAAGCCGGTCGAAAGAATCGATCCGCGGAGTGTCCATGAACTGACACCGGAACTCCGAATCTATGGATTCGTCCGCCTCGGAGTTGAGGAATCTACCCGGATAGCCCAGATTCTCAACTACAGCGTCAGCACTGTTTACACCTATCGCAACCGGATGCGCAACAAGGCTCTCGACCGGGAAGGATTCGACGAAGCGGTCATGAATATCGGCAAAAAACGATAGGAAACCGGGCTCCGAGGACCTCTACATACCTTATATTGCATCTATATATGGACTTAGATTTGAAATTTTTAAATAGTTAATATTCAAGAGATTAATCGAAAACGAACTTAGATTTGACCTTATACAGCGACAATATTGTTTGCATTTGGGCGGAAGATGTTGTAACTTTGCATTGTCAAAATGAAAGAGCGATGAACTCTGATTCGACAAGGCTACATACTCAAGAATT
>CAYTOR010000059.1:0-12154 GCA_964439505.1 uncultured Sangeribacter sp.
GAAATTATCGAATTCGAACACACCGGCAGGACCGTTCCACAGAATGGTCTTGGAAGGAACGATGGCTGCGGCGAAGAGTTTGCGTGTTTCGGGACCTGCGTCGAGACCTTCCCAGCCTTCGGGAATGTCCATTACGGAGCAGATCTGAGTGTTGGCGTCGTTGCTGAAAGCGTCGGCGGCAACACAGTCTGTGCCGAGAACGAGGTTCACACCTTTGTCTTTAGCTTTCTGCATGATGTCGAGAGCAAGCTGGAGCTTGTCTTCCTCGCATATCGAGTTGCCAACGTTACCACCCATAGCCTTTGCAAAGGTATAAGTCATACCGCCGCCAAGAATGAGGATGTCCACCTTATCCATAAGGTTTTCAATAATGCCGATTTTTGTCGACACTTTCGAGCCGCCCATGATAGCTGTGAAAGGACGACGGATATCCTTGAGGATATTGTCGACGGCCTTCACCTCTTTTTCCATGAGGTAGCCGAGCATCTTGTGGTCGGCGTCGAAATAGTCGGCTACGACAGCGGTCGAAGCATGACGACGGTGAGCTGTGCCGAAAGCATCGTTTACATAGACATCGGCGTATGAAGCGAGCGTTTTTGCAAATTCTTTCTGACGCTCTTTCATTTCCTTCTTGGCGGCCTCGTAAGCGGGATCTGCCTTGTCGATACCCACGGGCTTGCCTTCCTCTTCGGGATAGAAGCGGAGGTTCTCGAGCAGAAGAACCTGGCCGGGCTTGAGAGCGGCGGCCATATCGCCGGCGGCTGCGCAGTCGGGAGCAAACTCTACCTCTGTGCCGAGAGCCTTGGCAACGGCGTCCTTAATCTGACCAAGAGACATCTTGGGGTTCACTTTGCCTTTGGGCTTGCCCATGTGACTCATGATGATGAGCGAACCGCCGTCGTTAAGAATTTTCTTAAGGGTGGGGAGAGCGCCGCGGATACGGGTGTCGTCGGTCACGTTGCCGTTCTCGTCCAGAGGTACGTTGAAGTCTACACGTACAATCGCCTTTTTGCCGGCGAAATCATAATTTTCAATGTTTGCCATTTTATATCGAATTTGAATGTCTAAATTTCTTTTTTTAGGCGTGAGCGCGAAGAATCGCGTCTCTACCTTACTCCGGGAATGATTCCTTTTTCTGCGTGGATGCGAAGAATCGCGTCCCTACCTGAGTCCGGGAATGATTCCTTGGTCGGAGCGGGCGCAATGTATTGCGCCCCTACCGGATTGGGATCGTAATCCATTATTTAACCCTGTAGAGCCTTTCACTTTGCAAATATAGTGATTTTTTGCGAAAAAATTAGTAATTTTGGAGTATGGAAGTTAAAGAAATCATAAAATTATATAAGAGTAAGACGGGAAAAGAGCCTGAAAGGGTGGAAAAACTCCCGGGAGCAGGTTCGTCGCGCAGATATTATCGTATTTATGACCATGAGATCACTTATATCGCGGCGTTCTGTGATGATCCATTTGAGACAAGGGCATTTCTCGAATTGACACGTAGCCTTGGAGCCGCCGGGGTTAGCGTTCCGGCTGTTTTCGCAGAATCGGATTCTGACCCCCGGCTATATATTCTTTCCGACGCAGGTCGGAGAAGCCTCTTCGATGAAATCAAGGATTGGAACAAGGCTAAATTGGCGGATCCGGATTCGCCGCACAAGGCAAATAAGGAGGCCTCCGTCAAAGATTATATGAAAATGTCCCTCAATCAACTTGTCAGGACACAACATAGCGGAGTTGAGAAGAACTTGGAGGACGTCCTGATGCCTCCATTTTCGATCCGTCAAATCAAATGGGATCTCAACTATTTCAAATATGATTTCCTAAAGCCGGCCGGATTAATATTCAATGAGGATGCTTTGGAAGATGATTTCGAAAGGTTGGCCGAAGATCTTATGGAAATCAGGGATGACCTATGGGGTTTCATGTATCGCGACTTTCAGAGCCGTAATCTTATGATAGACGGGTCAAAAATAACCCTTATCGATTATCAGGGAGGTCGAAGCGGGCCGGTTGTATATGATCTCGTTTCCCTTCTCTGGCAGGCCAAAGCCGGTCTTCCCGACTCTTTTAAAGAAGAGATGATCCGTTATTATATAAAGGAGTATTCAAGTGCGGTTGGCAGAGATGTTGCGGAGGACATTCTCGGAATGTTGCCTCGGTACGTACTTTTCCGGACCCTTCAGGTTCTTGGTGCCTACGGATTCAGAGGTCTGATAGAAAAGAAAGCTCACTTCATAGAAAGCATTCCCAACGCATTGGCAAATCTTGGAGAACTTTTGGAAAAAGGGTTGGTAGATGGGTATCCGGAATTAAAGAGATGTTGCGAGGCATTGGTTGCGATGCGTCCTACATTCCTTCCTCATGACGGCGGGAAACTTAGGGTAGAAGTTTTCAGCTTTTCCTATAAAAAAGGCTACCCGGCTGATTACTCAGGAAATGGAGGAGGCTTTATGTTCGACTGCCGGGGGATGCATAATCCGGGCCGATATGAAGAATATAAGACTCTGACGGGTAGGGATCTACCTGTAATAAGGTTTCTTGAAGAAAGGGGAGAGGTCTTTACTTTTCTGGAGGGTGCCTGGATAATGGTCGCTCCTTCTGTCGAGACTTATCAACGTCGGGGATTCCGCAATCTGCAGGTTGCATTCGGATGTACCGGTGGTCAACATCGTTCGGTCTATTGTGCGCAGCATTTTGCCGAGCGGTTGGCTAAGGAATTTCCGGAGGTTGATGTCATGCTCTATCATCGCGAACAGGGCATACGTTTAGACCACTTCCGAGAATAACCGCAGATATAACACCCGCCTACTTAGGGCAAAAAAAAGATACATTGTATACTAAAAGGACTTGATATAATTAGAATTTTATGAAAGCATTTATACCGGCAGCCGGACTTGGAACGCGTCTCAGGCCCTTTACGTTATCTCATCCCAAGGCGTTGGTGCCGGTCGAAGGGGTGCCGATGTTGGAGAGAGTAATCGGGCGTCTGAAGGAACAGGGTTTTGATGATTTTGTAATCAATCTTCATCATTTCGGTGATCAGATACGTGATTTTGTCAACTCCAATAATTCTTTCGGGGTACGCATACGCTTCAGTGACGAGAGTGAACGATTGCTTGATACAGGGGGCGGACTTCTCCATGCGGCAGGATTGCTCGGGGAGAATGACGAACCATTTCTGATACATAACGTAGATATTCTCTCTGACGCCGATCTGAGGGGATTGATGAAGACGCATCAGGAGAACCGGGCTGCGGCTACACTCCTCGTCAGTGAGAGGGAATCCTCGCGCCGGCTTATCTTTGACTATTCAATGAATCTGCGGGGATGGTACCATACTGCAAAAGAATTGCTGAAGCCGGAAAAGGATTCGGATGATTTGAGAGAAGGGCTGAAGAATGGAAATCTCCGGGAATTGGCATTCAGCGGTATTCATGTGATGTCCCCCGGTTCGGTCTTCGGAGAAATGGCGAGGCAGAACCGTGGAGATGTCTTTTCAGTAATCGACTTTTATCTGGATGCAATTCCGGCAATGCAAATAAAGGGGGTCGCTTCACCGGATCTTAACTTAATCGACATTGGAAAGCCCGAAAGCCTGGCGCGTGCCAAGGATTTTCTTAAGTGATTCGCCAATTTCTGTGGAAGCAAAGACTCGCGTCCCTACTTATTTGGAAAATACAACACGAAACTCTCCCTCAAAATAAAAAAGTCCGGAGTAAAAACCCCGGACTTGATTTTTATGTCAGTCTTCTATCAGATATGATGGAGAGAATTTGATCTGTTGGCATTAAATTGGCAGACGCATCCGATTATCAAGGCTACTACTGCCGAACCTCCGAGCCACCATGTTGCGGTGACGCTGACGGTAAAACAGGATGCAATAAGGAGTATGGATCCTATAACGTAAAAAATGATGGATAGTGTTTTCATAGTCAATAGCATTAAGAGGGTTAATGAAGATAGTTAACGAATAAGTAAGTTCCAAAACTAATCTCCTTTAATAAGTTCATTAGTTTTAGAACTTACTTTTGTGAATGTTTTATTTATATAGTTTCGGGTCTACCGAAACGGAATAAGTCTTGCGTTTCCAGAGCATGAATGCGAGGAGAAGGATCATTATGGATCCGTTGAGGATATAGGAGAAGTTGCTGTCGTGGGTAGCTCCAAACAGACGGGCCATGCCGGAGACAATCACCGGAGTCAAGGAGATGCCGATGTAGTTGGCGGCCAGCACGTAGCTGAAGTATCGGCTTGACTCCTGAGCGGTCGGGGCCAGATATGTGGCCTTATCGTAAATGATCGGCTGCATGGTGCCGTAAGCGAATCCCATTATACCTACAGCTACGAGGTATCCGGCATAATGGTGGAAGAATCCTGTAAGATACAAGGCTATCATTACAACCACAGCTCCGTAGATCAAGACATCCTTACCGATCAGCTTTATAGTCTTCGGGAGGGCGAACCCCGCTAATGTGCAAGTGAGGAAGTAGAGCGAAGTGGCGTCGCCCGTGTCGCTTGTGGAGAGACCGTAATGCGTGAAGGTAAAGGGAAGATAGTAGGATACAACTTCGGAAGAGTATGTCGTCACGAAGTAAATCAGTATCACTCCCAGAAGAAGTTTAAAAGCTATCTTTCCACTGAAGTGGAAGTTGACGTCGGTAGGCTTGAGAGCCTTTGAACGGGGATCGTCGGGTGAGATCTTCGGCTCCTTAAGCGGTTCGTAAGGGGGGGTGGATACCGGATCGATCTTGTGGGCGTCTATATAACTCTTGGTAAGGAAGGGAATGAGGCAGAGGGGGACGATCGGAATCATGTAAACTACGAAGGGAAGATGCCAGTTATGGCTTGCTACCAATCCGACGAAGAGAGTACCTAAGATAATGGTGAAGTTAGATACGCCGCTCTTCCATCCGAGATATTTGACGCGGGCGCTACCTACGAAATACTGTCCTATCAGGCCTCCGGCAAGCGGCACGACGATTCCACATCCTACCCCAAGCAGAGCGCTTATGAGTATAAGTTCGATCATCGACCCCGCGAAGAAATAAAGTATGCCGGCAAAGAGATAAATGACCAGACCGATCGTCACAAGCAATGACTGGCTATGGCCAACCGACAGTTTGCCGGAAATCAACATAAACGGAATTATGACAAGATTCGGCAAGACGGTAAGTAACTGGATCTCAAATTCCGTAGCATGCGGAAAAATCTCCTGAAGTCTGCCCATGATTGGAGATATGGCGAGACCCGGCAGATTTACTGTCAGGGAGATGGAGAGAATGGCGATTAATGTGATAAGCGGGAGTTTGCCTGCTCCGGAGTCAACGTATTTCATACATTATGCTTATTATATATTACTACTTCACAACCGCTCACAAATGCTTGCATTCTGCTTGCCGGAAGAAAGCAGCGACATAGGGTTGCTTACGTTGTCTTAACGTTTTAAACCCGAGTAAAGTTTAATATTCATGCCATCCATCCGCCTGGCGAGAATTAGTCAAGAATATTTCAAGGATAAAAAAATTATAAATACTTTTTAATGCCTACAAATTTAATTTACTATCAGATTGTTAAACTTACAAATTGATAGGAGACCAAACCTTTACAATCTCTTTTGCGCCATTTGAGAAGATAACAGGTCGTCAGACTATTGAATCACTTAATAAACATTTCTGCTATGAGAACACAACTACGCTACTCTGCATTGGGTCTGTTGCTTTTATCTTCCGGAAGCGCAGCGCTCGCACAGAACGTAACCGAGGACGCAGATACTACAGCCGATGTAGGATCCCGCCTCGAGTTTGTCAAGGTCTCGAAAGATTCCACCCTTAAAGCGATCATTGAGAAGGATATGCCGGTAGGGCCCAAAGAGGTCCCGACACCGACATTTGCCGTGCGAACCCCCAACAACAAATTCATCCTTACCATAGGCGGTTATGTAAATCCGGTCATCGGCGCGGATTTAGGCAATAACCTCTATAAGACGGATGGCGCGGGCATCAGTTTCGTAACTTCCAAAATCCCCGTTCCGGCAGTGGCCGGCCATAAGTCGGATACCTATATCAATCCCTTCCAGGGAGCATTGTCATTTCAGGTGACCGGCTTCGGCGGAACCGCCAATCAGGTGACGGCATACTTCAAGATCGGCACAGACGGAATGTCGCCCGGTCTGAACTTCCTGAGAGCTTACCTTACTTACCGCGGCTTCACGGCAGGTCAGAAACTCACCCTCATGCAGGACGTCTACGCCTGTCAGCCCCCGACGATCGACCCTGAAGGACCGAGCGGATGTATCTCCAACGTAGCTTACGAATTGAGCTATACCTCCAAGAGCTATAACGGTTTCCGTTTCGCCGCCGGTCTCGACTATCCTTCCTATTATTCTTCCAACGGAGTATATCGCGGAAAGGATTATCCCGCATTCGATAACAAGATGGTAGCGAATCCGGATGCTTACGAGCAGGTAGTACCGGATATCCCGATGTGGGTCGAATATCAGCAGTCGCCTTCGATGCGCGTGCGTCTCTCCGGACTTCTCCGCAACTTCTTCTATAAGGATTTGCTTACGGGCAGCAAGAAGCACGATTTAGGTTGGGCAGTGATGCTGTCGGGCAACGTTCAACCCGTAGAGCCCTGGACGCTCTATCTGCAGGCAGTCTATGGACAAGGTATAGGCGCATACCTTCAGGACGTTGCGGGAATTCCTATTTCTTATATCCCGGATGATGCTCATCCCGGGAAGATGAAAGCCACTCCGATGATGGGTCTCAATATCGGCTCGTCACTCAATATCGGCAAGAAATGGCAATGGAATGTCATGGCTTCCGAAGCGAGGGTATGGGGTGTGAAGGATTATGCCTTGACCAATCCAGACAATGACTATAAGTATGGTTTCTATTTCGCGACCAACGTATTCTACAACATCACCTCCTATCTGCAGTGGGGCATAGAGTATCTTTACGGTATCCACGGCACATGGGCCAATACGACCGGCCATGACAACCGCATACAGACACAGTTGATGTTCAGTTTCTGAGACAAATAACCGAAATTATTAATTATTAAAAAATCACCACTATGAAATTCCAGATCAAATCCGGTTATGGGTCGAAGATGCTTCCTCTCTGGGCGGTCTTCAATCTGTACGTCATCTTTATCTGTACGTCGATTCCGGGTCTGGCCATTTCTCCGATCATGGGCGATCTGACCAAGATATTTCCCGGCACGTCGGCACTCGAGACCCAGATGCTCGAGGTCGGTCCTAACTTCGCGGCAATTCCGTTTGTCTTCCTCGGCGGCTGGATCGGCACTAAGTTTAACAACAACAAGTTGACCTTCTGGACCTGTCTCTTCTTCGGGGTCATGGGTGTCCTCTTCTTCTTCGTGAAGAGCATGATAATGCTCATTCTCCTGAGCTTCCTTATCGGTATCGCGGCCGGTATCCTCTCCCCGTTGGCATCAGCCTTCATCGCCGACATGTTTGACGGTGAAAAACGCTCAGCCCAGTATGGTTATACTTCCGCTACCCTCAACCTTGTCCTGATGGGCTGCGTGATCGCTACCGGTTACCTGGCCAAGATCAACTGGCGTCTGCCTTTCATGATTTATCTCCTTCCTTTCGTGCCTCTGTTCTTCTACAAGGGCTTCGGAAAGTATATCACCGACCCGAAAAAACTCCGTGCGGCGGATGCCGCCAAGAAGAATGTGCCGAAAGTGCATTATAAATTCTCCAAGGAGGTTAATGTCAAGATGCTTGTCAAGTATTGCGCATTCTATTTCTTCATCACTCTCGTTATCGCTGCCATCAGCCTTTATATCCCGTTCCTGTTCAAGGATTCATCGATCGCCGGTGACCTCACCTCAGTACTGTTCTTCGGTATCATGGCTTCAGGTTACACTCTTAACTGGTGTCTGCGTATTCTTAAGAACTGGGTTGCAGTAGTCGTAATCATAGCCATCGCAATCGGCTTCCTGTTGATCGTAGCTGCCCCGACCAGTATCTGGATCGTAGGCGTAGGTATCCTGCTTGCAACATACTTCTACGGTATCGCCCAGCCGGCTTACTACAACAAGCTATCCCAGGCTTCATCGCGTATCGCCTTGACTCTTACGTTGGCATGGTTTGCTTCCATGGACTCAATCGGTAATGTAGTCGCTCCTTTCGTACTCGACGGTATCGCAAAGGTATTCGGTCTGTCGACACAGGCTCATCCGGTAGTAGCATTCCAGATCTGTATGTGGATGGCATTCGGCGTCGCCGCAATCGTAATCATCCGTAAGATTGTCGTTATCGCACGTGCCAAAGAGCTCGAAGACAAGGCCCGCGATCTTAAGCCTGCTACTGCCTCGGCTTCCGCTTCTGAAGTTGCAGCTCCCGTACATGCCCTCGAATCTGCAGCATCGGCTGACGTTAAATCAGCTCCCGTAGCAGAAGTAAAGTCTGATTCATCCGATTCTGCGAAGTCAGGCTCAGTGAAATAAATCCCTTTTCCATTTGCGGAGCGAATGGTCTCCGCAAATGGATTTTAAATAACCACAGTATCATCAAAAAGACAAAATTATGTATCAACCAAAGTTTAAAAACACTGAGCCGCGTGAGTACGTGCTCAATGAATATACACGGGGCTTCGCCCAATGTATAGACAATAACTGGAACTTTGCAGTCTATGCGCAGGATCCCGGAGTCAGCATATACCAGAATGAGTATAACGCAGGATATGTCCAGGGTAAGGTCCAGACTAATCATCTTATCAAAGCCACCCGTAACAATACCTGGCGATGGTATGTGCTCGATGAAGGCCCCGGTGCTGACTCCGTAACTCCTCCCGCCGGCGCTGTCCAGCTTGCAACTGACGCTCTTGTCGAAAACTATAACTATCTATGTGACTGGGCTGAGGCGAATCAGAAAGATGAAAAGACCCAATCCATCATCCGCTTGATGTTCCGTCAACTCGGTATCTATCACGGAGCCGCCGACAAGGAAGCTCTTACGGACGTGAAGTTCGATGACCTCAAGCTGGCGAACATGGACTCTGAGGATTCCAAGATGCATTCCGGTGATGAGCCCCTGACTTTCATCGATATCTATTTCCTGAACGCCCAGATGGACCTTTTGGACCCCCTCTCCAAACCTCTCGGCAAGCTCTTCGCAGCTGAAGGCCGCGTAGCCGAACCTGATATGAGAGATCATAATTCAGGCTCAGTCGCCCATCCTCATCAGCTGAAGGTCGACAGTTGCTCAGGCTTCGTAAAGAAAATGGAGGACGGCGAAATCTATTGGGTCCACACATCCTGGTGCTGTCTTCTCGCTCAAAGTTGCGCGATGACTTACGTAATCGGATCAGACTTCCTCACTCAGAATTCATTCTGTCCCGGGCAGTTCGGATCTAATACAGACTTCGGTTTCAATGGCCATGGCATCGGCTTCAACGAGACTACCGAGACTTATTTCTACAATGAGTCTAAGACCAAGGGTATCTGGATCACATGGCGTTCGGCAGCCGCAGAAATGTTCTCGAAATCTATCGATGACTTCTATGACTACATCTCGATCGACAATACGGGCACTTATCTGAATGCCTACATGCTGGTTGACGCTTACAAGGAGGAGTTCGGAATGATCGATATGAGTTATGCACGGTTCGCCCTCTTCAAAGGCAACGGCGAGCAGCTCACCGTCAGTGACTCCACAGGCTACAAACCTATGTTCCTTGACTATGACCACCACATGGTCAGCGAAAAGCACGTCCTTGGATGTAACTATCCTATCTACAAGCGAATCTGGCGTGAACTTCAGACAATCGACGGAGCCCCGAAACGTCGTTACCAGCTCTACCGTAACCTTCCTAATGTTCATGACATGGACAGCGCCAAGGCTCTTATCACTTATAACGAGAGTCTCGAGCCTATCTCCATCGCCGGACGATGGGACAAGAACTACGGTACCTCTGAATTCCTTCGTTATCAGCCTCACGGCTCTATTGACGCCAAGGCTTTCTCGACTTCCGAAATCCGGAAAGTCCTCTCTTCGCTCAGCATGAAGCCGAGCATCAACGGCACCAAGACATCCTTCTGGATGAAGTTCGGTTCTCCGTATATCGACGGTACTCCCTTCATCTGGTCAGATTCAATCTGGGCCGATTTCAAGCAACCGGAGGAAGTCGACTGCATTCCTGATGCAATCGACGGCAACTGGAATCTCGTTAAAATGTTTATGGAATAAGAATCAGAGTTATGGCTAAATACACCCCCAATTTCAAAAATACTCCGGCCACTCAATTTGTGCTGGATGAATATACCTGTGGCTTCGCCCAGTGTATCGACAATAACTGGAACTATGCGATCTATGCGCAGAATCCGAATGTGAGCATTTATCAAAATGAATATAATGCAGGTTACGTACAGGGCAAGGTTCAGACCGGAGAGACAATCCTCGCTACCCGTAACAACTCCTGGAGCAACTTCCTGGTAGGCTCTACTCCCCAGGATGCCATCTCCATCGAGGTAAAGCCTGAATATCTTTCTGCTTGCGGAGAAACGATCGTCCAGAATTACAACTATCTCTGCGACTGGGTCGCTCAGCGGAAAGATGATCCGAAGGTAGAGAAGATCATCCGGTTGATGTATCGTCAGCTCGGTATCTATGACGGCGCTGTCAATGCGGAACCTAAAAAGGACGTGAAGTTTGAGGATCTCCTTCTTTCTTCCTATCCGGCAGATCAGAGCGTGCTGCACGCCGGTACTGATCCCCTGACTTTCCTTGATGAGATCTTCATCAATTCTCAGTATGACTTGTTTGACGCTGTCGGCGACAAGATCGGCCTGGTGATGGGTTACGGCACTGCCAAGAAACTCTCCCCTGAGGAGAAACCTGACCACTGCACGGCCTTCACCAAGATCATGCCTGACGGAAACGTCTTCTGGACTCACAACTCCTGGTGCTGCTTCTGGGCTCAGTCATGTGCCGTCACTTACTGTATCGGCGATGATTTCGTCACTCAGAATGCAAACTGTCAGGGTCAGTTCGGATCCAACACTGACTTCGGTTTCAACGGCAATGGCATAGGATTCAATGAGACAACCCACGTCGACCTTTACGATAAGACCAAGGTCCTCGGCGTCTGGCTTACCTATCGTTCGGCGGCTGCCGAGCAGTTCGCCCGCACGATCGATGAATTCTATGAGTATTGCTCGCTCGACAATACCGGCACATACCTCAATGGCTATCATATCATCGACGCGAATACCGGTGAGATCGGTCTGCTTGACATGAGCTACAACCGTTTCGCCCTCTTCAAATGTAACGGTAAAGACGTGTCAGTCATGGATTCAACCGGCTATGTCCCCAACCATCTGGACTATGACCACCACTTGATTACTCCGAAGCATATCTTCGGTGTGAATCAGCCGGTATATTTCTGGGTAGGTTACGAACTGGAGAGCATGAATCTCCGTCCTATGCGACGCAATCAGCTCTGGGCCCGCATCGATACCGTGCAGGATATCGAATCCGCCAAGGATCTGATCACTTATACTGAGGATCGCGAACCGCTGTCGATCTACGGTCGTTGGGATCTCGGTTACGGTACTACAGAAATGCCGCGTACGCGTCCTGACGGCTCTATCGACGCAAAGGCCTTCTCGCGCGAATTGATTCTCGATACCCTGAAGAATCTTTCCCGTGTGCCGGATATCAATGGAGAAAAGACTTCCTTCTGGATGAAGTTCGGTACAGCCCACGTACGTCAGTTACCGTTCATCTGGAGTCAGTCGCAGTTCAAGAAGTTCAAACAGGACGAAAGCGTCGACAAAGTGCCTGATGCACTTGATGGTCGCTGGAACCGCGTGAAGATGTTCATGAAGTAGACATCGAGATTATAGAAAGCAAGAAATGAATCCTGCGTTCCGGTTTGGGACGCAGGATTTTTTGCGGTTAATACCTTATTCTTCGCGGGCCAACATTTCTGGGATAATACCTTATTCTGCGTGGGCGCACTGTATTGCGCCACTACATTTTTTGAATAATACTTCTTCTTTGTGGACGCGATGAATCGCGTCCCTACCGTATGAATAAAAAAAGGACTATCGAATGATAGTCCTTCAGTAGCCGATCCGGGACTCGAACCCGAGTCTCCACCGTGAGAGGGTGGCGTGC
>CAYTOR010000060.1:0-12034 GCA_964439505.1 uncultured Sangeribacter sp.
ACGGCTTTGGCAAACATTTCTTTGGTGTTTACCAGACCAAGTTCTTTGTAATCTACCATGATTAATACATTATGATTTATAAAGATTCTTTGTCAGAATTGGATTATTGAGGTGCCTGGACCCCGAATCGGCTGAATCTATGCCTTTACTTATCGATAAGCGCTCCCGTTGAGTTATATTATAAGTTTCCTTCAGCTCTTCCGTTGAGTTGGCTTATCTACCGCAAAGATAATAATTTTTATGGAATTGACCTAAGATTCCGTCAAAAATCATCGGCCTTTATCCTTAAAAATCTTCAGTCGCGAAGCTGCGTACAAACCCGTCGCGGAGAATCGGGCGTCAGCGCAGGATCAGCATCGCGTCGCCGTAAGCGCCAAACTGATAACCCTCCTTGAGGGCCACGTCGTAGGCGTGCATGATATTGTCATATCCTCCGAAGGCACAGACCATCATCAGCATGGTCGACAACGGGAGATGGAAGTTTGTCACCAACGCATCGCAGACCGTGAAATCGTAAGGGGGGAAGATAAATTTGTTGGTCCATCCTTTATAGGGCATAATGTGGCCGTCCATGCAGACCGAAGAGGCGATCGCGCGCAGTACGCTTGCACCTACCGCGCAGATATGATTGCCGCGGTCCTTTGCATCATTGACGATGTCGACCAGGTCTCCGTCGACCTCCATATCCTCGCTGTCCATACGGTGCTTGGTCAAGTCCTCGACGTCAATGTCGCGGAAGTTGCCTTTACCGCAGTGGAGGGTCAGGAATCCTCTCTCTACACCTTTGATTTCAAGGCGTTTCATCAGTTCGCGGCTGAAATGCAGGCCGGCAGCCGGAGCCATTACCGCGCCCTCTATTTCAGCGAATATATTCTGATAGCGGTCCGCGTCCTCCGGTTCGACAGGGCGGGTGATATATTCCGGCAGCGGAGTCTCTCCGAGGGCATACAGCGCCTCTTTGAATTCGTCGTGAGGACCGTCGTAAAGGAAGCGGAGCGTGCGCCCGCGGGAAGTAGTATTATCGATGACTTCGGCTACCATCGAATCGTCTTCACCAAAATAAAGCTTATTGCCGATCCTTATCTTGCGGGCCGGCTCGACGAGCACGTCCCAGAATTTATTCTCTTCGTTAAGTTCGCGCAACAGGAAGACCTCGATGCGAGCCCCGGTCTTTTCCTTATTGCCGTAGAGGCGGGCCGGAAAGACTTTGGTATTGTTGAAGATCATCACGTCGCCGTCATCGAAGTATTCAATGATCTCTTTAAAGATGCGATGGGTGATTTCTCCGGTTTTGGAGTCGACTACCATCAACCGACATTCATCGCGGTTGGCGGAGGGGTGCTGGGCAATCTGAGAGTCAGATAGTTTGAACTTGAACTGAGAGAGTTTCATATTATCGGTTTGCAATGTGGGTTAATTTTTGTGTTTCGAGTTCTGCAGATTCTCCGTCAAGCGGACATTCAGCAATTTCTTTAAGGGCTTCGTCAATTGAGAGACATTGGGATTCGGAGACGGGGCCGACGGCAGTGCGCCGCAAAGCTATCAGGTGGGCGCCGGAATCGAGGGCCTTTCCTAAGTCGCGGGCCAGGGCACGGATGTAAGTGCCTTTGCTGCAGACGATCCTCACCGTCATGTCGCGGCCGTCGAAGTCAAGCAGTTCAAACTCATCGATTTCGAGGGGTTTGGCTGTAAGTTCGACGTCATGCCCCTTCCGGGCGTGGAGGTAGGCTCGTTTTCCGTCGATCTTGACGGCTGAGAATACGGGCGGGACCTGCATGATTCGGCCTGTGAATTTGGGCAGCGTCCCGAGGATCAATTCCCGGGTGACATGTTCGTAAGGGTAAGTGGCGTCTATCTCCTTCTCAAGGTCGAAGCTGGGGGTAGTCGCACCCAGGCGCATGGTCGCGATATATTCCTTGCGGCCCTGCTGCAGAAGATCTATCCGGCGGGTGGCGCGGCCGGTGCAGATTATCAGCACGCCGGTTGCAAGGGGATCAAGTGTGCCGGCATGGCCGACCTTGAACTTCTTGACGCCTAAGCGGCGCTGGATGGCCCCGCGCAGACGCTTGACGGCATCGAAAGATGTCCAGCCCAACGGCTTGTCGATCCCTATGATTTCTCCTTTTACAAAATCCACAATCGAAAAATTTTTAAGGTTGCCAGAGCAGGCAGATGATGGCGATTACGACGCAATAGATCGAAAACCATACGAGTTTCCCTTTGCGCACAAGTTCGAGCATCCATTTGCAGGCCGCGCAACCGACAACGAATGCCGTCACGAAGCCGATCAGCAGGACGCCCCATGAAAGGTCGGTCGAAGCGGCTGCTTCCGCCGCGGGCTCGCTCAGCATGTCCTTGACGTCGAGCAATGCCTCACCGAGAATGGGAATGATTACCATCAGGAACGAGAAGCGAGCTACGTCCGCACGCTTGTCGCCGAGCAGGATGCCGGTAGCGATCGTGGTGCCCGATCGGCTCAGACCGGGTAGCACCGCTACGGCTTGCGCGCAACCGATTATAAATGCGTCAAGCCATGAGATAGGGCGGCCGGCAGAAGCCTTGACCATCCGCCCCGAGGCCAGACGGTCGCTGAAATGAGCGAAGGCAAGCAGGGCGGCCGTAATCAGCAGACATACCCCTACTACCTTCAGACCGTCGCCAAAGAATGATTCGACGTAATCCTTGAAGAAGACTCCGACGATGCCGACGGGTATACATGAAATCAAAATCTTGCAGACATACCAGAAATCCGCGTCCTTACGGAAGGTAAAGAAGCTTACGCAGAGTTTCTTGAATACGGGCCAGAGAATGACGATGGTAGAGAGGACCGTCGCCGCATGGACCATTATGTCAAACTGCAGGATATTGTCTTTGGGGATGTCGATCCCGAGAATCTCACGGAATATCTCCAGATGACCGCTGGAGGAGATCGGCAGATATTCCGCCAGGCCTTGTACGAGGCCTAAGATGAGGGCGTCAAGCCATTCCATTGTCTATTTCTTATTATTGTCTATTTCTTATTTTTTGATTTAGGAGTCCAGATGATGGAGAAGGCCATAAGCAAAAAGCCGAGGAAAGCGATGGTCGGGCCGATGACGATCCGGCGCGTGGAGAAAATATCGGGATTGAAGCCTCCTTCGACGCTGCTTGAGCCTCCTGCCATGAGCAGGAAACCTACGATTATCAGACAGATGCAACCGAGCATCATAAGAATATTCGTTTTGGGAAAAATCACGTTGGGATTTTTTTCTTTTCCCGGCTTGGAAACAGTGGTGGCCGGTGCCGGATTTTCCGGACTCGCGAGAGGTTTGATTGTTGTCGGGGTTGACATGTATGAATTGAAGTTAATGAAGGATGACGTGGCGCTTTTTCCGCGGAGCCGGGCTGCCGGTCGGTCCTTCCGTACTTTATAGGGTTATCTGAAAAGTTGATCGTAGTCCTTGCGCAGATAATGTCTGGTAGCGATAGCCGCGGCTATGGCGCAAAGGAGAGCACCGAGGATAATCAACGCTGCGCAGACGACTCCCATAACGGGCAAACTGATCATGTTGTTGATCTCTGCGTATCCGGCCCGGGGAGCGAGATAAAGACAGAGCCAGAGGAGCAGGGAGGCGAAGATTCCGGCCAAGCCTCCCGCAAGGAGGTTGCGGGTCACTATGGGGCGCCGGATGAAGCCGTCGGTCGCTCCGACGAGCTGCATGGTATGAATGGTGAATCGCCGCGCATATATTGTAAGATGCACGGTGTTGTTGATCAATACAAACGAAATGATAAGGAGGACTATGGCGATCGAGCCCAGAATGGCACCAAGTTTGTTGATGTTGGCGTTCATCGAGTCTATCATCTCACCCTGCGGAGTGGCGACTTCTTCGACTCCGGGAATGGCAGCCAGATATTTCTCAATCTTCAGAATGGAATCGCGGCGTGAATATTGCTCCGGCATGGTAAAGGTGATTTCCGGAGAGAGGGGGTTGACGCCGAACAGTTCTTCGAGGTCCTCGCCCGTCTCGGCTTTCCATTCAGCGAGGGCCTGCTCTTTGGATATGATGGCCAGGTTGCGGCAATAGGGGAGGGCGCGCATTGACTCCATAGTGCGGACGGCGGCGTCGTTGCTGACCGAATCAGCCATTATCACGCTGACTTCAAGACTTTCCCGTATGCGCGACGTCTCATGGCGGGCTCCCATCGTAATCAGGGCGATGATGCCGAGAATCAAAAGGACTAACGTCACGGAGACGATCGTCGTGGCGTGAGCGGCCCAGTAAGATATCTGTACTTCTTTACCTTTTTTCATCAGTCAGATTTTGCGGAAAAATTCCGGGGTTCTGATTATTATGCAAGCGATTTGGCTATGGCGTTGCATCGGATTGACTGCAAAGATAACACTTAAAAAGGCCGTTGTCAACATTTTCGCGATTTTTTTGCTAAATTTGCACTTAAAATAGAATTCCCACCCTTCGAAAGGGAGAATATTAAGCAAAAGTAAGATAACGTGACTCCGGATCTGACACCGCGCAAGGCGGCATATTTCACTCTTGGTTGCAAACTCAATTTCGCCGAAACCTCCACCATAGGGAAAATTCTGGCGGATAAAGGGTTCCGGCGTATCCTGCCGGATGAAATCCCAGATATTTGCGTCATCAATACCTGCTCGGTGACCGAAATGGCCGACAAAAAGGCCCGGTCGCTGATCCGGCGGCTGGTGCGTAACTGGCCGGAGGCGACCATCATCGTGACGGGATGCTATGCCCAGCTGAAGCCGGACGAGGCATCTGCGATAGAAGGAGTGGATATCGTCTTGGGAAGCAACGAGAAACTGCGCATTGCCCGCTATATCGACGATTGGGAAAGCCGGCACGAGAAAATCACGGCGTCGACTTCGTATCCTGAGATTACGACCTTCCTCCCATCCTGTGAGCGCGGCGACCGCACCCGTTTCTGGCTTAAGGTCCAGGACGGCTGCGATTATTACTGCACGTATTGCACCATCCCCTTCGCGCGCGGTCGCTCCCGTTCGGGCCGGATCGCTGACCTTGTGGCTCAAGCGCGCGATGTAGCCCGCCAAGGGGGAAAAGAGATTGTGCTGACGGGTGTCAACGTCGGTTGCTTCGGACTCGACACCGGCGAGGACTTCCTCGAACTTCTGCGGCAACTCGATGCCGTCGAAGGGATCGAACGCTACCGGATATCCAGCATCGAACCCAATCTGCTGACTCCGGAGATACTGCGTTGGATGGCTGAGGAATCGCGGGCCTTCATGCCCTCCTTCCATATCCCCTTGCAGTCAGGGTCGGATAAGGTCCTCAAACTAATGAACCGCCGCTACGATACCAAACTTTTCCGGTCGCGTATCGATTTGATACGCGAGCTTATTCCGGATGCGTTTATCGGCGTCGACATAATCGCCGGTGCGCGCGGAGAAACCCCGGAAGAATGGCATAAGTCGCTCGAATTTGTAGAATCACTTCCTGTCACCCGACTTCATGTCTTCCCATATTCAGAGCGTCCCGGTACGGCGGCGTTGCGTCTCAACGCAGAGAGCGTAGAGGCCGGGGAGCGCCATAGGCGCGGGGGCGAACTCCAGAAAGTATCCGACGGGAAGCTGCGTGAATATATGGAAAAGATGACCGGGCAGAAGCGGAAGGTGCTTTGGGAACATACGCTCCATGATGATCCTGCGCTCATGTCCGGTCTGACAGACAATTACGTCCGTGTTGTGGCCGAGGCCCGACCGGAATTGATAAATACGGTGACCGAAGTGGTAATCAAAGGTATTGACACGGCAAGGGAGGAAACTCTGACCGCCCTGTTATTGTAATAATACCTTATTCTTCGTGGGCGCAATGTATTGCGCCCCTACATTATTGGAGTGATATGAAAAAACTCGCTGTTATAATTCTCAACTGGAATGGTCGGAAACTTCTTGAGGAGTTCCTGCCTTCTGCCGTTCGTCATACCGTATCGGCCGAGGCTGACCTCTGGGTCGCCGACAACGGTTCGACCGACGATTCAGTCGCTTACGTAAGGCAACATTTCCCGGAAGTGAAAATCTTGGAGTTAGGTGAGAATTTGGGCTTCGCGGAGGGTTACAACGTTGCCATCGCCAAGACCAACTATCCCTTCACCATACTTCTGAACAGTGATGTTGAAGTGACTCAGGGTTGGACTCTTCCTTTGGTCAAACTCCTCGAAGAGCGACCTGAGGTAGGGGCTGTCATGCCTAAGATCCGCTCTTACCGGAATAGGGAGATGTTTGAGTACGCCGGAGCGGCCGGTGGGTATCTCGACCGTTTGGGCTATCCTTACTGTCGCGGCCGGGTCTTCGACCGGATCGAGAAGGATTGCGGTCAATATGACGGCGAGCCGATAGAGGTAGCGTGGGCTTCCGGGGCCGCTCTTTGCGTGAGGACGGGGTTATATCTTGAATTGGGGGGACTCGACAAGGATTTCTTCGCTCACATGGAAGAGATAGACCTATGTTGCCGGATGATCGGGGCCGGATATAAAGTTATGGCGGATATGTCGTCGACGGTATATCATGTCGGCGGTGCCTCTTTACCGAAGGAGAATCCGAAGAAGACCTATCTCAATTTCCGCAATAACCTGCTGCTGCTTCATAAGAATCTTCCGCTCAAGAGAGGTCGGAAAATATTGTTTCTGCGCCGGCTGATGGATACCTTGGCGTTCCTGATGTTTCTCGTCAAAGGTCAGACCGGGGATGCGCGGGCCGTCCTGAAGGCTCATTCAGACTTCAGGAAGATGCGCGGCAAATACACCCGGCTTCCGGAATCGGATTATATGTCAACTCTTCCGGGAGCGGACCGCTATATCGTATTCGACCATTATCTGCGCGGCAAATAATGGCGCGGCCTTCTCTTATATCTTGTATAACTGGTACCTTACATCTTGTTCCATCCTTACCGCTTGGATCTTTCCTTGCAGGTATGATCACTCTTATAATTTGCATAGACTGTTGATGACGTGAGCTGCCAGAAAGATTCCGAATAGGGAGGGGATGGTGGCGATAGTGCCGAAAGATGACCGTTTGTTCTGCTCTTCCAGCGGAATGAGGGAATGACGTCGCGGCGCCTCCCGGCTGCTGACGACTTTCAGAGGCCGTCTCAATCCTGTTTTCTTCAGTCGCTGACGTACGGCGCGGGCGAGGCCGTCTTCGGTAGTGGACCATAGATCGGTTACTTCCACTTTCGACGGGTCTATTCTTCCGCCGGCCCCCATCGAAGATATTACCGGCACTTTTCTGCGCAGACATTCCGCAATGAGGGCCACTTTCGGCGCCACCGTATCTATAGCGTCAATTACATAATCGTACCCTTCGTCGAGCAACTTCGTCACTCCTTCGGGAGTGAGATATTGCGCCCGTGCATCGACTTCGATGTCGGGATTTATATCTTTGAATCGTTCGGCAAAAAGGGCTGTCTTGGATTTTCCAACGGTGGAATGGGTAGCAATGATCTGTCGGTTGATATTTGAGGGTGCTACGTCGTCAGCATCGATGAGCGTCAGATGACCGACACCCGAGCGCGCGAGCATTTCGGCGGCATAGCCGCCTACTCCGCCGGTGCCGACAACGCATACGCGCGCCCCGGCCAGAATGCGGCAGGCATCCTCGCCGAGCAGAGTGACGGTACGCGAATTCCAGGTATCCTCCGCGGCGCTTATCTCTGTACCCATGCTCCTTTGAAGCCAGTCTCCTCTATACTTTTGATGACCTGAGCGGCGGAGTCCCCGTCTTCCGGTATACCATGCACCTCAAGATAAGAGTCTGCGGTCTGCAGGGTTGAATTCCAGCGGGCATTGGGAAACTGATTCTGTACGTGGTTAAGTACCGCATCGCGGGTAGCCTCATCCTGGGCATTGACAGTAAACAACATATTCCTTATATTTTTTAGATAACTTCTTACCCTTAAGTTATTTATAGACTTTAGTTTTAATTCAATTTTTATCCTTAGGTCTTTTAATAACTTAAGTTTTAAATTCAGTTAATGCGGCTGACTCATCCGGATTCTCCAGGCTTTTGGGAAGAGATTGTTGGCCCGGTTGCCGAGATTCTTCATCATTCCGAGAGGCAGCCCTTTGTAAGTAACAACCACGTAGCCTCTTGGAATGTTTTCGCCGAGCGAGGCCGATTCTCCACGAAGATAGCTCAGAGCCATTTCCTTGTCCAGTTCAACGGAGGGAAACGCTGTCTTTCTCAAGGCCAAGTTGAGGGCCAGCCGGGAGTCCGGAATGATCTCGGCTTTCGGGCCGCGCCCCTTGATTTCCGCAATCGGGAGTCCGGCACCTGTCACATTGACTCCATGGCTACGCAACCGGTCTAATACCGGAATGGCAGGCGAGGGGAGCATCGTGATCATCGACCCTGACAACTCAAACTGCGGGTCGATCTCAGGACCGATCCATCCTTTCAATTCATTGCGGATCGCGGCAGTCAGTTCGACGGCGGATGAATCATTCTTAGACGCTCCTTTCTTACCCTTGCTTTTCTTGGCTTTGCCGGATTCGGGATAAAGATAATTCATATTATCTTCAACTTCTTCGCCGGAATCGGCTGAAGGTTTATAAAAAACGCTGACATACAATCCTTCTCCGCGAGTCAGATGCGGCATGAAGCGCAGACCTTCGACTCCCTCGTGCAGGGCCGGGGCAGCCTTTCCGATGCCTGTCAATCCCAAGGACTCAAGACTGACGGGCGTCAGACCTAACTCCTCGGCAATAAACCGGGAATTTTCTTCATCTTCATGGATATTGAAGGTGCAGGTCGAATATATGAGGTATCCGCCCGGGCGGATGGTCGAGACGAGATCGGAAAGGATTTCCCGTTGAAGAGATGCGCATTGATCGACGAGTGCTTCGCTCCATTGGCGCCGGGCCTCTTCATCCTTGCGCATCATCCCCTCTCCGGAACAGGGAGCGTCGACTGCCACGATGTCAAAAATCTCCGGCAATCCCGCGTATTGGCTCGACGGACTCCCGGTAGTGATAACCCCCGGATAACCCCATTTCTCCAGATTCTCACGCAGAATCTTACCGCGCGCCGCTACGAATTCGTTGCTTACCAATACCGTCCCGTCCGGCAGCCCGTTGAGCATGGCGGTAGATTTTCCGCCCGGAGCCGCGCAGAAATCCAGTACGGTCAGAGGTCGTCGTCCGGAAATATCAGTTGAGGACGCTGCCTCCCCCTCTTCGCGACATAGTCTTTCGGCAAGCCGCCGGGCTATCTGCTGATATATCATCGATGACGCATCCTGGACATAATAAGCACCGCCGTGCATGGCCGGATCGAGAGTGAATACCGGGCGTTCGGAGAGATATGCTCCATCCCCGCACCATTCCACGCTTTCCTTATCGATCTGCGGAAACAAGTCCTCCGGCAGTGTCTTCCGATTGTTGAGGCGGATGCTGACGGAAGGAGGAGTATCCAGCGAGGCGGCAAGCGCCGCGGCGTCTATTCCCGGCAGAGAGCCGAGTGATTTTATGAATTCCGGTGATAAAGGAGTCATTTGTAAAAAACTAATATCGGAAAATGATTTGTCCGGGTTGAGACTACAAAATTAGCATAATTTAATAAAGAAAAGGACAGGCAGTCTTGAAAATTTGCAGAAAATAGATTATATTTGTAAAATATGGAAAAGACTCCCACTCTATATCTCGTCCCTGTCGGCATGTCTGAGGCTGCGTTAGAAACTGTGCTTCCCGCCGGAAACGGGGCTATAGTCAGGCAGTTGAAGTATTTCATAGTCGAGAATATAAGAGAGGCCCGTCGTTTCCTGAAGCGTCTTGATCCGGGCATTGAAATTTCGGAGCTGACGTTCTATGAACTCAATCGCCATACGGATCCCTCCGAAGTAAGCGGATTTCTCGATCCGCTCCGTAGAGGAGAGGATATGGGGGTGATGAGCGACGCCGGTTGTCCGGCTGTCGCCGACCCGGGTGCGTTGGCTGTGGCTATCGCTCAGGAGGAGGGGCTAAGGGTGCGTCCGCTTGTCGGTCCTTCAAGCATACTGATGGCTGTCATGGCCTCCGGGTTCAATGGCCAGGGATTCGCCTTCCATGGCTATCTTCCGATAGATGATGACGCAAAAGCGGAGATGCTCAAGCGCTATGAGGGCGAGTCGCGGCGCAGCGCGATGACCCAGATATTCATTGAGACCCCATATCGCAATGACCGGTTGCTGAAGTTCCTGGTCGACCGGCTCGCCGATACGACTCTTCTCTGCGTTGCCTGCGATCTGACCGATCCGGAAAAAGAATTCGTAAGGACCCTGACGGTAAAAAGATGGAAATCTCTTTTGGCAAGCGATTCTTCCCGACTTTCCTTCGATAAGCGCCCTGCCGTCTTTCTCATCTACGCCGGAGGGCGAGAGGAAGTGCAGCAGACTAAAACCAAGACCTCTAATTATTCACGATCATCACGAAAAAAATATAGATAAGAGTGGCCCGACCGGTAATCAAATTCGCAGGTCAGATGGAGATCCCGTTTGACGAATTCAAGACTCCATCCCCCCGCGTGGACTCCTTAGCGGCGTCCGCACGCCGGGCCTCCGGCCCCGAATCCCCCGTCGACAATCCGGCCACGAGGGTATTCAATTATATTTCCTTCGGATCTGGCTCGAGCGGCAACTGCTGTTATGTCGGCACTCGGCATGGCGGTTTCCTCATAGACGCCGGAGTAAAGGCCGATTTCGTAGAGACCCAGATACGCGCCAACGGGATTAAATGGGAAAACATCAAGGGGATCCTTCTGACGCATGATCATGCCGATCATGTCAAGTATGCCTATACGTTGCTCAGGACGCACAAGCATATCCGACTTTTCTGCACCAACCGCGTTCTCAACGGCCTCCTGCGCCGTCACGGCATCTCCAAGCGCATCAAGGACTATCACGTCCCGATATTTAAGGAGATCCCCTTCAAACTGGCCGGAACGGATATCACCGCGTTTGACGTTCCCCATGACGGCACTGACAATATGGGGTTCTCCATCAGTTATGACCACCGGCATTTCGTTATCGCCACAGACCTCGGTGCCATTCCCGAGCGGGCACGTTTCTATATGAGCCGGGCCACTTACCTCGTAATCGAGGCCAACTACGATCTTCCCATGCTCCTTTCCGGTCCTTATCCCGAGTATCTGAAAGCACGGATCCGTACGGAGCGCGGGCATCTCGATAACGTTGCGACGGCCACCTTCCTTCAGGAAATATGGAATCCCGGTCTGAAGCATATCTTCCTCTGTCATCTGAGTAAAGACAACAATACTCCGAAGAAAGCGCTGAATGAAGTAGCAGAAGCTCTCAAGAAACGGGGAATACACATAGGCTCAGGTCAGGAGACTCTTTCCGACCGCCAGGCCGACGTCCAGCTTCAGGCCCTTCCCCGCTTCGAACCGACGCGCTGGTACGTCTTCCGCCCCTAAGATTGAATACTAATACCCTAAGATTGAATACTAATAAAGGGTAGGGATGCGATTAATCGCGTCCCCGCAGAAAAAGTAAAAAATCAGCTTTCAGCAAGGTCGCTGAAAGCTGATTTTTTATGTACGTATCCCAATTTTTCTGCACGGGTGTCTTGTCCCCGGGCGATATACTCTTACTGATCGGCAGACTCTTCGGTCGATTGGCGATCGGTCTTGCGGAGGATGATCTTAAGCAACGGACCTTCCTCGCCTTTCGGCGTCCGGGCCGTCTGCTGCTCGATGATGAAATCGGCGTTGCCGGCCGGATAGATCGTCAGATTGTCTTCCTTACCGCTCTTCGTGTCGTCGGCTGTCAATATCGGATCGGCCGTAATGTCGAGGGTCTGAAGCAGATATTGTACCAACTCGTCCGGCAGGAGATCCCCTAAATAAAGGTTGCGTATCACCGCTGATTTATCCGAACGGACCTGCACTTCCCAGACTCCCGGCGAACCCATTACGTCCGTATAGAGCGGACGTCCGTTGCCGTCCGTCATAATGCCGGTGTAGTTGTAATGGACCGAGTCCAGATCTTCCCCGACATTGATAGCGTCGATG
>CAYTOR010000061.1:0-11899 GCA_964439505.1 uncultured Sangeribacter sp.
AGGTTGGCCTATCGAAAATCCCTATCAAAATTTGCACTTCGTTCTGGAATCTTCAAAAAATTGGCAACCCCTTTGGTAAGGGATTGCCAATTATGATGGAGATTAGGGGGATTTCGTTACTTGACGATTACCTTGAATGTCTGCTTGCCGATAGTCACGAGATATACGCCGTTTTCTACAGCATAGACTGCATTATTGGTCTTGGCAGCGGAGTTGACGATTACCTTGCCGTCAGCAGCGGCGATCACTACGATCTGACCTTCGAAGCCGTTGACGAAGATTTCGCCCTTACCGGCTGTCACATTCTGAGAGTCGGAGATTTCACCGACACCGGATACCGCTACGTAAGCGTAGTTGGAAGCCGGACCGTTGACGAGTTTTTCGTCGATAGTGTTGTTAGCTACCACGTAGTACTGACATTCTGTACCGTCCCAAGTGGTGTCAGTGTAGTTAGTGCCAGTTACATTCTCAGCGACGAGGACAGGGTTCTTGCCCTGCATATCGCAACGATATATGTTGTAGGATTCCGGAGTGCGGGTGAGCATCTCAGCCGGAGTGAAGGAGATATCGTCGATAGCAGCTGCGTAGCCGTCGTAAGAGCAGTAGCGGAGAGCGAACTTCACTTCTTTTCTACCGAGCTGGAACTTGATGTTTTCCCAATCTTCAGAGCCGACCTTTGACTTGGAAGCGACCTTGCGGTAGTCGCCTGCGCGACCGGCGCGGATGTTGTTGTCGTAGGGGTTGAAGGTACCGTTGGGTTTGTCGCAAGTCCAGATTTCGACGTATTCGGTAGTAGCCGAGTCGAAGGTAGTGTACCAGAAGCTGATCTGAGTTCCTGCCTCACAGAGCGGAGAGAGGAGCCACTTGGAAGTCTGGATGGGAGTACCTTCTTCGTCATAACCGCCGCAGACAGCGAGAAGAGCCTGCTTGCCGGAGTGGGGTTTGAGGCGATCGTTGTTGAATCCGAGCTTGTCGTAGTCATAGATCTGCCATCCCTTCTTGAGGTGGGAGTTTTCCCAGAAAGCGATTTCGCCGGTAGACTCGTTTGTAAACGCGATAGGCCAGAGGTCATCGCCGTTCACGTTCTTCCAGTAGTCGAAGTTTTCCTCAACGCCGAAGGGCTGATAGCCTTCGAAGTTCTCGAAGTTACCGTATTGGGAAGTCGGAGCGGACCAGGAGAGTTTGACGGTATTGGTAGCGTCATCCTTCTCAGCCTTGAGGTCATTTACAACGGGGATAGAGCTGGGCATGATGCTCAGTTCGATTTCCTTAGTGTTGTTGGCGAGGTTCTCGTCGTCAACGTCGAGAGAAGCGCGGACAACCACTTTGGGCTCAGTGAATGAGATATGGAAGTTGAAGGTCTTCTCGAAGGTCTGGTTAGAGTTCAAGAGGGGCACTTCAACGTGCTGAGCGTCGAGGACTTTACCGTCGGGAGCGACGATTTCGACCTTCAGGTTGCCCTGCATGCGTTCGCGGCCGGAGTTGGCTACGACAACGTCGTAAGCGAGGTCATCGCCGATAGTAGCCTTGTTGATGCCGTCGAGAGTGACGAGCTTGAGGTCATAGTCGGCGTCGTCCATTACCTGGAAGCTGTCGAATACGAGATATTCCTTAGCGGCGCCGGTGAACTCAGTCTCCAGACGGAGCTGTACCCATCCGCAGTTGCTGAACTCAGTGGGGAGCGACATTTCGCCGTCAACCCATACGCCACGCGCGGGGTTCCTGAGCTCGAAGGTGCCGATTACAGTTTCCTGATCGTTTCCTGCGCGACGTCCGATAACCTTGATGTATTTCGGAGCGTCAGCGTAATCCCAGTAGCGGAGCTTGAAGAGAGTCTTCTTGATGCCGATGGTATTGAACTTCGGAAGGATCATCTTGCCCTTACCGTAGCCGGCTTGAGAATAACCGATGATACCGCCCTGTACGAGAGTTGCAGCGCCGACGGGAAGGTTAGCCAAAGAGCTGGTGTTTTCCCAATAAGAGGGTTTATAGATGTCGGAAGTGAAGAATGTGTAGGGACCGTAAGTAAACTTGGTTGAGTTCCATTCTTCGAGCATGGGGAGTTCGTAGGGAACGCCCAGGTCTTCCATTACAAAGAGAGACTCTCTGGATTCGCCGGCCATATTCAATGCGGAGGGACCGACATAGAATGTGTCGAGTTTGCCTGAGTTGCCTTCACCGTAAGGATAGTAAGTATAGAAAGTATCCTTGACGTCAGCGATCTTCTGCAGATTGATACCGGACCTGGTATAGAAGCGGTAAGTGAAGTTGGGATCGTTGAGATCGACGTAGCCGCCGTTGTAGCCGACGCTGCCCGGAGCCTTCCAGGTCATCTGGATGCCGAGGTTATCGTCAGTCGGCACGCCCTTGATTTCAGTCGGGCAGAGGGGCACGTCCATACCTACATAGAGGCGGTAAGTACGGGTATAGCCGGCTCCGTTCTCATTGCTCGGAGTGACTGCGTATACCTGGAAGCCGTCGGTGTCGGTAGTGTTCTCGACGAGGATTCTCTGGCCGGGGAGACCGGATTCGGTTACGCTGTGGTCGCCGCCGGAGCCGTCAGTATAAGAGAGAGTGAGAGAAATCGGCTTGTCGGCGGGGAGGGGCTTGCCGAGGATGTCGACAGTCGGGAGAGTAGCGTTGAGAGCTACCTCCTGCAGGCCGTAGGGAGCTGCGGTGATTTCGACGTCGGTAGGTTCGCCGGGCACAGCGGAAGTCGTGTTCAGTTCAGTGACAGCGAAATTATTGACGAAGAAACCTGCAGATTCCTGTGAGCGGGTGGAAGTCGCGTGGATAGCGAGATAATAGTCGCCTGCTTCGGGCACTGCGAAGGGGAAGTTGAGATGACGGATTACGACAGAGGTACAGACATGGTTGGGAGTTGAATAGATCATCGTCTTCATGCCTTCGGGAGACGGATCTGTGCCGAGCCATACTTCGAAGCTTTCAGTTCTTTCGAGATCTTCATATACGCCGCTCATGTCATACTCCAGGTTATAGAGCTTCTCGGGATCGGGGAAGTGCATGAGGGGGAGGATCAACCAGTCGTCAGCGTCTTTTGTATAGCCGGTCTCGAAGCCCATGCCATAGTCAGTGCGGTCGTTGACGGTACGGGAATAGTATTTCCATGCCCAGCCGTCGTTGTTGGCGTCGATTACGCCGTAGTTCTGGCGCTCAGCCTGAGTGGGGAGCTGACGGAAGGGGAGATCGAAAGCCTTACCGAAGATCTTGTTGACGTTAGTCTTCGGCGACGCCTGACCCTGGGAGATTGCTTCAACGGCGATGTCATAGAGTTTCATTTCCTCGGGAACGGTCAGCTGGAATTCGGGAGCTGTCAGAGGCTCGGAGTTCTGCTTGACGCCGGCGAGATAGACGTTGTAAGTGATATCAGCCTGGTCGACATAACCGCCATGGAAACCTACGGCTCCGGGAGCGTCCCAAGAGAGCTTGGTGCCGGTGAGCTTGATATTCTTGACGGGTTCGGGAGCGTCATAGCCTACATAGAAGTTGACAGTATTCAGGGGGCTGACGTCTTCTCCGAGTGCAGTTGAGAACTGAAGGACATGTGCGCCCTGGGTGAGAGTCTGCTGAAGGGTGAATGACTGTCCGGCCTTAATGTCGCGTGTGTCGATGACCTTACCGTCGATAGAGACGGTAGCCTTCAAGGTAGAGCCTGAGAGGTCCACGCCGATATAAGACTCAGTCGGAGCAGTGAAAGAGAATGAGCCCGAAAGAGAAGCCTTGTCGAAGTTGACTACGGGTTCCGGAGCGAGCATCGGAGCGTCGGAAGATGCGAAGTCATCCGTGCAGAAGATAGCGGTCACGTAAGGAGTAGCCTTAGCGCGGACGTCAGCACCGATTACGCCCTCGAAAGTCTCGGGGTGTACGAAAGCGATGCGCACCTTCTGGTTGGCGTTGTCGCGGTAGATCGCGACGAACTGCTCGTCAGTGGGGCTATAAGTGATCTGGCCGGCCATGGGGTCGGCGGAATTGCACTCGAAGAGGATGCCGTCGTCTTCCATTGTGATGAAGCCGAGGCTGACCAGAGTGGTCTCGGGCATATTGATGTTCTTGCCCCATTCTACGGTGAAGACATTATTATCGTTGTCGAAAGCGTAGAGCTGCTTGTCGACAGGATTGTAAGCTGCGGCTGCGATGAAGGGCTTGGAGCCGTCCTTTGTCTCGAGCTTACCGCCCATGTGGTAAGTCCATTCGCCGTTGTCGTTGGGCTTGACGATACCGAAGAAGCCGTCGCCTTCACTCTGAGCGTTCATGTTGTCGATGCCGACAACGTAGAAGATATCGAGATCGGGGTCGTAAGTGACAGTGTAGCCTGTAGCGTTAGGGTTGGAGAATTGATGAACGCCGGTCAGTTCGCCGCTCAGGAGATCGTAGGTTCTCCAGATGGCTACCGAGCGCTCGCCGTCCTCGGTGACGATCATCTCGTGCGTCATGCAGATGATATCGCCCTTACGGTAAGAGTTGGCCTGGAAGACGTAGTCGTAGCCGGTGTAGGGGGAATACTGGGGACCGTAATGGAGGGGGGTCAATCGGCCGGAAGCCAGGTCGAATTCTCCGATATAAGCCTGATAGTTATATTCCAGTTCGGTGTCGCGGTTAACGACGCCGTAGACATGGCCACGGGGAGCTTCGACGGAGCGCATGATGGAGGCAGGTTTCACGTTCCTCCGGCTCAGCGCGGTAGGAATTGTCTGCATGCCGTCACGGGCGGGCATAACTGAATTTTCAGGATTTCCCGCTTTTCTTGTTTTCAGGTATTGGGCCGGGGGGGTAGAGGCGCGTTTGAAACTGCTCGGGCGAGCATCTTCATTACCCTCTAACACTTCCTTCCACGGGGTGGAAGCATAGGCCAAAATACCTGTTGCCAACATTCCGACGCTAAGGACGGAAGTAAAAGCGGGCACTAAGTAATTTCGCTTCATAGTTAAGTTGTTGGATAAATATGGTTGGTTAATTTATTGTTTTCGAATGATTGGTTGCGTCCTTTAATTGACAGACTTTGTCCTTTAATTGACAGGCATTCCAATAGCTATCTGGCAGGCATTCCGATAGCTTAGAGCAAAGTTAATGAAATTTTCTTATATAGCGTAATGATTTTGAAAAAATTATGTTGAAATTATGAAGATTACGTTTTTTTAACTAAAAATCCCACCATTAACCCCGCGGAGCAGGGTGATTCCTTAGGCCCGTATCGTCGGCCGAAGGCCGGCGGGGAGGGGGGGTAGTGGATTAATATAAAAGCAGAGGCTCGCCAAGTTGCGCTTGGCGAGCCTCCGTCAGGGGGAATATCCTTCAGAACAGCATCATCAAGGGGAGATAGAGCGTATTGGCCATGACGCCGAGCACGAAACTGACGATGATCCAGATCTGGGCGCGTTCGGAGGCCTGCATGGCTCCGGCGAAGTCACCGGCATAGAATTTGCTTGAGACCTGGCAAGAGAAAATGATCGCCACTACTCCGGCCGGCAGGCAGCAGAGAATTGTCATGATGACGGACCATACCAGATAGGTCGAAGGCATTTTTTCCGGCGTCTGTCCCGTCGGCTCCTGAGGCTGAAAACCGGCTTGAGGATTCGGTTGCGTGCCGCCGGGGACAGGAGCCTCAAATTGGCCTTCCTTCATATTCTCCGGCTGATTCTGAGACGGGGAATTATAAATTTTCTCCGGGTTATAGTTGACGCCTAATGTCTCGGCCCATTCTTCAGCCGGCGACGGCGTCGGAGGAGGCGTTACTCCGGGAATCGTAGGAGGATTGCCGTTCTGTTGGTCAAGGCGCGCCAGAGCGGCCACTATAGCACGGGGATAGAGGGAGTACTCGATCGCATGGATTTTCTGAGCGAGGCTTTCGGGGGTCTCTCCTTCGGCGACCTCCACTTCCTCCTGCATCAGGATTTCGCCTCCATCGATGACTTCGGAAACGTAATGGACCGTAACTCCCGATTTGGAGTCGCCTGCGGCGATGACCGATTCGTGGACCTTATCGCCGTACATTCCCGGTCCGCAATGAGCCGGGATAAGCGAGGGATGGATATTGAGCATCCGCCCGGCGTAGGCTTCAGTGAGTTCTTTGGGGGCGAAACGCAGGAACCCGGCCAGGACGATCAGATCGATCTCCTCCCGGCGCAGGAGATCCAGGATTTCCTGCGGATTCTCCTGCCATGTTGACTTGGGGATATAGATTGTCTTTACATCCGGATACTTGGCCATTCGGTCGGCTACCCCGGCGTTTTTACGGTCATAGATGACCAAAGGGACGCGGACGCGGTTGCCGTTGGAGAAGAATTGATATATATTCTCGGCGTTGGAGCCGTTGCCGGATGCGAAAATTGCGATTTTTTTCATTGCTGAAGCATTACGAGTTTATGATAATGACCTCCGAGGGCGAGGAGTTCGTTGTGGGTGCCGGATTCTATGATGCGGCCGTCCTGCATGACGCAGATCAGGTCGGCGTTGGTGATGGTGGAGAGGCGGTGGGCGATGACGATAGTAGTCCGGTCTTTCATCAGCCGCTCCAGAGCTTCCTGAACAAGGCGTTCGCTCTCGGTGTCGAGGGCGGAGGTCGCTTCGTCGAGTATCAGGATGGAGGGATTCTTGAGGATAGCGCGGGCGATACTGATACGCTGGCGCTGGCCGCCGGACAGACGCGAACCGCGGTCGCCGATGGGAGTGTCGTAGCCCTTTTCGGTTGCCATGATGAAGTCATGTGCGTTGGCTATCCGGGCCGCTTGCTCCACCTGCTCTCTGGTCGCTCCCTCTACTCCGAAGGCTATGTTGTTATAGAAAGTGTCATTGAAAAGTATCGCTTCCTGGTTGACATTTCCCATGAGCGAGCGGAGATCCTTTACCCGGAGATTCCTGACGTCGACCCCGTCGATGAGGATCTCACCTTGGTCTACGTCCCAGAAACGGGGTACGAGGTCGACCAACGTAGACTTCCCCGAACCGGATTGTCCGACGATGGCAACCGTCTGGCCCGGGCGGATATTGAGCGACACGTCGTTGATGACGTCGCGGCGCTTATCGTAAGAGAATCTGACGTTGCGGAATTCGATGCCGCTGCCGTGACTTTCCGGCGTCGGCAGGTCCATAGGTTGATCGGGGTCCTGAATGGGATTCCGGGCTTCGAGAATACGGTCGATTCGGCTCAGCGCCGCTACACCTTTCTGGACGGTGAAATTGGTCTTTGACAACTCCTTCGCCGGATTGATGACGCTGTAGAAGATGACCATATAGTAGATGAACTGGGCCGCGTCGATCGAAGAGTCACCCGAAAGGATCAGGGTCCCGCCGAACCAAAGGACTATGGCTACGGCCAACGTCCCGAGGGTCTCGCTGACGGGATGCGCCAAGGCTACGCGGGCCTGGATGGCGCAGCTCAGATCGTAGAAGCGCTGCGTCTGGTTCTCGAAATGCTCCGTCATCTTCTTTTCTGCGTTGAAGGCCTTGACGATACGCAGGCCCCCGATAGTCTCCTCGGTCGAAGAGAGGATATCTCCCCAAAGATTCTGGGCTTCCAGCGAACTGGCTTTCAGCCGGCGTCCGATAGTCCCCATTATCCAGCCGAAGAACGGGAGGATTATCAGTACGAAGAGGGTCAACTGCCAACTGACGTAGATCATCACGCCCAAATAAAGGATGATCATGACCGGAAAGCGGATGAGAGAGAGGACAGAGGATAGCACCGAGGTCTCGACCTCCGTCACATCGCCCGATATGCGGGCCATAATGTCTCCCTTGCGTTCCAAGGTAAAGAAGCCGATCGGGAGCGCCAATATTTTCTCATACATCATGTTGCGCAGATCGCGTACGACTCCGAAGCGCAGCGGCATGATGCAATAGTCGGATAGATAATAGGTGCCGGTCTTCAGTATGGTCATGCCGATGAGGATGGCCGAGAGGATGGCCAACGTAGCCGACGGACCGTAAGAAGATATGAGGGTCTGGGTGAAATAATAGAAATTATTGACGGCTATATCCTTGATATTGTTCCAATCCCATTCCATGAAATGATAGACCCCGTCGTCAAGGCCGAATAGAATCTGCAGGATAGGGATAAGGAAGGCGAAGGAGAAGATCGTGAAAAGCGAGGTAATGACGTTAAAGAAGACGCTCAGGAAGAATGCCCTCTTGTATTTCCAGGCAAACCGCCGGAATATCATCATCAGATCTTTCATAATCTGCAAAATTAAAAAAAATTCGGCAGACTGCAAAACGCAATCCCCCCCTCGGGCCAAAATCAATGGCGTTAATAATAAGTTGGGTTCAAAGCGTATAATAGGACAGGGGTATAATGCGACAGGGGGATCAAAGCCCGCTGAGTCTTCGCCGGGCTTCCTCCGGCCCGTAAAGGGAGAGGAAGCCTTCGCGGGTGCGCTTCCAGCGGCGATGGCTCCAGAGCCAATATGCGGGTTGGCGGCGGATAGATTCCTCAAGAAGTTTCCAATATCGCCGGGTCGGGGCAAACATCTCATCTTGGGAAGCGTCAGGGGATATCTCGACGTATCGACAGACATAATGGCCCCGGCTTTCGCGGCGCATGTCGCAATAAAAGACAGCCGCACCTATCCGTCGGGAAATCTTCTCGGCGCCGGTCAGTACGGGGGTATCATGATTGAGAAAATCAAGAAAAAGATGGGTACTGTCGTAAAGGGGGGCCTGGTCGGCAATATATCCCGTGATGGAGGGCAGACCTTCCTTTCTGGCAGCGACTATGGCCCGCAGCGTGTCGGCCATGGCAACGGAATTGGGGCCGAAGTGATTGCGGAGCATAAGGAAGGCCTTGTCGGCATCCTTGTTGGAAAGGGGATGATAGATCTGGAGCGGACGGCAGGGGACCGAAAGATGCAGGGGAATGGAACTGCACCATTCCCAGTTGCAGTAGTGGCCCAGTAAAAGAGTCACGGGGCGCCCCGCACGAAGACAGGCCTCCACGGCCTCCACATTCTCGAACCGCATCCTGCGGCGCATCTCTTCCTCCGACATGGAGGCCAAGGCTACTGTCTCCACGAAGTAATCACCTAAGAATCTGTAATATTCCCGGCTTATTCTTTTCAATTCCTTCTCCGATTTCTCGGGAAAGGATTCGCTGAGATTCTGCATGACGACCTTTCTTCGATAGCGGATGACGCTATGCAGAAGCCATGAGACCCCCGTCGACAACGCATAGTTGGCCCGGAGAGGGACCTTGGACATAACTTTAAAAAGGCCGGTCAGCATCCCGTGTAAGTATAAGGAAGTTTAAGATTGCGGACTCGCGGTGGAATCTTCACTACCGGCCGCTGGAGAGGCGACGGGGGAGCCGGCAGACGGGGTGGCGGTTTGGGCGGCAAGAGCCCTGCGGACTGCGGGACGCTGCACCCATCTCTGCACGCAATAGGCCAGTACGCCGTAGACGCCGGTCAGGATCCAGAGATTGATATAGTCCGGGCGCACCTGAGCCAAGGAAGCTCCGTTGGTGTTCATCCGGATGAATCCTTCGACGCCCCACGTAGCCGGGACGCAATCGGAAAGGAAGAGCCATAGGTCATTCATCGCGTAGCGGGGCCAGGTCAGGCCGGAGAGGAAGAGGAAGATGATGGAAGTGACTACCCATAGCAGAAAGACGCTCTCGCGTTCGCGGACCGCACCCTGAAGGATGAACCCGAGGAAGATGGTAGCGAAGAGCATGGGAGTGATGAAATGGAGTTCCTGCCAGATGTCGCCGGCCATAGGGAAGCGGAACATCAGCGGGACGTAATGGACTACATAGATCGTCGGGACAATCATGAAGATAAGAAATACCGTCATGCGCGCTAACATGGAGGTCAGGATCGACCCGTGAATTATGGCGCCCCCTTTGGAGGGGTGTTCGCGCAGGGCGCCCCCGCAGAGACCGACTCCCAACATCAGGGCCTGCTGAAGGATAAGGATCAGGACACCCGGCATGATGAAGGAATCGAATCCTCCCTCGATGTTGCCCATCGATATGTTATTGATCGGCATGAGGTCGCCCGTAGAGATAGTTTCCGCCAGGGGGGCTATCTCGTCGATGCGTTCGGTTGTGATGTCGGCGCCCATATCAAGCATGACGTTGGTAGCTCCGACAAGGATCGACTTATAGCGGAGCAAGAGCGACATTTCGCAGTAAAGCACTGCGTTGGCTTCCTCGAGGCGCCCGATCTTGCGGTCAAAGCCTTCCGGAATCTCCAGAATTCCGTAGACCTTATGTTCGTTCATCGCCCGGCGTCCTTCGGCAAGATCCGTTGCATACCCGATGCTACGGATTCCTTCCGTAGCGTCAAGGCGGCGCACGAGCTCGCGCGACATCGGAGTGCGGTCATGATCGACCACTACTATCGGAACGTCGCGGACTAACTCTGGATTATATATCAGCGAGTAGACGATAGGATAGGCGACCGGTAGCAGAAGCAGGAAGATCAGCACGCCCATATCGCCTTTCACCAGGGTGAACTCCCGGAGAAACTCGGCATAATATTGTCGGAAGAATCTTTTCATTTAGATATCGTTTGGAAGAGAGGAGAGAGATTGGAGAAGAGGAGTTGCAGGATCCTTTTAAGGCACATAGACCGGTTTGACCATGAATTTTTTCAGTCGGGGGAGGATAGTCAGGGGGAGGAGGATGAAGATGAAGTAAGCGATATACCACCATCTGCTGTAGAAGACATCGATCCCGTTGAGGGCCTGGTCGACATAGATGAGGTAATTATACCGGATCGGGACTATATAGCTGAAGATAGCTATGGCGCCATACATGCTCTGCATCGGGAAAGAGAAGGCCGCGATCGAGAAGGAGAGGATACCCAGCAAAGCGCAGACCGAGAGCGAGAGACGGAGATTGGGCAGCAACCCGAATATGAAGAGCCCGAAAGCTTGCGAAGCGAGGACGAAAAGAATCTCAGAAAGGGTGATCCACCCCCAGGACCCGTGCATCGGATAGCCTTGCCATCCGAAGAGCCATGACTCCATGAAGATGACGATGACGATCCATATCAGGGTCTGCGGGAGGAGTTTTCCGATCATGGCCCTTACAATCGAACCGCGGGCCATCTGCATAAGCCGCACCGAGTCGCCGTATTTGATTTCCTGACCGAGGCTGAAACAGGTCACAAGGAGAATCATCAGCTGGACGACGCAAGGTATGAATGAGACGCAAAGATAGATAGCGTAATTGAGACCGGGATTGCCTATAGGGCGGGTGACGATATTGACCGGCTGAAGCAGCGGGGAAGGGTCTTGGGTGAATCCGACGCTCTCTATGGTATTGACGGCTACTCCGGCCTTGGTATAGACGGCCGTGCTCTTGAAGGTCTTGAAGAGCAGCGAAGCCGGCACGAAGTAGGTCATATTCGTATAGAAGGAGATCTGCGGCCCGCGTCCGGCCAGAAGATCGGCCTCGAAGTTTTCCGGGATAAGGAAGTATCCGAAGATTTTCCCCTCCTGCATGAGATGACGGGCTTCAGTAAAGGAATTGGGCATCTCCGTGACGCTGACGAGCTGCATCCCGTTCAGATTCTGAGTGATCTGTCGCGAAAGAGCCGAACCGTCGCGGTCGATGACCCCGGCGGGAGTCTTGGCCGGGAGTCCGTTGTCCATCATCGACGACAGAAGCAGGAAGCAGAATAAGGGCAGCAGGAAGATCGCCACCCAATAGATCGGGCGGCGCACAAGCTGCAGGGTGGAACGACGGAATATTTCAAATACAGGACACATCTCTTTATTTCTTCGTGTCTTTATTTCTTCGAGTCTTCTTTTTTCTTTACCACTTCTTTAAGGATGACCGACATTCCCGGGCGGAAATTGGCCAGGGGCTTTTCGGGACGTGCCTTAATCTGGAAGGTGCGGGCGTCGAAGTCGCCGGTCGACTTGGTGGCCTGCCAGT
>CAYTOR010000062.1:0-11190 GCA_964439505.1 uncultured Sangeribacter sp.
CTACAGGCTTGAATCAACTCGCCTCAGACACACTCGATGAAACACTACCCGAAAGTTTGCGGTATATAGAGATTTAGGTTTGAAGTTGCCTTCCCGTTACGTAACGGGAAGGCAACTTTTGTTTATAAAATTTTGCTTTTTAAAAGAATAACGTTACCTTTGTGTAGGTTAATTAATCCAGCCCAATTTATGAATAATCCGCAACTTTCCACTTCATCGTCAGGAAGAAGCCGCATAAAGGCTCTTTTAGGAGGAAATCTTCTTGCGCTGACTACTGCTATTTGCTGGGGTTTTAACGAACCCGCAAATAAAATCGTAATACCGGAGTGGCTGCCGGCTACCGGAGTCGCGTTGAGTCGCCTGTTTGGCGCCGCCATCACAGTATGGCTACTGTCCTTATTCGTAAAGACCGAGACGATCCGCAAGAGTGACTGGAAATTATTTTGGCTTTCGGGACTGATGATGCTCGGCTTCGTATATGTCTTCTCTCTGGCTTTCAACACTGCATCGCCGATTGATATAGCGATCATCCTGACTTTCCAACCGATGCTGGTGGTCTTGATTCATGCTGTCTTTAAACATGAAAAAGTCGGGAAATTGGAATGGATAGGCATGGGAGTTGCCTTCGCCGGAGCGTTACTCGCCATATTGGGAGGCGGCAAGATTGGAGGGGGCCGCATGATCGGCAATATCTTCGCTATGGTCGCGGCCGTCAGTTACGCTATCTATCTTGTACTTATAGAAGGACCCTCGCACCGTTACGGCACAATCAACCTGATGCGATGGATTTTCCTTTTCTCTTCAATCCTTGCGCTTCCCCTGATCTTTACTCTTCCTCACAAGTTGGCCCTTTTGGAACATCCCGAATGGTGGCCGGCGGGAGCCCTGATCTTTATCGTCCTCTTCCCTACCGTCTACTGCTACATCGTCACTCCGATAGCAATCCGACTTGTAGGCAGCGAGATCCTATCCTTCTATCAATATCTTGTACCCGTTATCGCCACCGTCGTCTCATTGCTTTTGAAACTCGATACTTTCCATTGGTATCAGCCGGTAGCTTTCGTCGTGATTGTAGCAGGCGTCATGCTCGCCAACTACGCCAAGATCAAGCATCCGGGGTCAGTTGTCGGATAGAGACGTGAGGATCCGGGCGAGGGTCTCGCCCAGACTGATGGTGTAGCCTTGTTGGCTGAAAATGATGCGGTTGAAAGAGTCGGCGATAACGAATATGGGCATGTCGGCCGAAATTGGAGCTGTGAGTTCAAGACCTTCCTGAAGTTCTTCGGCAATAGATCCGGTGTCAATTCCGAATTGAAGATTTGAGGGCAACGCCCCATAGTCGGAAAGTCGGAATCGGGCTGCCGCGTCCTTATCTGGAAAAAGTATCAGTAGCGTTCTTTCAGTCGCCTCCAATTCTTTAGCCGATGCTGAGATATCGTTAAGGGCATGCGCACTTGGCTCGTGGCCGGGGAGTATGACCCCTAAGACATAATATCCTCGTCCGGTCGACGAAAGGATTGATCTCGTTTCGCCAATTTCCATCTTGCCGTCCTTGAAATCTATGGGGGTGTATAAGAGTTCGGCATTGAGGTTGCCGATGACCTGCAGAGCATTGGAATCTTGACGGAGCTTTAGGGTAGCCTCGGTTGGCTGGCCCGTTTCTGCTGTGAAAAATTCACCATGAGCGAGCACTGTGCCGTCAGCAAGCCGCTGTCCGGAAAGAAGAAAATATTGTCCCGGAGAAATCTGCTCTTTTCGATCATTAATAGATTCAACGGGCTCGAAATCACCAAATTCCATAAGCCGGGGAATCCCTTGACAAATCTCTGATATAGTAAACTGAGAATAATATTTTTGTGATCGCCCCTTGAGGTCGGTTAGATTCTCTATATGCAAGGTGCTTTTGGCTCCCGAACTTTCTTTTGCAGTCGCATTTGCGGAGGGAGTAACGTCGATCCATTGTCCGGCTTTATCGGCATATTGGGCATTTCGGCTGACCGGATCCAGACGGGCTGCCACTCCCAACGCACGGCAGATAGCAACGAACGCAAGATCTTTATTTCCATAGTCACCGATTTTATAATCCAGCGTCGAGGTGACCGCCTGATAATGACTTTCCGGATTATATAGAGAATCAGTCGCTATCTCCGACCTGATAAAGTCTGCAATAAGGTTGGGGTTATTCTTGAAGGCCTCGGCTTCTTCTGATGTCAGCATCTTTTGGATTGATTCCTTATAAGGGCGGAGCATTTCGAAATCTATCCTCGGATTGAGTATGAATTCATTGAACAAGGAGGATGATTCATCACCGTATGTAAAGTCAAGTTGCTCTCTGAGCACATCCTCCGTGACGTCATGGATATCTTTTTCATTCAGTTCACCAAGAAGTGCCACAGCTTTCGCGCGCTGAGCAGGGGGCGTCTCACGCAAGAATTGCTCAATGACGTTAAGATTTGCACGCGCTTCCATGAGGCGTTCCACGCCCTCGTCGCCTAATCCCAGTTCCCGGCTAATTGCGTTTGCCTCAGAGGGAGAAGGAAATGTGTTGGTGTATGCCAGCCGAAGACTGTCTTCGTAAACTTTTCGTCGGTCGTTGAGTTCAACTGCTTCGGGGCTGACTTCCGGAAGGTTAGCATGGCCCCGTGGTGGGGTGAGATCGAAATCTATAGAGCCGGAAAAGGAGGAATCCTTGTCAAGGGTCAGGGTCAACGTATCGCCGGCTGTTATTTTAGCCAGATTAAAATTGGTGCCGTCCGAAGCCCAGACAACGAGATCTCCGAGTCCGGACGAAAACTGAGCCAAGCCTTGAGAATCCGAGTTTTTTTCTACCAGAGGATATAATTCGGCATAATTATATAGACAGAATCTCACTTTGGCATTGGGGATCGGCTTGCCGTCGCGGCCGAGGATATAGACGGACGAGAGAGCCGACGGAGCATAATTCTCCGTGATATTGATGATAGTCAAGGTGGGCGAAACTTCTAATTTCTCTTCCGGCCCGTCATAATCCCCAATGACCTTTGTTGTCATGAGCATTCCGCGCGAGGCCGGCGCGTTAAACCATGCCATATCAAGCACCGGTTCCGGCTCGCAGGCTCCGAGGAAATGCCATTTGCCGTTGGCCCATGCCTCGACCCATGCGTGATTGTCATCGGTGTGTGCCCAGCGCGGGGTATAGACCTGACGCGCCGGAATGCCGACACTGCGCAATGCGGCGACTGCAAACGTCGATTCCTCGCCGCAACGTCCAGAGGCGTTCGCCATAGTGGTCAGTGGTGGAGATGTCCGCTGGTCCGACGGCTGATAACTCACCTTTTCGTGACACCAATGATTAACCTCCAAAATAGCTTCTTCCATTGAGAGTCCCTCCAGACGTGGCCGCAGTTCGTCATAAAAAAACTTACGCGAATTGTCAAGGTCTTCATTGTTGACTCTGACCGGAAGAACGAAATGTCGCCATTCGCGGTCCGGAACCATTTTTCCCCAAGGCATCTCCTCAGATGATTTTATGGCTAATCTCGTGTTCTCAAGAAAGAAATCAAGGTCATGATCCAATATGTCGGGGGTCGGCATATAGGCGAACAGGAAGGTCAGCGCTTCCTTCTCCTCTGCTGATAAACCCTCCGGAATCCTCAACCGCTCCGCGAGTTGAGGTTGAAGTTCAAGTCGGCGAATATAATCCTCTTCAGCCGGGGCCGATAATATGGACCGGGCCGAGGCATTGAAACCAAGGAAAAGACTGATGGAGAGGAGGAATATTTTAAAGAGAAGTTTCATAGAAGAGAATTTTTTCATAAAAGCAAAATTTCATAAAAGAAAAATTTCAAGGAGAATGGAATTTTACTCTAATCGGTTGACTCGTCAAGAGCTTGACGGATTGCGGATACTGTGGCGCAGTCAGTGGCCAGGCGGCTGCCGTCGGCAGAGTCAGCGCTGCCCATTGACGCCGAACCTGAATATATCATTGCTGACAGTTTGGGTTGACGGGCCGAAGCATGAAATTCATCGGCCTGAGAGCACCGTGCCAATTCAGCCACATTCTCGGGCGACACCCCGGCGCCCGCCAGGATCTTGATTCTTCCGCGGGCCCTGCGTTTCAGTTCTTCTATCAGCCCCGCGCCTTCCAATGCGGAGTTTTGCTGGCCCGAGGTCAATATGCGACTGAATCCCAGTTCAACAATATCTTCCAATGCCTGAAAAGGATTCCTGACAAGGTCAAAAGCACGGTGGAAAGTATTCTCGAGTCCTTGTGCACTTTTAAGCAAATTCCGACATGCTTCTTTATCAACATCCCCATCGGGGGTAAGCACCCCTACAACTATTCCTGAGGCTCCGGCTTTCACTGCGTCTTCGATGTCTTGCTTCATCACCTCCAACTCCGCCGGGGAATAGACGAAATCGCCGGCCCGGAGCCGGATAAGCACGTTGGTTGGGATTCTTTTCGCTGAATAGCGAATCATAGCGACCGAAGGGGTCAGGCCTCCTTCCGATAAGCCGGAACATAACTCAATGCGATCGGCGCCCCCCTCAATGGCGGCCGCGACACCCTCCGGATCACCGGTGCATATCTCAAGCAATTTTTTATCCATGAAGTTCTTACGATGACGTTCCACAAGAAATCTTAAGACCGGGGTCTAAATACAGAATCTAAAAGTTTTCCGGATCTAAGAAATTTTTATTGGTTATGAGCAAGGGCCGCAGCCCCCAAAATTGCAGAATCGGAATGGGGAAGAAGAGATCGATGGAAACTCACCTGATCTTTATATATCCAAAGTACATTCTTATTGAAAGTCTGGCGCATAGCCGGCTCAAAGAAGGGGAAAGAGCCTGTGATTCCACCAAAGAATATAAAAGCTGACGGCGAAGAGAAAGCAGTGAAATCAGCGCATGCCCGCCCTAATAATTCACCCGTAAGGCGAAATGTCTCCAAAGCCAATGGATCACCTTCGGCAGCCGCATCGCCAATCACCTTGGTATCAAAATCAGATAGCGACCGCAATTTGCTTTCGACCTCGGTCCGGGCCAAAAGTTCTTTGGCCGTAGCAACGATTCCGCGTGCCGAAGCGTAAGTGTCTAAGCAACCTTTTAGACCGCAATTGCAAAGCCGTGCATCGTCCCCATGCACGATCGGGATGTGGCCCAATTCACCGGCCAATCCGCGTGTTCCGTGAAGCAAACGGCCGTCACAGATAATCGCGCTGCCGACCCCGGTTCCCAAGGTTATCATAATGAAATTGTCAAGTCCTTTTCCGGCGCCGAAGTGCATCTCACCGATAGCCGCTGCGTTGGCATCGTTATCGGCGTATGCCGGCACGCCGAAAGCACGCGTCAGTTCCTCGGTCAGAGGCAACGGCGATGGCCACGGGAGATCGACAGCCCCCTCTATCATGCCCGTTTCCCAATTGACGCACGGCGCGCCAACCCCGATAGCCCTGATTTCGCCAAAGTCGATACCGGCTCTGTTGACGCACTCCTCTACGGCAACACGCAGAGAGTCTACATATTCAGGAAATCCCATCTCCCCGCAAGTTGGAATTCCCCCTCTGCAGAAGATCCGTCCTTCGCTGTCAACGACGCCGAACGCAGTATTTGTTCCGCCAATATCGATCCCCAAAACCAACCTCTGACCATTATTTTCAGTCATAACTTCAATCCTTATTCAAATGGATAGCCTCAACGATAGGCTCTCCGACCATCCCACATAAAAAATACATGATAATGCTTTTTATAAGGGGGTCCAAAACCTATTATTCCACAAAGATAATATATCCCTGAAACCAAACCAAATTTTAAGGAAGGCATTATCGTATTTCCTTTTTTACCCGTACTCAGACCCTCACTACATTGGCGTGTAAATAATTTTACGACAGATTATTTTGACGAAATAGAAAAGATGAGTTATCTTTGTAGGTGATAAAACTGATCAGACATTATGGAATACGTAAAATGTAGAAACTGCGGTAGCGAAGTTCCCAAGGTACTTACCCATTGCCGGGAATGTGGAGAAAGAATGGATATGGTCATCGGGGATTACTCTGATGACTTGATTCAAGAGGGCGCCAGGGGGATGCAAGGTGAGAAAGTACGCGCAGGGTTCACGACTTTTTATCTATGGCTGGGACTCGTTATTAGTGCTCTTATGCTGCTATCCTCCATTGGCATGTTGGTGTCAGCTTCATTTTTTGGTCTCGCAACCCCTATATTCGCGATTGTCGCGTCCGCACTAATGATCCTTGGGTATTGGGATCTCTTGAAATGGAGAAAGATGGGTTTCTACATTCCGGTAGCGACATCTTTGGCATCCCTTATCTTTGGGATTTTCATGGGGAAAATATCAGCCATCTCAGTATTGTATCCTATCGGAGGCCTAATCATCCTTATCTTAGTCCTCATGATAAAGAAAAACGGCAAATCCTGCTGGGATCAACTGACCTGATTTCCGCTGCCTCTCGAAGTGTCGGAGATCGGAGAGACGAAACGACATGTCTCCTTACAATTAGATAATCATAATTTCTATGATATGAAAAAAATTCTGATTCTGTTAATTGTTTTTGGATTCGCTCTAACGGTATATTCCAAAGACCTTAAGTTTCAAGATTTCTATAATGGAGGCTTAACGGCTTTTAAAGATGGGGATGTCAAATTAGCCACTTATTTTTTTGAAGAGGCTGAAAAGATGGCCCGTGCAGATTCGGTATTTAAGGGGTATGTATGGAATGTGAGGTTCAGAGATGCTAATTATCTGATAGGCAAGTATGAGCAGGCAAAAGAATTCGGGGAAAAGTGTATTGCGATTTCAAAGGCCGGACTCGGTGAAAATAACCCCGGGTTACACTACGACTATAAATTGCTGGCATTCATCTGCGCTGAAAATAAAGACTATGACAGCGCCAGATGCTATATCGATTCCATAGATATGGTTTTACCTCCCCGGAGTAATGAAAGGGAATTTCAATATGATAAAGCAATATCTAAGGGCGTCATTTATTCTAAAATGAAAGATTGGTCTACGGCCGAATCGTACTTAGAACCCGCCCGGATGCGCTCACAAAGATTTCCGCTTTCCGATGATTCAAGAAAATCGCTTAATCTCCTCGGAGAGGCGTGCTTTCAAAATAATGATTATGATTCGGCCCTTTACGCCTTTATGGATCTTCGCCGAATCAATGAAAGAAACTTTGGGCGCAACTCCCGAGAATATCAGCGGGCTAATTACCAAGTGGGAAAGATGCTCATGTATATAGGGGATTATATGGAAAGTGAATGGATATTTAAGGAGGTATTAGATTGGTATCAGGAGCGCCTGCCTCAACAACTCAAAACGTTGCAAGCATCGGATAGAATTGATTATATAGAAGATTTGAACGAGATAATGCCGAATATCGTTCTATTTGGATTTGCAGCAGGTCACTATGACGATTATTTTACCTCTCTTGTCTACGATCAACTTTTTCTCCCCCGATATGCCTTACGCGCCCCTGAAAAATATTCAGAAGCCGTTATCAAGGAAATGGGGAATGAACAAGATGTAAAAGCTTTTAATATTCGAAAAGAATTGAAAAATCAATTATCAAGATTACTCTCAGATCCTGGGAGTAATCCAGACGAGGCTTTGCAGACTTACTCTGATATAAAAAATATTGAGCGAACGCTTGACTTTGCCGGTTACAAAGACTACGGCAACAAGTCATTTTCTCCAATAGGCTACGAAGATATTAAGAATAAACTTAAAGATGATGAGATACTTCTTGATTTTGCCGACTTCGAGCCTAAAGGCACCACGCGGCAATACGTATGTTATGAAATCCGAAATAATCAGAATTATCCTAAAGTCCATCTTATTTGCACCGGACCTCAAGTTGAGGCGTTGCTCACAGAAGTGCGAGAGGGCAATCTTTCTGCAAATTCAAAGGGATCAGAAAACGATATTTTGATAGGGAGCAGACTCAAAGGTATAATTGGGAATGCCTCGACAGTCTATTATATTCCGTCAGGAGTATTCCACAATATTTCCATTGAAGGCCTCTCGGATGGAGAGAAATCCCTGTCAGATAGTTTTTCCTTCCGTCGCCTCTCTTCATCCATAGATTTATATGAAGAATAAGACCCCGTTCCATAAAAAAACTATAATTCACCTTACTACAAGAAATAATATAATTCACCTTCCTTCTATAGGAAAAGAGATTAAAATAAAAGTATATGACGGAAGTAATGAAAAATCTTGATGACGTGTTGCTCTATATCAAGTGGGGCAATATTTCAAAGGATTATTTTGGCTTCTCCAGAAGTTGGATATATCAGCGACTGAATGGATACGACGGTAATGGCAATCCCTGCGAACTGACTCCGGACCAGAAGGAGACCTTGCGGAATGCCCTTCACGACATCGCGGACAGGATCCACGCAGCGGCTGACAAAATTTAGATCCGGCATCCATTTGTATCTTGTGATTTGACGCGGCGATGCGGATGATTCGGATAGAATGACGCGAAAATTTGAACTGAATTTTGCGGGTAATCCTCCCTTATATCAATCCGCCAAAATTATTGCTTACGAAGATGACAAGGTGATCTTCTCTGATGGAGAAATCAAGGTCTGTACTCGCCCCTTGTGATTCACGAAATTTTTAGTATATTTGCACTATCGTTCACAACTACTAATCATAGAAATAATAGGAAAAATGAAAAAACAATTTTTACGTGTATTCCTACCGGTAATTGCTGTGATGCTCTGTTCTGTAGTGGCTTTCGCTGCAACAGACGAGTATAAGAAGGCTTCTGAAAAAGATATTTTGAATGCCAAGACTGTGAGAGCAAGGTTTGACCAAACCACATCCGACGGATATAACTATATCTATTGGCTGGTCTTTAATGCGCCGCGAGCAAAAGGAGACAAACCCACTCTCACAATTGAGAATCCATCATTGCCATCCCAAGTATATACAATAGAGCGTGGAGCAGGTTCTCAGATTCGGAAAGAGTTATGGTGTAAAGACTCTAATGGCAAGGAGGTCAAAATAGTATTAAAATATGAAGAGAAACCGGGCGCAAGAAACGCAGTGGATCTTAACCTCTATGTCGATAAATATCCGGGGAAGAACTCTAATCAGCAAAGTATCGATGCTACCATTAAGCAAAACATCTATACCGTAAAAGACACATACGAAGGATGTAGCGTCATGGTAGCTCCAGAAAACAGTTTAACCCATCCCATAAAAAATGAGAAGGTAGCAACCTATCCCGCTATCTTTCAATGGATGAATGAGAATATCCCCGGCCTCTAAATTTCATAAAAATAAGATAGGTATAACTCCTGGAGTTCCACCTATCTAAAAGAAGCAACGATGCCCGGGCTTGAACTGTAAAAGAATCCCCTCCCGATTCGGGAGGGAGATCTTAACCGATATGAAAAATTATTATGATAGTTTCGACGACATTTTGTTGTTTATTAAGTGGGGCAAGATCTCTACCGATTACTTTGGATTTTCCCCTTCATGGCTCTATCAACGTCTTAAAGGGTATGACGGCAATGGCAGACCCTGCGAACTGACTCCGGACCAGGAAGAGACCCTGCGAAACGCTCTGCACGATATAGCCGACAGGATCCACGCAGCGGCGGACAAAATTTAGATCCGGTATCCATTTTTATCTCTTATGATTTGGCACCGCGCCGTCTCCCGGATCTGACGGCGCAACTTCGGCTCCGGCCGTCCTGCTCGAGGGGACGTTGCCGGGGCCGTTTTTTGTCCACTCATAAAAAAACGGCAATTTCTCTCAAAAAGCTGAAAAAAGTTGATGAAAAATTTTGAAAATAGCAACAAATACGTTACCTTTGCAATACCGATCAATATGAGGATAACTGCGACTATAGAAAAGAATGATAACGGCTACTATCAGATTTCATCCTTGGATGAACTGCAGGGCCATGGATTGGGGGGATACGGATATTCGGTATCCGAAGCCAAGCAGGATTTTTTTGTAAGCATAAATGAAGCCCGTGAAATGATAACGGAAGAGACCGGAGAATTGCCGACGAGCATGGATGAAATAGTTGTTGATTTTCAATATGACCTTCCTTCCTTTTTCAATTATTTTGACTGGATCAATGTGACAGCCTTCGCTAAAAAAGCGGGAATCAATGAATCCAAAATGCGGGCTTACAAATCCGGAATTGCGTCCGCCTCCGAAAAAACAATGGAGCGGATTTTTTCAACCATCAAGGCTATGGGGTCTGAATTAAGTTCAGCCACAATATAGCAAGTGCTTTTTAAATACAACTTCCGGTCGATCCTCCGTGGTCGGCCGGATTCTTCAAGTGCTTTCCGGCCCGTGAGGGTCTACTTCATAATCAATGTTCGACCGCGTCAAATTTTTTGGCGCGGTTTTTTGCAACTCAAATCACCGCGGTCTATGCCAGCCGCATCCATAATACCGAAAAACCGGCTTTTTCGGTTTGCAACTTATGGTAATAATCATTATCTTTACGGAAATTTCTGACTATGGGCTTATTGAATATTTTCGGTGGTGGATTGCTCACCGGCCTGGTATGCTTAGCGATCCTGATTTACTGCTTCTGGCATAAATTGAAAAAATATATTATACCACTGCTGATTATACTGGCGGTCGTCATCGTTATCGGATTGATCGAAGAAGCGTCATCTCAAAAGCCAGATTCCGACTTGCTTGATGCCGTACAGGCAGAAGAGAAGGCCTTTAACGAGGAGGAATTTAACGAGGCCATGGCCTATTTTGACCGCAAGTTAGATTCCATCGCCGCTCTACCCTCCTACCGCATGGCCGCAAGGGTTCTGGATAGCCTTGGCTATCAGATCAGGCCGTCTATGACTTTCATGGCGATTGACAATACCATTCATGGAGGCAAAGGATTAACCATAACAGGAGCAACCAATTGCCCCGACAGTATTGTCCGCACATTCGTAATGAAGTTTGAGGGCACTCCCCTCCTCTACCATTCAGTCCGGATAACAGATAATAAGAGCAATAAACTCTTCTTCTCCGACAGAGAAAAGAGTTACATAAGTATCATCTTCATCTAAGTAAATTGCTGCATGCTTATTGCTTCCCATTAGTATAAAATCGCCTAATTTTGCTCCAGATCTTTGTCCTTTCCCTGTACTTTGATTTGGCGTTATATAAGTTACACCTTTATCACAGCCAACCCCAAAAATAT
>CAYTOR010000063.1:0-11133 GCA_964439505.1 uncultured Sangeribacter sp.
CGATGTCAGCGGCACTGATTCACCCTTCCGCGAGACTTCCAATATCAAGGACGGATCCAACGTGATGGCCGACATGGCGATACAGTGCTTCGCCGGCAACTGCGCGCGCGGCATGAGCCTCGTGGCTCTTCACAACGGCGGCGGCGTCGGTATCGGCAAGTCTATCAACGGTGGATTCGGCATGGTCTGCGACGGCTCCGACAGAGTGGATGACATCCTGAAAAAGGCCATGCTCTGGGACGTGATGGGCGGCGTAGCGCGTCGCTCATGGGCCCGCAACGAGAATGCCCTGTCTACGGTAAAGGAATGGAACGACACTCAGGCTGTCAACGGCTTCATGATCACCGAGCCCTTCCTTGCTGACGAGGCCTTGATCGAAGAAGTCGTCAAAGGTTAATCTTATCTGATGAAACAGAATAGAGTAATACAGAATGTGAAGATCGCCACCCCTCTTGGCCATGAAGCCGTGAGAGGGGAGGCGATGGGCAATATCCACTATGTCGAAGAGGGCGTAATTGTGATTATTGACGGCATCATCGAGTATGCCGGAGCAGCCTCGGAATGTCCGGCAGATCTGCTTGCCCTTCACACTTACGAATATACTGACGCCGGCGGACGCCTTGCCGTCCCGGGCTTTGTCGACAGTCATACCCATCTTATTTTCGGGGGCTACCGGCCTGATGAATTTTCCTGGAGACTGAGAGGTGATTCCTATATGTCTATTATGGAAAGAGGGGGAGGTATCCAGTCGACTGTCAATGCGACCCGAGTCGCTTCTTCAGAAGAGATCTCTGAGAAGACCGCATGGCTCGTAGACCGCATGGTCGAGATGGGAGTGACTACCGTAGAGGCTAAGAGCGGCTATGGCCTGGATATCGCAACTGAGAAAATGCAGCTCGAAGCGATCCGCAATCTTCAGGAGCGTCCTGATGCACCGTTGAATGTAGTCGCTACCTTCCTTGGAGCCCACGCAGTGCCGACTGAATATAAAGGGCGCACGGCAGAGTACGTTGATCATATCATCAAAGATATGCTCCCGGAATTCAAGGGACTTGCGAAGTTCTGCGATGTCTTCTGCGAGAAGAATGTATTCGAACTCGAAGATTCGCGACGTCTATTGGAAGCAGCCAGGGAATTAGGGTATGAGTTGAAGCTTCACGCTGATGAAATCGTGACGCTCGGAGGTGGAGAACTTGCCGCGGACCTCAAAGCCGTATCTGCAGATCATTTGCTTCATGTCAGCGATGAAGGAATCCGACGGATGGCTGAGGAGGGAGTGGTCGCAACACTCTTACCTTTGACCGCTTTCGCCCTTAAAGAGCCGTTTGCTCCTGCTCGCAAATTTATCGAAGCCGGGGCTGCCGTGGCGCTGGCTACGGACCTCAATCCCGGTTCTTGCTTCTCAGGCTCGATACCTCTGACGATTGCTTTGGCTTGTATCCACATGAATATGTCGATCGAGGAGACTCTTACGGCGCTTACGCTCAATGGGGCTGCGGCAGTCGGGATGGCCGGTTCGATCGGTTCGCTTGAAAAAGGGAAGAATGCCGATATCGCTATCCTGGAATTCGATAACCTCAACTATCTTCCCTATTACGTCGGAATGAATTGCGTGAGGATGACGATTCATAACGGGCGCATCGTCAGCGGAAAATAATTCAAATTTATACTATCAGAACCCTGCTGAGACAACCCGATTAGTTCAACCTTACTAAAACAACCCACTAAACAACTCAATACAACAATGCGCTTAGAAACATACGCAATAGGCAGTTCGCCGCTGACCTACGATCTTATAGAAAAAATTCTTAAGGACGGCACCAAGCTCACTCTTTCAGATGACGCCTTGGTAAAGATTCAACATTGCCGTGATTTCCTCGATGCGAAGACTGACAATAACACCGTGCCTATCTACGGTGTGACCACAGGCTTCGGCTCGCTCTGCAACAAGCATATCTCACAGGAAGATCTCACCACGCTTCAGGAGAATCTCGTAAAGAGCCATTCCTGCTCGGTCGGTACGCCGGTCGCACCGGAAGTAGTAAAACTGATGCTCCTACTGAAGGCCCATGCTCTTTCGATGGGATTCAGCGGTGTGCAGGTAGAGACTGTGCAACGTATACTCGACTTCTACAACAACGATATTCTTCCAGTCGTCTATGATCGCGGCTCCCTCGGAGCCAGCGGTGACCTCGCACCCTTGGCCAATCTCTTCCTTCCCCTCATCGGAGAAGGCGAGGTTATGTTCCAGGGTAAACGCCGCAGCGGTAAGGAAGTGCTCAACATCTTCGGTTGGAATCCCATCACTCTCAAATCAAAAGAGGGACTTGCACTCCTTAACGGCACTCAATTCATGTCGGCCAACGGCATCAAGGCCTTGATCGACGGTTGGCATCTCGTCAACTGCTTCGACCTTTTCGGAGCCATGTCGCTGGAAGCTTTCGACGGCCGCATCGAACCCTTCTGGAATTGCATCCAGCAGGTACGTCCTCACCCCGGTCAGATCGAGACCGGCAAGGTCTTCCGCACACTGCTCGAAGGATCCGAGATCATTAAGAGAGAGAAAGAACACGTACAGGATCCTTATTCCTTCCGCTGTATACCTCAGGTACACGGCGCCGTCAAGGATGCGATGAACCATGTGACCGACGTGCTGCATATCGAGATTAACTCCGTGACTGACAATCCGACCGTCTTCCCGGACGAAGATATGGTAGTTTCAGGTGGTAATTTCCATGGCGAACCTCTTGCGTTGGCGTTCGATTATATGGGAGTGGCACTCCATGAGCTCGGTAATATTTCAGAGCGTCGTACCGCCCAGCTTATCTTGGGACTGCGTGGTCTGCCCGAATTCCTTGTGGCGAAGCCCGGTCTTAATTCCGGCTTCATGATTCCTCAGTATGCGGCAGCCTCGATGGTAAGCCAGAACAAGATGTATGCGTGGCCCGCGAGCTGCGATTCCATCGTCAGCTCCAACGGTCAGGAAGACCTCGTGTCAATGGGTGCCAACTCGGCTACCAAACTCCACAAGATCATCGACAACCTGAAATATATCGCGGCTATCGAACTTATGAATGCCGCCCAGGGTATCGACTTCCGTCGTCCGCTGAAATCCAGTCCTTACATCGAGACTGTAATGAAGAGCTTCCGCGAGCACGTACCCTTCGTAGAGGATGACGTAGTGATGGAAGAATACATCAAGAAGACGATGGATTTCCTTGATCACTTCGACGTTGTTATCGAGACCGAAGTCCAGATCTGATAATTAGAATATTAGGGATAGAGTAGAAACATGCTTTGTCATGTTTCTACTCTCCTGATAATCCTTCTATAATAGATTCACTAAATTCTAACTCACTTATAAATAACAATCATAATCAAGCAGCCTATGAAAAAAAGTGTGCTTCTTATCGCGTCCGCATTTCTTGCGGGTTCAGCCTTCGCACAGGACATGACCAATATCGGTGCGGAGCAACTGACAGGTCTGAGCCCTGTTACCGGTAATTTCAGTCTCGACTCTCATGAGATGGGATTCGCCAGCATGGTATTCAATTTCAAGGGTGGCGCAGAAGTTGACCGTACGAAAGATCTCTATATCACGGTAACACGCAACGGTAATGTGATCGCCAATGTCCCCGCGTCCAATACTGCGCAGGTAAAATACGATAACTTCTATGCCGACGTATGGCAAGTCTCCTTCTTCAATACTCCCTCCTATGAAAGTTTCGCAGGCGGTCATTATCAGGTGACTATCCCGGAAGGGTACTTCCTGGTCGGGGACGCGAAGACTCCCAACTCTGAGATCGTGCTTAACTATTTAATGAAGCTGAGCAATATCTCTATCTATCCCGCTGAGTCTACTCCTATGCCTGAACTTACCGAGTTCGTAGTGACTTTCGGCAATTCGGAGCGTGTAGAAATCAATACTTCCGCAGCGCACTCGATCGAGATTTACGACCACTTCGGAGGAGTCAACTTCGGAGATGATGACGATCCGGATCAACCTATCGAGGACGACAACCATTTCCCCTTTACTACTTCCATACAGGGAAATTCTCTCAAGATAACACTGGATTCGCCCATCACCAATCCCAGCACATACGATATCGCGATACCGGCCGGCGCCCTCACTCTCTACGACGAGAACGGCGTTGCTTCTGACAATAAGGATATGACCTTCCAATACCGCATACCTAAAGTCGGCCTTGGCCAGCCCGAGATATTCCCGCTCGTAGGCCTGACTCTTGAATTCCCCGGTGTGATTGAAATCTCACTCCAGGATGGTGAAAAACGCGGTATTGTAAATACTATGGGTGCCAACAAATTATATGCGGTGAATCAAGACGGCTCTCTTGGCGAAGCTATCGCTGACTACCGCGCTACTTACGAGTTCTACAAAGATGAGGCCGGCAATGTGATTCCCGAGAATGCCAATAAAGTCTATCTTAAGAATGTGCTCGGCGCAGATGTGCGCATCTGCCCTGCACCCGGTTTCTATCGCCTCGTGACCTCCAGTGGTCTTTATCAGGTCAATATCAACGGTAACAACAGCTTCGTTGATTCCTTCACCTACGAATATGAAGTGATCGACGGCAATCTCTTCGACATGCAGTTCGAACCCGCCAACAACACTACCGTTCCCAGTCTGAGCGAGATCAAGGTCAAGTTCCCGTATGCTGACGAGATCGAAGTGGCATGGGCTACTGCTTGGCTCCGTAGCGCAACGACTGCTTATCAGTTCTATCCCAAAGGGAGCGTGGAGGACAATACTGTCGTGTTCACTACTTCTGTGCCCGCTACCATGAAGGGTACCTATCGCTTCACTTCCGACCTCAAGTCCGTGACTGTTGACGGTGACCTCGTTGGAATATGTGCTGACTATGCTATCGATCCGGGAAACACCGGTGTCCAGGAAGTATGCAACGTAGTTGTCCTTCCCGCACAGTTCGATATCTGCAACGCACAGGGTATCGTCATCAAGCGCAACGCTACCCTCGACGACCTTAACGCTCTTCCCGCAGGTATCTATATCGCAGGCGGCAAGAAGATCGTTAACCGTTGGTAATTACCTTCCGGAATATCCAACTTTCGGCAATGAGGAAACCCGGTTTATTACATTAAGTGAGGAATTGGGCCTCAATCTTGAATAATACCGAAAGTTGCCTGGTATAGTAATTTTTCATCATGTTTTTAAGTTTTTGGCGGTCTCGTTCTGAGAAGAACGGGATCGCTTTTTTTCTCCTATACTTAAGCACTTAATTTTTATTACTTTACTTATCTTCTTCAATTATTAAACCTATACTGATCCACTTCAATTTTTAAGACTGTACCATTTCTCTTCATTTGCCCATCTGAAATAAAAATATTAACTTCGCATGATAAAATCGTATAGAAAGAGAAATGGGAAGAAAGAAGAAACCGCTGCCGTTGCTTAAAGGTATAGAGATCACCGGGATGGCCGCCGAAGGCAAGGCTATAGCAAAAGTGAAATTGCGTCCTGAAGATGAGTCCCCGATAGTAATTTTTGTACCTTACGCCGCTCCGGGAGATATAGTTGATCTGCAACTTGACAAGAAAAAGCGATCATACGCTGAAGCTCATATCGCTGAAATGATAACTCCGTCTTCAGACCGTTGCAAGCCTCTTTGCCGCCATTTCGGGATATGCGGTGGTTGCAAATGGCAACATATACCCTACGAAGCTCAGTTAGATCAAAAAAGGATTCAGGTCGAAGATGCGCTTACTCGCATAGGCAAAATCGAATTGCCGGAAATCCGACCCACTTTGGGATCAGAAAATGCCTGGAGGTACCGCAATAAAATGGAATATACCTTTTCCAACAAGAAATGGCGTACATGGGAGGAAATCCGGGAAGGTAAGGAATTCGAAGATTCTTCCGATGCACTCGGTTTCCATATTCCGGGAGCTTTTGATAAAGTTTTGCATATCGAGGAGTGTCTGCTTCAGGAAGAATTCGGCAATAGACTCCGCAATTTCATATATGATTATGCCCGAAAGAATGGTCTTTCGTTCTATGATATCCGGAACAATGAAGGTTTGCTCCGCACATTGATGATCCGCACTGCTTCTACGGGGGAGAAAATGGTGGTGGTAGCTTTCGGAGCAGACCGTCCCGAAGAGATCAAGTCTGTAATGGAGGCCATTGAGAAGGAATTTCCCGAGATCACCTCCTTGGAATATGCCATTAATCTCAAACTAAACGACAGTCTTGCCGATCAGGAGATCATACCCTTCAAAGGCCCGGATTATATCAAAGAGGAAATGGAGGGGTTGACATTCAGGGTCAATGCCAAGTCGTTCTATCAGACCAACTCGCGCCAGGCCTATAATCTATACAAGGTAGCCCGACAGTTTGCGGGTCTTGAGCCCGGCACTCCTGAATATGAAGCACGAGAGAAGAGACCGCTGGTCTACGATCTTTATACCGGTACCGGTACCATCGCTAACTTCGTGGCGCGCTCGGCTGAAAAGGTGGTCGGTATAGAATATGTGGAAGTGGCCATAGAGGATGCCAGACTCAATTCCGAAGTTAACGGTATTGGCAATACTCTTTTCTATTCCGGAGACATGAAGGATGTCCTGACCGACGAATTTATTGAGGCGCATGGCCGTCCGGAGGTAATGATAGTTGATCCTCCGAGAGCCGGAATGCACGAAGATGTTGTCAAGACGATACTGAATGCAGCGCCGGAGGTGATAGTTTATGTTAGCTGCAACCCGGCTACCCAAGCTCGGGATTTGGCTATGATGGACGGCCTTTACGAAGTGACTGCCGTGCAACCTGTCGACATGTTCCCGCATACTCATCATGTCGAGAATGTCGTACGCTTGCAGAAACGTAAATCACCTAAGCCTCAGAAGCAGGAAGCGGTAGAAAAAGAGGTGGTAGAAGAATAAGATAAAATGAAATTCAGGACTGAATATAAGGTAAAACCACCGGGGTTGCAACTATCCGCACATCGTAATCTCCTTTTCTTCGGCTCATGCTTTTCGGAGAATATCTGCAAGAAGATGAGAGAAGACCTCTGGCCGGCTTACAATCCCATGGGTGTGCTCTATAATCCGGCTTCTATTGCCGGGATTTTAGATAAGGTAGTGACCGATCCTGATTTCCCGTATTGGAGTATAGTGAAAGATAAGTATACATACCATAGTATGCTTGTTGATTCCCAATTTTCTTCAGTGAAGACATACTCTTATCTGGTTGACAAGTACGAGAAGGCGATAAAAGATTGTAGAGAGAAATTGGAATATGGTGCTGATTTGGTCATAACATTCGGTACCGCCTTTGTCTACATACTTGAAAATTTGACGAGACTTGAGAGATCCGAAGAGTACATGGATCTTCACCCTTTTATAGTAGGGAATTGTCATAAACTTCCTTCTTCCGATTTTTCCCGTAGGATGTTGAGCGTAGGGGAGATTGCGGAAAGATGGCTATGTATGATAGAAAGGATAAAATCTGCGTATCCCTCAACACGCTTTATCTTCACCATCAGTCCGGTCCGGCATCTTAAGGATGGCTTCGAGGGTAATTCCCTTTCAAAGGCCACATTAAGATTATCTATAGAAGAGATTGTAAGGAGATCAGATCCGGCTGCAGTCAGTTACTTTCCCGCTTACGAGATTCTAAATGATGATCTTCGTGACTATCGTTTCTATGGCTCCGATATGGTCCATCCTTCCGACATGGCTGTCGAGTATATCTACGATATCTTCAAGGAAACCTATATACCGGAATCTGATCGGCAGTTGGCCGGAAGGGGGAGAAATCTAAGTAAAGGATTTGAACATCGGCCGATTGTCGAAGAGGTGACAGCCGCCAATAAGCGCATAAATGACCTTATTAATGACTTTGATCAATTGAGGGAGGATTGGCCCGAATGTCTAAAACCCGAACGTTATTTCAATTGGGATCCTTCCAAAATGACTCTGTAAGCTTCAATACTAAAATAAGGGCTCGATACATCCAAGTAGGGGCGCAATACATTGCGCCCGCGAAGAATTGAGATTCATTCCAAGAACAGGTAGGGACGCGATTAATCGCGTCCACAGAGAATAAGTAACTTCAAATTATTCCAATAAAAAAGAATTATCAGGCTAATTGGACCCATTAGACTAATTGGCCCTATTAGACCTATTAGTCCTATTCAATAAAGTAGGGGCGCAATAAATTGCCCCCGCGAAGAATAAGTAATATACCAAAATACTCAGCGTCGTGAATATTAAAAAGATAATAAAGGATTGGGCGTTGATCATCGCAATGTTAGCGGGAATCTTCGGGTTTTTGCTGCTTGATGCCATGCATCTACCTGTAGCCCTTCGTCAGGTCATGATGCAGAGTGTACATATCGTCCAACCTCTTCTTATCTTTACAATGCTTTTTCTTACTTTCTGTAAGATTTCCTTTACAGAACTGAGGTTGACCGGTTGGCACTTATGGTTGATGCTTTTCCAGGGAGGGTTGTTTCTCGGAATTGCGGTGTTGTTGATTGCGATGCCCCAAAGCGGCTTGCGGGTAATATTGGAGGGCGCGATGATATGCCTGATTTGTCCGACGGCTACGGCAGGGGCAGTGATAACACGCAAATTGGGAGGCAGTCCGGCATCGATTACTACCTATACCATGGTAATAAACCTTCTCACTGCGCTGCTTGTACCGGCGCTGGTACCGCTCGTTCACCCCGCCGCCGGAGTAGGTTTTCTCTCAGCCGGATGGAAGATCCTTTCCAAAGTTTTCCCTTTGCTTCTACTCCCTCTTATAGCTGCATTTCTTCTTCGGAAATTTATGCCGAAGACCCGGGATAGATTGGCTGCCAAACAAGAATGGTCATTTTATCTATGGATCGTAGCCCTCGCTCTGGCCTTGGCCGTGACGACCCATACAGTCAAGAGGACCGAAGTAGATCTATGGACGCAGGGAGGATTGATTCTGATATCCTTGATTTGTTGTTTCGCTCAATTTGGCGTAGGTCGGTGGATTGGTAAAAAATACGGGGATGCCGTAACTGCCGGGCAATCCTTAGGACAGAAAAATACTGTTTTGGCCATTTGGATGGGTTATACTTTTTTTACTCCGATTACGGCCTTAGTAGGAGGGTTCTACAGCATCTGGCATAACGTTATCAATTCTATACAGTTATACCGTCATAAGACTCCAACTCAACCGATCGCATCAGACCGGAGCTCTGATGATAAGTTCTGAGATCTGATAATCCTTATCAGTAGGGAGGTATGGCAGGCCGGGAGCAAATAAGCTTTTACCCAGACCGCGATAGGGGACGTCGAATCTCTCATAGACGTACTCCAATCCTAAAGTATCAAGGATAGTCGGGAAGATGTCGAGCTGAGTTACACCCTCCTTTCTATATTCTGTTTTCCCGGAATTGAGGATAATCATCGGCACACTGTCTTTGAAGAATTGAGCAGAAACATCAGACTTGGCTATTTCATGATCACCGGTGATGACGATAACTGAATCATCATATTTACCCGCTTTTTTCAGTTCCTCAAGGAAGTCTGCAAGGCTCCTGTCGAAGTGTAGCAGACGTCTGAGATACTCCCTGTCGCGCGCATCTGGATAATCGGCTTCGATTTCCGGGGGTAATTCATCACTAACGTTCCGCGTAAGGTAAGGATTATGCATGGATATGGAGGAGATGAACATAAAAAAGGGGTTTTTCATCTTGCGGATCTCTTCCAGGGCGGCCCGGAAGATAATGGAGTCTTGGTCGTTGCGGTTGACGGCGATTCCACTGATTAAACCGTCGAAGCCGTAAGCCTTATTGGTAAGCCCGTGGGACCAAAGACTGCTGTATTCTCCGATTACCTCCATAGAATTCCCCTTAAATGCCTTAGCAAGGGCCGGATAATTTCCCGAGGCGTAGTTGGTCACCAATACTTCATGATGAAGCGGCGTCAGTCCGGTATTTATCAAAAACTGGGCATCCGAAGATCGCCCGAGTCCGGCAAGAACGTCGCAATCTTTTACGAATATGTTGGTCGAGTCCGTAGTCAATTCCACTAACGTAGGCATGAACTGAGAGGCATCCTTCATATTGAAAACGGAGGAGGGGAGTGACTCGACGACGATAATGATCAGATTTTTGGACTTGTTCTTGTAGGAGCCGGTATCATTATTTGACGCGGAGGAGACATTGAATCTTTGGTTGCTCTCTTCGAGATATTCGCTTATAGAAGCTTTTTCTTCGAGACTCAGTGTATGATAAATACCGAAGGACTCATAAAGGGTCCATGTGAGATAGCCGGTGAAATTATGTTGTCTATATTTTGATTGCCAGTCAATATGGGATTTATTGAAAATAGTGCGGGTCGCCTCTATATAATCGGGGCTATTGGTAAACATTTTTATCCTCCGGATTTCGCCGACGTATCCTATGATCCAACATAAGGCCACTATAATGATAAAAGACAGTTTGAATCTCCGAGCCGGAAGGTAATCTACACTCGCTTTCCAACCGAATACACAGGGATAGATAATGGGGAGTAGAACAGCCACTACCAGCCATAAATCCTTCCACTTGATGGAGGCTGCAGCGCTGCGAACTACAAATCCGTTGTTGAAATCAGAGAAATATAGAGAGGGGGCGATCATATCTCCGAAATTCCGGAAATAGATGATGTTGGCAAAGACTAAGAGTGCGAAGAGCCCTACGACCGGAAGAATGAGGTATCTCCAGCCTTTTTTCAGAAAAAGGACCGGTATCATCAGCAACCCCGCATCTGACAGACAGCTGAGAATCTTGAAAGGGAAAGAAATAGCGGTGAAGGCGAGAGTATATTGTAGATAGGCGAAAAGTACGAGTAGGGATATGCAACAAACTGATAGAAAACCCTTTCCAACAGCTTCGCCTGAAATTCGTAAAGTGGATCGCACTGTAAAAATATTTAACTGGTTAAATATATAGATAAAACGCCGATTATAATTTGATATTATCCGGTCAAAGTTTTTCAACGGAGGAAACTTGAATTATCTTTAATTTATTTTGTCATTACTTTTATTTTTTAGGGAAAATTCATTAAATTTGCGGTCAGTCAAAGTGCCTTCGGCACCGCGCACCGGCCTTCGGCCGACGTCCGCTCTTTGCTGAC